>NZ_CALLVP010000051.1 GCF_938010505.1 uncultured Veillonella sp. | reverse complement strand
TATCGAGTTCAATAAGGAGTTATATAATGAATAAACGTATTAAATCTTTAGTATTGAGTGCAACTTTAGTAGCGTCCATAGCGATTTTAGGTGGCTGTGGTTCCAATAATATCGGTTATGTTGATACAATGAAAGTAGCTAATAGTACTGAAAAAGGTATTGCTATTTCTCAAGAAATCAATGCTAAAAAAGCTGAGTTGAATAAAAGAATTGACGCTGCTGATGATGCTTCTAAGCAAAATGTTTATAATCAAGCATCTCAAGAATTAACTGCTTTTACTAATGCAAAAGCACAAGAATACCGTCAATATCAAGAACAAAAAATTAATGAACTTGTAAAAGAGAAAAAACTTGATGTTGTTATTGAAAAAGGTGCTGTTGTAGGTGGTGGCGCTGATGTAACTGAAGAGTTGATCACTAAGATGGGTAAAGCTTCTGATACTCAAATTAAAGAAGCTGAAGAAGCAATAAAAGCTGAGGAACAACAAGAAGCTCAACAAAATGCACAACAAGCAGGTCAAGCTGCGACAGGCACTACTGAAGCCGCACAATAATTAGAGATTATCACAGGGGAGGAGTTTACCTTGGAAAAAACTTTACAGGAACTCGCAAATTTAGTAGGCGGGCGCCTTATAGGTGATGAGTCTATTGTCATTACTGAGACACGTAGCTTTGAACAAGCTGTAAAACAATCTATAACTTTTGCAATCGGTGAATATGTTGAACATATTGCATTATGTCAAGCGGGTGCTGTTATCGTTGAATCTGAAGTAAAAGATGCACCGATGGCGCAAATCGTAGTTGATAATGCAAAATCCGCATTTGCACAAGTACTAGAAGTATTCCATCCACCTGTTGTAGTTCCCCGTGAAGTGCATAGTACAGCTATTATTGGCAAGAATGTTACACTTGGTAAAAATGTAGCTATTGGTGCCTATTGTGTTATTAATGATAATGCTGTTATCGGTGATAATGTAACAATTCGACCTTATGTATATATTGGTCATAATGTACGAATTGGGGAAGATTCTGATATCTATGCAGGTGCTATCGTACATGAGAACTGTATTTTGGGTAAACGCGTTGTATTGCGTGCTAAAGCAGTTATCGGTGGTGAAGGTTTTGGCTTTGCCACAGAAAATGGTATTCATACGCATATTCCTCAAGTAGGCAATGTTATTCTTGAAGATGATGTAGAAATTGGTTCTTGCACTACTGTTGATAATGCTACAATGGGATCTACCTTGGTACGTCGCGGTACAAAAATTGACAATCTTGTTCACCTTGGCCACAATGTTGAGATTGGAGAAGATTGTTTCTTGATTGCACAGGTTGGGATTGCAGGTAGTACAAAATGTGGTAACCATGTAATCTTTGCAGGACAAACAGGCTGTACTGGTCATATTACAATTGGAGATAATGTACAATTTGCAGGTAAAACAGGAATTACTGGCAATGTACCATCTAATTCTGTTATGGCTGGGTATCCAATGAGACCTCATAAAGAGTGGTTAAAATTGGCTGCTTACGAGAATCGTTTGCCAGAAATGGTGAAAACTGTAAAACAATTACAAAAAGAAATTGACGCTTTGAAAGCACAGCTTAAGGAGAGCTAATAATCCATGTATAGGTTTATGAAAATCTTTAGTGCCTTTATTTGCTTATTACCTAAAGGTTTGCAATATGCTATTGGTACATTGCTAGGTGAAATTGCGTGGTTAGTGGTGCCACCTAAACGCAAGCGCCTAGCGATAGGCCAAATTTTATTCTGTAATATTACAGATGATCCTAAAGAAGCTCGACGTATTGCGAAAGCTAGCACTACACGCTTTGGCCGTATGATTATTGATGTATTGCGCTATCCTGAAATTAAAGATGGTGCATACAAAGATATGGTGGAGTTTATTAATCGAGAGTACTTAGATGATGCCTTAGAAAATGGTCGAGGTGCAATCTTAGCCGCTGTTCATAGTGGTAACTGGGAACTCCTAGGTGCCGTTCTTGCTTCTGAAGGGTATCCGCTGATTTCTGTGGCTATGAAACAGAATGGTGATGCGGATAAGTTTATCAATGAATATCGTCGGATTATGCATCAACATGTGACCTATAAAACAGGTGTTCGTGAAATGATTAATGAACTAAAAAAAGGTGCATTTTTAGGCCTTATTATGGATCAGGACCCTGGTGATGATGGCGTTCTTGCACCATTCTTTGGCTATGAAACATTGACGGCTGCGGGGCCAGCTGTACTGGCTCGTATGCAAGATGTGCCTATTATTTTTGTAACCATACATTATAGTCCGTTTTCTGAGAAACATGAGATTGAAGCGCATCCACCAATTTATGTGGAACGCACAGATGATAAAAAGCGCGATATAGCGGTAACAACAACTCGTCTAAATGAGTTTATTGAAGATTATATTCGGCGATATCCTGAAGATTGGTTTTGGCTTCATAACCGTTGGAAATGGACTCGTCGTTTTTATGGTGAACAAATAGATACACCACCTGATGTTTTTCAATAGTTAATAATTTTAAAGAGATTTTGTTTATGCGATTGTGGAATATCCAAGATGAAACTGATTCCTATTAGCATGGATGAAATCTCTTTTTATTTTGTAACTTATAATTTAGTGTTTAAAAATAATCTATTAAAATTTTAAAGACTAAGAATAGTCTTTCCAATTAGCGTAATATATGGTAAATTTCTTGTAACGCCTATGCAAATAGGGTATAATACATATTGGTGTATAGTAAACGTGAATTCGGATTATGAAAGGACATTCTTATGAGTAAGCCACAACAAACAATAAAAAAGGCTGTTTCATATCAAGGGATTGGCCTTCATAGCGGTGAACCAGTACATATGGTTTTTAAGCCTGCACCTGAAGATACAGGAATTGTGTTTGTCCGCACGGACATTGAAGGGCATCCTTCTGTGCGAGCACACATTGATAATGTGACGAACACTATGCGCGCTACCACGTTGGAAAATGGTGAAGCAAAGGTATTTACTGTTGAACATGTGATGGCAGCGTTCAGTGCTATGAATATTGATAACTGTTATATTGAAATGGATTCTCCAGAACCTCCTGTAGGTGATGGTAGTAGTGCTATTTTTGTCAATCTTATTGAAGAGGCTGGCATTGAAGAACAAATAGCGTCGCGTCATATATACAAAGTGACTCGATCTCATGCTGTTTATGATGGAGATCGTTTTATTGTGATTTTGCCATATGATGGCTATCGCATGACTTTTACATCAATTAACAGTCATCCGTTGCTTGGTACGCAACAATGTGATTTTGAAGTATCGCCTGAGTATTTCAAAGCCCACATTGGATCGGCTAGGACTATCGGATTTATGAAGGAATTGGAACAATTACAGGCCATGGGGCTTGCAAAAGGCGGTAGCCTAGATAATGCATTAGTCTATGATGATGAGAAATGTCTATCTATACCACGCTTTGAGGATGAATTAGTTCGCCATAAAGCATTAGATGTTATAGGGGATTTATTCTTGTTAGGACCGATTGAAGGCCATGTAATTGCTTTGAAATCGAGTCATGAATTAAATTCAAGATTGGCTCGCAGTATAATGGAAGAAATAAGGGAGACACAGCCATGATTCTTAATCACGAAGATATTTTAGAAATTTTACCTCATCGTTACCCAATGCTTTTGGTTGATCGTATTGTTGAGTTAGAACCTATGAAACGTGCTGTGGGTATTAAAAATGCTACATTCAACGAATTGTTCTTCCAAGGTCACTTTCCAGGGAACCCAGTTATGCCAGGTGTATTATTGACTGAAGCTATTGCTCAAGTTGGTGGTATTGCATTATTGTACCCTGAGGAAAATCGTGGTCTTACTCCTATGTTTACAGGTATTGATAAAGTGCGTTTCCGCCATCCTGTAAAACCTGGCGATCAAGTTCGCATGGAGGTAGATATTGTTAAAATTAAAGGTAAAATGGGCAAGGTTGAAGGCCGTGCCTATGTTGGCGACAAATTGTGCGCTAGCGGTGAATACATGTTTGCCCTTGTATAATAGAATGAGGAGTGATTGTAGTGATAGTTGTAGGCATGGAAAATGCGGAATCCAACATCCATAGTACAGCCATAGTCCATCCAAATGCTAAATTGGGCAAAGATGTAATCGTAGGTCCTGGCGCTGTTATCGGCGAACATGTCGAGATTGGCGATGGCACACAAATCGGTGCACATGTTGTAATTGGTGGTTGGACAACCATTGGTAAGCGTTGTGAAATTTATCCTAACGCATCTATTGGGTTGGAACCGCAAGATTTAAAATTTAAAGGCGAAAAAAGCTATTGTAATATCGGCGATGAAACGGTTATTCGTGAATTCGTAACTATTAGCCGCGCTACTGGTGAAGGTGAAGAAACACGTGTAGGCAATAATTGTTTACTTCAAGCCTGTACACATGTGGCTCATAACTGTATTGTTGGTAATAATGTAATAATGAGTAATTGTGCTGGTCTTGCAGGGCATGCTATCGTTGAAGATCGCGTGGTTATTGGCGGTCTTGCTGGTATTCATCAATTTGTTAAAATCGGTCGTAACGCTATGGTTGGCGGAATGGCTAAGGTGGTACAAGATATCCCACCTTACGTAATTGCTGATGGTCAACCGGCACGTGTTATCGGTCTAAACTCTGTAGGCTTATCTCGTGCAGGAATTTCCGAAGATGTACGACGTGATTTGAAACAAGCATTCCGTATTATTTATCGTTCTGGATTCAGCTTATCTAAGGCGATTGAAGAAATGGAATTACAATTGGATTCTTCCGTAGAAATTGAAAATTTATTACGATTCCTACGCAATGCTGATAGAGGCATTATGCGTACTCGTCGCGACTAATTATGAGGACCTCGTACAATGTACGAGGTCTTTTTGTGTGCATTATTACTAGTTGAGTTTTATATCAATGATAATTTACATTATATTTATAGAAAAGTTTTGATAGATATATTCGTAGATGTTTTAGTAGTTAAAAGTAATAAGGAAATTTTAATAAAATGATGAAGAAAAGGGCATAAAGCTTGGCTTTTTAATGGTAAAAAGTAGCTATTTATAGTAAAATATATTGTATATGATTATGTCTGTTTTTAGGCATTTTCATAGTGAACTTGAAATTACTAATTGATATATAGGCCGTGAGGTCATCTAGGAGGTATAGTCTTGGCAAAGGTAGGATTAATTGCGGGCATTGGTGTTTTGCCTGTAGAATTCATGCGTGCCGCTCATGTATTGGGCCACGAGGTGGTTGTTATCGGTGTAGTACCTGATATAGACCCAGCTCTAAAGGCTGAGGCTGATGCTTTCTATGATATTGGTGTTGCTAAACTAGGTAAAATCTTTAAAACCTTGAAAAAAGAAGAGGTTGAAGAGTTAACTATGCTTGGAAAAGTCACTAAAGAGATTCTCTTTAAAGGCCTTACATTTCCTGATTTAAAAACATTAGGCGTTTTAAAGCGGCTCAAAAATCGTAAAGATGATACGATTATGCTTGCCATCGTTGATGAAATCGAACGAGAAGGCTTTAAAGTATTAGATCAAACAGCATACTTGAAATCATTTATGCCAAAGGTAGGAGTGCTTTCAAAAGCACAACCTACAGATGAGCAATGGGCTGACATTTGTTTTGGTTTTGAATTAGCTAAACAAATGGGTGCCCTTGATATTGGTCAAACCGTTGTTGTTAAGCATAAGGCGGCCATGGCTATTGAAGCCATTGAAGGTACTGATAAGTGTATCTTACGAGGTGGCGAACTCGGTCGTGGAGATGCGGTTGTCGTTAAAACCGAAAAACCAAATCAAGACGTACGCTTTGATGTGCCAGCAGTAGGCATAAAAACTCTCATGTCTATGATTGATAGCGGTTGTAAGGTGTTAGCTGTAGAAGCGGAAAAGACCATTTTTGTACAACAACAAGATGTGCTTAATATGGCAGATCGTCATGGTATTGTTATCTGTGCTGTAGACCAAGAGTTTGTAAATTCCAGAAAGGATGCATAATGAAAGTCATGTTTTCCGCCGGTGAAGCTTCCGGCGATACTCATGCGGCAAGTGTAGCCAATGCATTGAGAGAAATAGATCCTTCTGTAGAGATGTTTGGTATGGGTGGCACCTTGATGGAACGCGCTGGTGTTCGTATCGTGTATGACATTAAGAACCTTGGTGTCATTGGTATTGTAGAGATTGTGAAATCATTGCCAAAATTCTTTAAGCTGCGTACGTACTTGAAGCGTGTCATGATGAAGGAAAAACCAGATATTCTCGTTTGTGTAGATTATCCAGGTTTTAATATGAAATTAGCTGCGGTGGCTCATGAACTGGAGATTCCTGTTTTATATTATATTGCTCCAACGATTTGGGCTTGGCACAGTAGTCGTGGTAATACAATTCGCAAGTATGTAACCAAGGTAGCATCTATCTTCCCATTTGAAGCTGAAGCGTATCGCAAGTACAAATGTGATGTAGACTTTGTAGGTCATCCTTTACTCGATATTGTACACCCTACGATGACTAAAGAAACGGCCGAAGAATACTTTGGGGCTCGTAAAGAGGCTAAAAAAGTATTGCTTATGCCTGGCAGTCGTAAACAAGAGGTTTTATCCTTGCTTGATACGATGCTAAAAAGTGGTGAGCAATTGATGGCGAAACATGAAGATATTCAATTCTTCTTGCCTCGAGCACATACGATTGATCGAAGTGAGCTAGAAGCTTTTATCGATGCTCATAAGGTACCTGTTACGATTACGGAAGACCATACATATGACTTGATGCAGATTTGTGATGTGTGCCTTGCCGCATCAGGAACCGCTACATTAGAAACGGCTATGATGGAACTGCCAACGGTGTTATTGTATCGCGTATCACCAATTACTTATGGTATTGGTAAGATGGTTGTGAATGTAACACATGTGGGCTTGCCTAATATTGTAGCTGGTAAAGAGGTCATTCCTGAATTATTACAAGATGCTGTCACACCAGAAGCAATTGTGTCTTTGGTGGAACCATTGATTAGTGATGTAGAGAAAAACGAAGCTATGCGTAGTGAATTGCGCGAAGTACGTCATAAATTAGGTGAGCCTGGTGCAGTAAAACGAGTAGCACATCTTGTGTACAACCTCGGTAAGGAGAAATGTAATGAATAGTTATTCTAGGCTCTTATATTTTGTAAAGCCTTATTATAAGCGGATGCTTTTTGCAGTGTTTTGCATGATTGTCGCTGCTGCTGCCTATTTGGTAGTACCTTGGCTGATTAAGAATGTAGTAGACCAAGTGTTAGATGAAAAGAATATGTTTATGTTGAACCTCATTGTAGGTGCTATCATACTCATCTTCTTAATTCGTGGTTTTGCTACCTATGGTCAAACCTATAATATGTCCTACATCGGACAACGCGTGATTATCGATGTCCGTGAGGCTATATTCAATCACTTACAAAAATTAAGTTTATCTTACTTTGATCGCCGCAAAACTGGCGTTATCATGAGTAATCTTACAAATGACGTAGCTGCATTACAGACGGCTGTGGTAGATAACTTGATTTCTTTTATTACTGAATCTGTAACACTTATCGGTTCTTTAGTGTCCATGCTTCTCATTGACTGGAAACTTACGTTAGTTACTTTTATTACGGTTCCCGTAGTTTTAGTGATTATTAATGTTTTTGGTAAAAAGCTTCGAGTGGCAGGGCACGATGTTCAAGGCCGTGTAGCTGATATTACGGCGCTTTTACAAGAAGTAATCAGTGCAGTTCGTGTTGTAAAGTCCTTTGCTCGTGAAGATTTTGAGCGCAAGCGCTTTGAAGATGAAAACGACCGCAACTTTAAAGCGGTTATTAAAGCTACTAAATTGACTAGTTTGTTAAGTCCAATGGTTGAGTTTTCTGCGGCAATCGCTGTAGCAGTCATCCTTTGGTACGGTGGTTACTCCGTAGTCACAGGTGCCATCACTGCTGGTTCTTTGATTGCCTTCTTGATTTATGCGATTAACTTGTCCAATCCTGTAAAACGTTTGAGCCAAGTATATGGCAATATTCAAAAAGCATTGGCTGCTGCTGACCGCGTATTTGAGATTTTAGATACCAAAACAGATGTTGTGGAGAAACCCGATGCTGTTACATTGCCTAATATTACAGGTAATGTAGAATTTAACGATGTTTCCTTCTCCTATGGTGGTGAAAAGGCTGCGTTAGAAAACTTTACCCTGTCTGTTAAGGCTGGTGAAAGTGTGGCCCTCGTTGGTCCATCCGGTGCAGGTAAGACAACTCTCGCTAACCTACTACCTCGTTTCTATGATGTAACAGGTGGTTCTATAACAATAGATGGTTATGACGTGAAAGATGTTACTTTTAAATCCTTACGTGAACAAATTGGTCTTGTACCACAAGAAACCGTTTTATTCAATGCTACTATCGAAGAGAATATCTTGTATGGTCGTTTAGATGCCTCCGATGAAGAAGTGTATGAAGCGGCTAAAGCGGCTAACGTACTTGAGTTCGTTGAGAAAATGCCTGATGGTCTCGATACAATTGTAGGTGAACGAGGCAGTTCATTATCTGGTGGCCAACGTCAACGGGTTGCTATCGCACGTGCTATTTTAAAAGATCCTCGAATTCTAATTTTAGATGAAGCTACATCTGCTTTAGATACTGAGAGTGAAAAGCTTGTACAAGAGGCGTTAGATCGTCTCATGAAAGGGCGTACAGCATTTGTCATTGCCCATAGATTGAGCACTGTTCAAAATGCTGATCAAATTGTTGTACTTAATCAAGGTCGCTTGGTAGAGCAGGGGACTCACCAAGAGCTATTAGCTGTTGACGGCGGATTGTACAACCATCTTTATTCCGTTCAATTCTCCAATAAAGGATAACCATGTACTGGATATATAACGTATTGCTCATATTCTATTGGATTGGCTTGATTCCGGTTATTTTATACCGACTTGCCTTTGAAGATGGCTTTTATGAGCGTATCAAACAGAGTGCAGGCTATATGCCCGCCTCACTATTAAAGAAAATTGAAGGGCGCCGTGCTATTTGGATTCACGCCGCTTCTGTAGGGGAAATTGTGGCTACCAGTCCATTGGTAAAAGAGGTTAAAAAGGAATTTCCTGAAGCTGTTGTAGTTGTGTCCGTAGTTACTGCTACTGGTCATGCTATGGCTCATCGCATCATTCCTGAAGCAGAAGGAATTATATTCTTTCCCCTTGATTTGCCGTATTTAACTCGTAAAATTTTACATATTATTAAGCCGATTACTATTTTACTCGTAGAAACTGAAATTTGGCCAAACTTCTTGCGTATCGCCGAATCGGAAAATATTCCTGTTATGATGGTTAATGGTCGTATTTCAGATCGTAGCATGAAACGCTATAAATATATCAGTGCTTTCACGCGTGAAATGTTACGCTCTATAGAACGCTTCTGTATGCAGTCTAAATTTGATGCGGCTCATATTGAATGTTTAGGTGCTCATACACCTGATATTACTGTAACAGGCAATATGAAATACGATCAAACGTATGCCACTGTATCATATGAAGAGAAACAAGCTCTTCTCGACGAGTTTGGATTTGGTAAAAACCATCCAATCATCATCGCAGGCAGTACACATAAGGGTGAAGAAGAAGCTATTTTTGAAACTTTCAAACAAGTATTGAAAGAGTATCCTCAAGCCCGTTTGTTGATTGCACCTCGTGAGATTTATCGCGGTCATGATGTGCAAAATATTGCAAAGCGTTATGAATTGAGTGCTATTTGTCGTAGCGATATGAAAGAGCCTGTTCACGAAGGTATTCCAGTTGTCATTTTAGATACTATTGGTGAACTCGGCCGACTTTACAGTTTAGGAGATATCATTTTTGTCGGTGGTTCTCTTGTTAAAACTGGGGGCCATAATATTTTGGAACCTGCTGCACATGGTAAGCCAATCTTGGTGGGACCGCATATGTTTAACTTTAAAGAAATTTTTGCCTTGTTAAACTCCCGAAATGCTTGTGAGCAAGTGAAGAATGGCAAAGAGTTAACCGCAATGGTCTTGCGTTTATGTAAGGATAGAGCCTTGGCTGAAGAGATGGGGCAAAACTGTCTTGATATCATTAAAGAAAACCGTGGTGCTACGCAACGTAATACGCAAGAGTTACGTTTGTTATTTGAGAAACATCAAATTATTCCATAGTAGAATAAAATTTGTTAGATTAGTTTATTGTATTACATAATAGGAGGAGTCACCTATGAGTGGGGAAGCATTATTCAAATCCATCGTTAGTGGTGAAGATCAATCCATATTAGGTGATATAGCTCGTTCCAGTTTAGGCCTTTTGAGTAAAGGTTATGAGAAGGCTGTATCAATGCGCAATGCTCGATTTGATGAGGGTAAAGGCGTTACGAGAGTTACAGTGCCTGTTATCAGCGTTGGTAATATTACGGCTGGTGGTACTGGAAAAACACCAATGGTGCGATTTATTTGTGATGTGCTCACTCAAAAGGGCTTTCATCCTACCGTTCTTAGTCGTGGTTACCGAGCAGAAGATAATAAGAAAAATATTATTATTTCTAAAGACGGTACCATGCTTGTGGAACCATCTATCAGTGGTGATGAGGCGTGGTTATTAGCAAAGGTTTTACAAAAATCCAATGTAATTATCGGTCGTGAACGTTCTAAATCTGCAGAAATCGCCATTAATGAACTCGGTGCCGATTGCCTTATTATGGATGATGGTTTTCAACATCGTGCATTAGCAAGAGATATTGATATTGTGCTAATCGATGCATCTAATCCGTTTGGCTATGATTATGTGTTGCCTCGTGGATTATTACGTGAGCCACTTAGTGGTTTACAGCGTGCTGATATTATCGTTCTTACTAAGGTGGATCAAGTAGCGCCAGGTATTGTATCTGGCATTCGTAAAAGATTATCTCATATGATTCCCAATATACCTGTCTATGAAACAACACATAAACCGCAGTTTATGTATACTTTAGATGAGTGGGCTAATGGCTCTGTTGGGACTTCTGTAGATGCTTATAAGGAACAACGTATTATGGCGGTAAGTGGAATTGGAAACCCTCAATCCTTTACACAAACGTTGACCGATGTAGGGTATAACGTCGTTCATACCTTACCATTTGGGGATCATCATGATTTCTCAAATGATGATGTTATTGATATATGGAAAGCAGCTTTTGCTCATCAAGCTGATGCTATTTGCATTACGGAAAAGGATGCGGTTAAGTTAAGTCAGTTGCATGCAATCGAAGACTTAAAAATACCGATTCTAGTGCTATCTATAGGGATTGAGTTTGTTTCTGGAAAACAAGAATTCATAGAAAATTTAGAGATTTAGTGTATAATAATAAGATACACGAATAACAGAAATGGGGTTTTATCGTGAAGTTTGGATGTGTCATTCCTGCTCGTTATGGTTCTACTAGATTGCCTGGTAAGCCATTGGCTGATATTGCAGGTAAACCTATGATTGAACGGGTTTATGCTAGGGTATCACAAGCTACAAAGACAGCATGTACGATTGTAGCTACTGATGATGACCGCGTATTTTCTGCAGTACAACGATTTGAGGGAACTGTTATGATGACAGATCCTAACCATCCGACTGGAACCGATCGATTGGCAGAGGTTGCTAATCATTATACAGATTTAGATGTTATCATCAATGTCCAAGGTGATGAACCGATGATTGATTCAAATCTTATTGATGATTTGGCACGTCTCTTTGAAGAAGATCCAAACTTACAGATGGCTACGGTAGCAACTCCTTTATTAGAGGAGGAGTATGAGGAGCCATCAGCGGTAAAGGTCATTTTAAATAATCGTAATGATGCGATGTATTTTTCTAGATCTTTAATCCCATATCCTCGCCATGACTTTGTACGTCCGCCACTAAAACATATTGGCATCTATGCATATCGTAGAGAGTTCTTATTGAACTACGCCAAGATGGAACCAACTGCAGCGGAGCAAACAGAATCTCTAGAACAATTACGTGCTTTGGAAAATGGTTATACCATTCGTGTTATTCTAACAAATAAACGATTTATCGGTGTTGATACACCTGAAGACTTAGCTCGTGTTAATGCAATTTACGAGCAAGAGGAGAAATAAATGAAAACAGTTCAAATTAAAGATATTACAGTGGGTGGTGGCAAAGGTTTATTTGTCCTTGCCGGTCCATGTGTTATTGAGGACTATGACCGCACATTGGCTATTGGTAAACGAGCAAAAGAGATATGCGAACGTTTAGGCGTTCCTTATATCTTTAAAGCCTCCTTTGATAAAGCTAATCGCTCTAGCTTTAGCTCCTTCCGTGGACCAGGTCTTGAGGAAGGGCTAAAAATGCTTGCTTCTATTAAGAAGGAACTCAATGTACCAGTTGTAAGTGATATTCACTCTATTGAACAAATTGAACCAGCTGCAGAAGTGCTAGATATTCTTCAAATTCCAGCCTTCTTATGCCGTCAAACAGATCTTGTATATGGAGCTGCTAAAACGGGCAAATGTGTAAATGTTAAAAAAGGTCAATTTATGGCACCTAAGGATATGGAGAATGTCCTCAATAAAATGAAAGAAACAGGCAATGAAAATCTTATGCTTACAGAACGTGGTTTTAGCTTTGGCTATAATAACCTCGTAGTGGATATGAGATCGTTCCCAATTATGCGTTCTTTCGACTATCCTGTAATCTTTGATGCTACTCATAGTGTTCAATTACCAGGTGGTGCAGGTACTAAATCTAGTGGCAATCGTGAATTTGTACCGAACTTGGCTCGTGCTGCTGTAGCTAGTGGCGTAGATGGCTTGTTCTTTGAAGTGCATGATAATCCGGAGGAAGCATTGTCCGATGGTCCAAACATGTTGTATTTAGATCAATTTGAAGCTGTGCTTCGTGATTTAGTAGCTATTGATAAAATCGTAAAAGGTTAGGGGCGGTATTTGTGACTATTTTAGAACAAGCGGCACAGGTGCTTCATGAGGAAGCTCGTGCTATAGAAGAATTAAGTTCTCGTTTGGATCACAATTTTGTAAATGCTGTAAATATGATTTTGGCTTGTAAGGGTCGCGTGGTATGTACAGGGATGGGTAAATCTGGTCATATTGGTCGTAAAATTGCGGCTACCTTGGCTAGTACAGGTACACCGGCACTTTTTATGCATCCTGGTGAAGGTGTGCATGGTGATCTTGGTATGATTACTGAAGATGATGTAGTATTAGCATTTTCTAATAGTGGTGAAACCGGTGAAATCATTAGTATTTTACCGTCTTTGCGCCGCATAGGAGCTAAATTAATCTGTGTTGTAGGAAAACCAGAGTCTACATTAGCAAAAAATTCTGATATCGTATTGTTGGCAGAGGTAGAACGTGAAGCTTGTCCATTAGGTTTAGCACCTACCACAAGTACTACCGTTGCACTAGCTCTAGGAGATGCATTAGCAGTATGTTTATTGGAACGCCATCATTTTACTCCAGAAAACTTTGCTGTATTCCATCCAGGTGGCTCTTTAGGTCGCAAATTATTGTTGACTGTAGAAAACATCATGCATGGTGAAGAGGATAATCCAACGGTATTCAAAGGGGCTACTGTTCGTGATGCGCTCTTTGTAATGACCGAAAAAGGTTTAGGCGCTACAAATGTTATTGACGAAGATGGACATTTGTTAGGCCTTGTTACTGATGGTGATGTGCGTCGTGGCCTTGATTCTGGGAGTAATTTTTTAGAATGGCCTGTAGAGGATATGATGACAGCCATGCCTCGTACGATTACGAAGGATAAATTGGCCGCTGAAGCGCTTCATTTAATGGAGAAAAATCAACCTCGCCCTATCACCGTATTACCTGTGGTAGATACTAATAATGTATGTCTTGGCATTGTTCATATTACGGATTTATTGCGTAGAGGCATTGTATAATGAATATTCAATGGATTGTTCTCGATGTTGATGGAGTTCTATCTGATGGCTCTTTAATTTATACATCGACTGGAGAAGAGCTCAAAGCCTTTTCTGTAAAAGACGGTTTAGGCTTGACTGCGGCTCGTAAATCAGGGATAAAGCTAGCAATTATTACGGCTCGTGTATCTCCGATGGTAGAGCGCCGTGCGAAGGAGTTGCATTTTGATGAACTTCTTATGGGGCATGCTAATAAAACTGAAGCATTAAGAACTCTTTGTAAAAAACATCAAATCGACTTAGACTCGATTGCTTACATGGGGGATGATCTTAATGATTTAGGTGCTCTTCAACTCGTAGGTTTACCGATGGCACCAAATAATGCAGTACTAGAGGTTAAATCATTAGCTAAATTTATTTCTACCGTCAATGGCGGACATGGTGCCGTTAGAGAGGCTGTAGAATATATCTTGAAGACTCAAGGTTTATGGGATTCTGTTGTTGCAGATTATGCGCGAGAGGCCCATGCTCATGGACAATAAAGGAGGTGGGCAGAATGAATAACGAATGGCAATACCATTTAGTTAAAGGCATTAGTTGGCTCGTTTGTCGACTACCATACAAGCTCATTTTGCTCATAGGCGCTTGTTTAGGTCCTGTATATGGGCTAATAGCGAAGAAGCAAAAGCTTAGAGGTATAAATAATATTAAAATTGGCATGAACATGAACGATCAAGAGGCGGAACAATTAATTGAAAAGTTGTTCAAAAACCTTGGCCGCAGTGTTATGGAAGTATTGTACATGCCAAACCTGACGAAATCCTTTATCAATAAACATATAGAGATGCGTGGTGTTGAACATTTAGAAGCTGCCATTGCTGAAGATAAGGGTGTTATCGTTCTTACTGGACATGTAGGAAACTGGGAATGGATGGGGGCTGCTATGGCGGCTCATGGATACCCTTCCACTACAATTGTTAAGAAACAACCTAATGCTCAATTTACACGTCTTATGAATGAATATCGTGAGATGGTGGGGCTTGACGTATTTGCTAGTGGTGGTAATGAAATCGTTTCTGCTGCTAAGGCTTTAAAAAAGAAAAAACTACTTGGATTCTTAGCTGACCAAGATGGATATATAAATGGTTTACCAGTTCCGTTTTTGGGACAAGATTCATCAGCGGTTATGGGGCCTGCTACATTTGCAAAGAAATTTGGTTCTCCTGTAGTACCTATTTTTGCATCTCGTAAGCCTGAAGGTGGACATATTGTTCATATCTTACCAGCATTACATTATAAGGAAACTGGTGATGAAGATGTAGATATGTATCGTTTGACTGAAGCATGTGTACGTGTTACGGAAGAATTTATCCGCGAACATCCAGATGAGTGGCTTTGGTTCCAACATCGCTGGATGACTAAGATGGATCAAATTATTGATTACGATAAGAAGATAGCTATACGGGAGAGGGCACATGAAAAACAATAAAAAGTTAATTGCCATTGTGGCCGCTATAGTATTGGCTTTAATCGGTCTTATCGTATTTATTATGAAAGACTCTAATGATGTTACTACCACACAAAATCAAAGTGGACAACTCGTTAATTTCCAAGGTGCTGATCTACAAGAGGAAAAGGATGGCAAGTTAGTATGGGCATTATCAGCTGAGAAGATTGAATATGACCCACGTACAAAAGCTATCGTTTTAACCAATTTAAAAGGTCTGTTCTATCAAGATGATGTGACTACTACGATTACAGCTCCTCATGCTGTACTGACGGGTGATCGAAACTCTCTTGATATTGATCAAGGCGTTACTGCTACCAATACGGAAGGCGCGGAATTTAAAACTGAAGCCCTTCATTTTGATAACAAAACAAAAACGTTGACGTCTAAAACGGCTTTCACTTATAACAGTAAGGATGTAACACTCACAGGCGACAAGCTTGAGGGCAATATGTCCTTAAAAGTTATTAAAGCCATTGGGCATGCGAAATTAACAAAGAAGTAATTGAGAGGAAATATGATGAATAAGAAAAAACAGATTGGTATGGCTATATTAGCTGTACTCATGACAGCATCTGTTACAGCTTGGGCGGCAAATGATCCGTTGACTATCAGCGCTGATACATTGTCTTATGATGGCAATTCAGGTCGTGCGGATGCAACGGGTAATGTTGTTATCACCCAAGCGGATAAAACTATGACTGGTGCCAAGGGTTGGTACAACACAAAAACTCAAGAAGCAAATCTTGATGGTGGTGTATCTATGATTGGTACTGATATGGCTATGTCCGCTCAAGCAGTTCACAGTTACAATAATAATAAATTCACTGCTAATGGTAACGTTCATTTGCAACGTGGTGATCGCCAAATCTTTGGCGACAGTGTTGAGTATAGTACTGATTCCGAATATGGTCTTGTTACAGGTAATGCCCGTTTGATTGCTGAAGGTACAACCTTGACTGGTAATAAAGTAGAAGGCTGGATGAAAGAAGTTCGTGCTGTAGCGCAAGGTAATGTTACTTTCTCTAATCCTGAACGAAATGTATCTGGTTCTGCTGATCGAGCTACATATACTCAAACGCCAAACCAAAATGATGGGGTTGTACTCTTATCGGGTTCTGCACATGCCGTTCAAAATGGTAATGTACTTAATGCGCCGGAACTTAAAATTCGTCTAGCTGATGATTCTGCTGAAACATTAGGTGGACGTAGTACACTCGTCATTGTTCCGAATAAATAAGGATAATATATGTATATAGAAACCAAAAACTTAGTTAAAACCTTTAGCGGACGCAATGTGGTAGATGGGGTAAGTCTACGCGTTGATAAAGGCCAAGTTGTAGGTCTATTGGGCCCTAATGGGGCTGGTAAAACTACGTCATTTTATATGATTGTAGGCATTGAAAGACCGAGCTCTGGCATCATTACCGTTGATGGCAAGGATATAACAAATATTCCTATGTATAAACGGGCTGCTGAAGGGATTGGATATCTACCACAAGAGGCATCAATCTTTCGTTCTATGTCTGTAGAGGACAATATTCGTGCCATGCTACAGATTACGGCAAAAAAGCCTGATGAGATTGAAGCTATTGTGGAATCATTAATTGAAGAATTTCATATTGGACATGTCCGTGATCGTATGGGGATGCAATTATCTGGTGGTGAACGACGTCGTGTAGAAATTGCACGCTGTCTTGCCTTAGAACCTAATTTCATTCTTCTTGATGAACCTTTTGCAGGTGTTGACCCAATTGCGGTTGCTGACATTCAACAAATTATCTTACACGTCAAGAATCGAGGTATTGGTATCTTGATTACAGACCATAATGTTCGCGAAACATTGGGGATTGTAGATAAGGCATATATTTTGAGTAGTGGTAAAATCCTTCTAGAGGGGACCCCTGATGAAATCGCGAATGACCCAATTGCTCGTGAACATTATTTAGGGGATAACTTTAAATTATAGGAGGGGCTATGCGATTATTAGATAGATATATTTTAAAAGCCTTTGTAGGCCCATTCCTATTTGGGGTATTTGCCTTTACTAGTATTTTTATTGGTACAGGTACATTATTTAGAATTGCTCAATATATTACTGAATATGGGGCGCCATTGTTGCTTGTTATGCAAGCTTTTGTCTTGGCTTTACCAAGTATTGTTATCTTAACATTCCCAATGTCAGTATTGCTGGCTTCTCTTATGACTTTTAGTCGTTTGAGTAGTACTAGTGAAATCGTTGTTATGCGTGCTGGCGGTTTAAGTTTTTTACGTTTGGCCATGCCCGTATATATTATTGCCCTCATCATTTCCATTGGGGCAGTAGCATTTAATGAATTTGTTGTACCTCGTACAAATCATATGTATCAAACGATTGTGCGCGAACAAATCATGAAAAATGCATCGCCTCAAACACAAAATCATATTGTGTTGAAAACGATGAATGGTGATGAGCTTGGTACTTTGATGTATGCAAAGAGCTACAATGCTGAAACCAAACAGTTGTCCATGATTACGGTTCAACAATTTGGGGAAGGTGGCAAGTTACAACAAGTTGAAAATGCTGATACGGCTATCTGGAATGGTCAATACTGGGTGATGCAGAATGGTATCATCTACGATTTATCAGCTGGTAATGGTGTAGAACGTGCTATGAAATTTAAGGAGCAATCCTTACCTATTAAGTCTGCACCAAAAGATATTCAACAAGATCAACGTAAACCTGAGGAATTAACGATTAAGGAGTTACGTCATCAAATCAGAGCTTATAAGGCAGCCTATACTAATGCTAATAAACTTGAGATGGAAATGTATCAACGCTTTACAATTCCTTTGGCAAGCTTTGTATTTGCTCTTGTAGGTGCACCGTTAGGCCTTCAAAAACAACGTTCTAGTTCATCTATCGGCTTTGGTATTAGTATTCTTATCATCTTTATTTATTATGGGGTGATGACCTTTGCTGGTGCCTTAGG
>NZ_CALLVP010000050.1 GCF_938010505.1 uncultured Veillonella sp. | reverse complement strand
TTTTTAGTAGGAATAGTGGTATACTATGTACAGTATCAGTGAAATACCAGAAGACTGGTTGTCATATACTTTCATAAACCTAAAGAGGGGTGGCATTGCCACTAGAAAGATTTGAGGTAAGTACTATGTATGATGTAAAATCTCCAAAGGCGGAGGAATTTATTTCCCATCAGGAAATCCTTGATACTCTTGCCTATGCAGAGGAAAACAAGGAAAATCGGGAGTTGTTGGATGCTATTTTGGCGAAAGCTGCTACATTTAAGGGATTAAACCACAGGGAAGCAGCAGTTCTATTAGAATGTCCATTACCTGAATATAAGGAAAAGCTATTTGCTTTAGCAAAGGAAATCAAGAAAGCTATATACGGCGATCGTATCGTTCTATTTGCACCATTATATTTGTCTAACTATTGTATCAATGGCTGTGTGTACTGCCCGTATCATTCTAAAAACCGCGATATTAAACGTAAAAAGTTAACTCAAGATCAAATAAGAGAAGAGGTTATTGCTTTAGAAGCGATGGGCCATAAGCGTATCGTAATTGAGTCTGGTGAGGATCCTCTTAATAATCCACTTGAATATATTTTGGAATCCATCAAGACAATTTATGGTATTAAAAATAAAAATGGTGAAATCCGTCGTGTAAATGTAAATATTGCAGCTTGTTCCGTTGAGGACTACAAGAAATTACACGAAGCGGGTATTGGTACTTACACATTGTTCCAAGAAACGTACAATAAGGAAAACTACGAAGCTTTACATCCAACAGGTCCTAAGAGCGACTACGCCTACCATACAGAGGCGATGGACCGCGCTATGCAAGGTGGTATTGATGATGTAGGCATCGGAGTGCTTTATGGTTTGGAACATTACAAATATGATTTTGTAGGTTTGTTGATGCATGCAGAGCATTTAGAAGAAGTATTTGGCGTAGGTCCACATACCATTTCTGTGCCTCGTATTTGTCCCGCCGATGACATTGATGTAGATGATTTCAGTAATGCTGTACCTGATGATGTATTCGAAAAAATTGTTGCTCTCATTCGTGTGTCTGCTCCATATGCTGGTATGATTATGTCCACACGCGAAACTCAAGAAATGCGCGAACGCGGATTGGCTCTTGGTATCTCCCAAATCAGCGGAGGCTCTCGTACTAGTGTAGGTGGTTACAAAGAAGAAGAGAAACCAGAAGATAATTCTGCACAATTTGATCGCAGCGATACGCGTACATTAGATGAAATCGTAGACTGGCTATTAGACCTTGGTTATGTACCAAGTTTCTGTACTGCATGTTATCGTGCGGGCAGAACAGGGGACCGTTTCATGGCACTTGCTAAATCCGGTCAAATTCACAATTGTTGCCAACCTAATGCGTTGATGACATTAAACGAATACATCATGGATTACGGTGATGAAAAGACTAAGGCTCATGGTGCTAAGGTCATCGAACAACAGTTAGAAAATATTAAAAATGATTTAGTTAAAGAAAAAGCTAAAGCTTATATTGCACAGATGAAGGACGGCGAACGAGACTTCCGGTTCTAAGTAATTCACTGATATGGAACCTCCTATTGATAATAGGAGGTTCTTTTTGTTGAGAAAATAGCAAAGTTTAAATGAGAATAAAATATATAAAATAGTTTATTTTATTCGCTTTTTAGGGTATAATAAATAAAAATGATAATGATAATACGTTGAATTCAAGAATAATATTGATTATGAACTACTGAGGGATATGATGATTAAGAAAAAACGTTGGCGCCTTTGTGAAGGTGACCGGGAGAAAGAGTCTATCTTAATCCGTGAACTTGGTGTGAACCCTATTGTGGCTAAATTAATGGTGAATCGTCAGATTGATGTTGACGAAGGCCGTCGATTTTTGCAAGGTACTTTGTCAGATTTATTAGACCCATTCACTTTGAAAGATATGGACGTGGCTGTGTCACTAATTCTGGAGACAATTGAAAGTCACAAACCAATCGTTATTTATGGCGATTATGATGTGGATGGTATTACTGCAACATCTGTACTCTATCGATTTTTAAAGAAATTAGATGCTGATGTTACCTATTACATACCAGAACGTCAAAGCGAAGGGTATGGTCTCAATTTAGAGGCTTTAGAGCACCTTATTGAACGGGGAACGGCTTTGGTAATTACCGTAGACTGCGGCATTAGCTCTTACGATATTGTAGAGGCTGTACGGGACCGCATCGATATGATTATTACGGATCACCATACGGCTCCAGATATGATTCCACGAGCGAAGGCCGTCATAAATCATAAGCAAAAGGACTGTCCATATAAGGATAAAAACTTATCTGGCGTAGGGGTTGCTTTCAAATTATGCCAAGCCTTGTGGCTTACAAAGCACGGAGAATGGTACTTAGATGATTTAGATATCGTCGCACTTGGCACGGTAGCTGATGTAGTACCTTTGGTCGGTGAGAACCGCATCATCGTAAAAGCAGGTCTAGAGAAGATGAATAGCTATCCTAATTTGGGGATTAATAAGCTGATTGATGTAGTGGGGCTCCATGAACGAACTATCACCTCCGGACATATTGGTTATATTTTAGCACCTCGCCTTAATGCAGCTGGTCGCGTAACGCATGCAACGCGTGCTGTTGAATTACTCGTGACCGATGATACAGATATAGCAGAGGCAATTGCGGAGGAATTAAACGAAACAAATCGTGAACGACAAGAGCTAGAACGAAGTATTCACGAGTTGGCTCGTATAGATGTAGCCAATCAAGGCCATAAAGCTGATTATGTAACTATTGTGGCCGGCGAAGAGTGGCATCCAGGTGTCATTGGTATTGTTGCCTCTCGTCTAGTAGAGGAGTTTTACAAACCAACTTTAGTTATCAGTATTCATGATGGCGTTGGTAAAGGTTCGTGCCGTAGTATAGATGGCTTTAACATATATGATGCATTAAAATCTTGCGAGGATATCTTGCTACAGTTTGGTGGGCATGCTGCGGCGGCAGGCTTTAGCATCGATGCAAATCGCATTGATGAGTTACGAGACCGTTTAACGAAGTATTGTAAAGAAGTTGTTACTGCTGAGGAATATATTCCCGTTGTGGCCATTGATGCGGAACTACCTGTTGATGATATCGATGTCGATATCATTGACCGCGTATCAGCCCTTGAACCTTATGGGATGGCCAATAGTACCCCAGTCTTTGCTATTATGGACGCTACCGTACAGGATATTATGCTCATGGGGCAATTAAAAAATCACTGTAAGGTAATTTTTGCAACTTCGAATGGTATATTAGATGCTATAGCTTGGAATCGCCCTGATTTATTTAAATTAATCTTTGTGGGAACAGTGGTAAAAGTTGCATTCTCCTTGCAGAAGAATGAATGGCAAGGCATGGTTTCTCCGCAGCTCATGATTCAAGCTATTGAACCGTTGACTGAAGAGCCGATTAAGCTTTCTACAGAAGGACTTAGACAAATGTATGTCATAATAAAACAGTCCATGCGAGGTCGCAGTCAGTCGGTTTATAATGTAGAACAAGATATATTGCGCCGCAAGCCGGCAGATCAGAATAATCGCAGTGCTCTAACATCTATTGATGTATTTAAAGAATTGGGCATTGTTGAAGAATATACAAGTGATGATGGTCAATTAATGCTTAGATGGAATGCCATTGAAGGAAAATTAGATCTTGTCACATCCGTAACATTCCTTACTTATAGTGTATAGGAGGTGACATCATGACAACTGTAAATGAAGAAGGCAAAGCTTTGGTGGAACAAACTACTTTTGATAAAAGTAAAGCCTTAGCTGAGTTTATGGAGTATATCCATACGTATTTAACAGATGATGAGTGTGCCCAAGTATTAAAAGCTTTTGAGCTTGCTGATAAGGCTCACGAAGGTCAGTTTAGAGCTTCCGGTGAACCATATATTATGCATCCGCTAGCTGTAGCTGATATTTTGGCACATTTACAAATCGACCATATTACACTCATGGCAGCTCTTATGCATGATGTGGTCGAAGATACATCTTACTCGAAGGAAGACCTAGAGGAGATGTTTGGTTCTGAAGTAGCGTTCCTCGTTGATGGAGTAACAAAATTAAACCAATTTCAATATGAAACAAAAGAAGATCGCCAAATGGAAAACTATCGAAAGATGATTTTAGCCATGGCGAAGGACGTACGTGTCGTAGTTATTAAATTGGGTGACCGCTTGCATAATATGCGTACCCTAAAGCATATGCGTAGTGATAAGCAAAAGCGTATTGCTAAGGAAACCTTAGAAATCTTTGCACCTTTGGCACATCGTCTCGGTATCTTCAATGTGAAATGGGAGTTGGAAGATTTATCCTTCCGTTATTTAGAGCCGGAAAAATACTATGATCTAGTAGATCAAATGAAACAAAAACGCCAAGTCCGTGAAGACATCGTTAATGATACAATGAGTCAACTTACTAAGGCCTTAGGCGAAGCCAATATCAAGGCGGACATTAAAGGACGTCCAAAACACTTCTACAGTATTTATAAGAAGATGAAAAAGGACAATCGCGATCTATCTCAAATCTATGACTTGCTTGCTGTTCGTGTAATTGTTGATAGCATTCCTGATTGTTATGCAGTACTCGGTATTGCTCATAGCTTGTGGAAACCATTGCCATATCGCTTCAAAGATTATATTTCTATGCCGAAGTCTAATATGTATCAATCTTTGCATACTACAGTTATTGGTACGATGGGGCAACCTGTAGAAATTCAAATTCGTACATGGGAAATGCATCGTGTATCTGAATACGGTGTGGCTGCTCATTGGCGTTATAAAGAAGGTAGTAAAAACGGTGATAAAGAATTTGACCAAAAGGTTGCATGGTTGCGTCAAGTTCTTGAATGGCAAGATACGAGTAATCCTACGGAGCTGGTTAATGCTTTAAAACTGGATGTTTTCTCAGGAGAAGTATTCGTATTTACACCAAAAGGTGATGTTGTTAAGTTGCCTATTGGCTCTGTGCCGCTTGACTTTGCGTATCGCGTTCATACCGATGTAGGTCATCGCTGTGTTGGTGCCAAGGTAAACGGTAAAATTGTACCTCTTGATTACACTTTACAAAATGGCGATATCGTAGACATCATTACATCTAAAACCGGTGGTCCAAGCCTCGACTGGTTGAATATCGTAGGTTCTTCTGAAAGTAAGAGCAAGATTCGCAACTGGTTCAAGCGCGAAAATAAAGCTGAAAATATTGAAAAAGGTTTAGACTCTCTTGAAAAAGAAGCGAAACGATTAAATCATAATTGGAAAGAATTATGTGCGGACAACCGTTTACAACAGGTAACGAAACAACTTAAAGCCGGCACAGAAGAGGAAATGTTTGCCGCTTGTGGCTATGGTGGCATTCCTGTGAGCACCGTTCTATTGCGTTTAATAGAACTTTATAAAAAATCTAAAGAGGTAGAGGAATCTAAGCGCAGTACAGAGCAAATTATTGAGAAATTAAAATCTCAAGGTCAAAAGAAAACGAAAAATGGCACAGGCGTTCTCGTTAAAGGTGAAGCTGGTGTTATGGTACGTATGGCCAAATGTTGTAATCCTGTACCTGGCGACGATATTATAGGCTACATAACTCGTGGTCGTGGTGTTTCGGTCCATCGCTGTGATTGTACTAGCATGGGCCATACACCTGAAGACTTGGAGCGTATGATAGAAGTCTCTTGGGATGGATCCTCTGGTGAATCTTTCCACGTAGGTATTGATATTCAAGCTTACGATCGAGCTGGCATTCTCATGGAGGTTATGGCGGTGCTTTCAGAATTGAAAATTACCATTACCAACATTAATGCTAAGGTGCAAGAGGATACAAAAAATGTAAGTATCAATGTTACGGTTGATATCCGTGATATTTCACAATTAGATTTTGTAATGACTAAGTTGCGTCGTATTCGCGAAGTTTATACTGTTCAACGTAGTAAAGGAGGGGCTTAATGAGCGAACAACAATTAGTACTTATGCGCATGCCTTTAGGTCCATTAGGAACAAATTGCTATGTTATCGGTGATAAAGCGATAGGTGAAGCTTTCATTATCGATCCTGCAACAGCTGAAGTACTAGATGCGCTAAAAAAACATGACTTAAAGCCGAAGGCGGTTGTACTCACGCATGGTCACGGCGACCATATCGGTGGGGTACAAGAGATTGTAGATGCATATCAAGTTCCTGTATATATTCATAAGGGGGATGTGTCATATTTAGCGGATCCAGAGTTAAATCTCAGCGCTTATAGCAACCCTACACCGATTAAGGTGAAGGCAGATATCATCGAGGTTAAACAAGGTGACCATATTACATGTGGGGCTATCGATTTGGAAGTACTTGAAACGCCAGGTCATACGCCAGGTGGTGTGTGTTATTACATGGAAGGTCTTGTGTTTGTAGGGGATACTCTGTTTAGAGATTCCATAGGTCGTACAGACTTTCCAAATGGTTCTTATGAAACCTTGATAGCAGCTATTAAGACACAGCTTTATGCATTACCTGATAATACAATGGTGTATCCTGGTCATGGACCGGAAACAAATATAGGGTATGAAAAACAATACAACCCATTTGTTGGTCAGTAGGTTTAAACGAATTATTTTTTACAGTCGAGGGGAAATTATCATGAACACAACATTAGAAAAATTAAAAGAACGCATTAAAGACAAAAAGTACAAATTGACGACACAACGTCAAACGATTTTGCAAGCATTTATCGATGCTGAAGAAAATCATTTGAGTGCTGAAGATGTATATGTTCTTGTAAAAGAAGTTGCCCCTGATATCGGTTTGGCAACAATTTACAGAACTCTTGATCTTTTCACAGAACTCGATTTATTAAAACGCCTTGATTTTGGTGATGGTCGTAATCGCTATGAATTAAATGACGAAGAGTTTGCTCATTTCCATCATCATTTGATTTGCGTAAAATGTGGCAAAGTATCTGAATTCGAAGACGATATGCTTGAAACATTGGAATCTATTATCGCTAAAAAGTTGAACTTCCGTACCATTGACCACCAATTGAAAGTATATGGTTACTGTAGTGATTGCCAAAATCATATGACTGAAGCAGAATTAGAAAAGCTTGAGCGTATGTCCCATCACCATGGTTAATAGATATCTATATACGGGGCCATTACCACTTGGCTCCGTAGTAGCTCATAACTGTGGCGCGGCAGGACTCTTTTCTGATAAGGTACATCCAGAGGTTATCCTTGAAGCGCATGAAGTGGAAGGAATATATACATTAACTGTTACTATTGGTGATACAATTAAGATTTTTGAAGGAACTGTTTCCTCTATGGGGCGTCGTCAAATTGGACAAGCCTTGTTGCGCTATTTGCGTGAATATCAAGGCTTACCTGCTGAGGCTCCATGGGGAACCATGGTAGGTGTGCGCCCTACAAAGCTACTACATAAATATATAGATACATATGGCTCTGTCCACGCAGCAACTCGTCACATTAGGGACGAGTTTTCTGTGTCTATGGAAAAGCTTGCTACTTTGAGGGCCATTGGCGAATATCAACGTCCGTTTCTATCTGATACAGACGATAAAAAGGTAAGTCTCTATTGTGGTATTCCTTTCTGCGATACGCGTTGCGTATATTGCTCGTTTCCATATGGTCTTTATCAGGATTATGCTGGTAAAAGTCAATTTCTAAGGGCTTTAAACCGTGATATAGAAGATATGAAATCTATTGTTGATTCCTATAATCTAACAGTAGATACTCTCTATATGGGCGGCGGCACTCCAACAGTGCTAGAGGATGAAGACTTTCACCAAGTCCTAAAACTGTTGTCTATACTTGTGCCAGAAGGACATGAGTTTACCGTAGAAGCGGGGCGGCCAGATTCTGTGAATCCCGTAAAACTACAATCTATGTTAGAGCTAGGTGTAAATCGTATCAGCATTAACCCACAAACGATGCAAGATGATATTTTGCGGCGCATTGGACGCGGTCATAGTGCACGGGATATTGATGAGCTTTTACAATATGTAAAAAACAATACATCATTAGCCGTAAATATGGATTTTATCGCAGGCTTGCCTAACCAAACGATGTCAAACATGATAGAGAATATGGATTATGTATGTCAAAATCTGCCGGAAAATGTTACAATTCATACGTTAGCATTAAAACGTGGTAGCCCGTTGTACGATTTACATATGGAAGATGATATTCCTGAAGAAAATCTCGTAGCGGAAATGGTACAATATGGTAAAGAGCGTCTTGAAGCGGCTGGTTATGTGCCATATTATTTATATCGCCAACAATATATGAGAGGGCAGTTAGAGAATATCGGCTACACCTTGCCTGGCAAAGCATGCGAATACAATATTCAGATCATGGAAGAACGGCAAAATATTCTATCCATGGGCCCTGGTAGCTCGTCTAAGTGGATGCGCGCCCCTGAATATCGTCAGCTTAAACAGCATATGCCAAAAGACGTAGATGTTTATCACGAAACGATAGATGCACTTTTAGAGAAACGACATAGAATTTGTGAAAGATTTTGGGAGGTTGTGTAATGGCTATAAGAAAACCAAGAGGTACACAAGACTTTTTGCCAGAACAGATGATAAATTGGCACTATATTGAACAACGTATGCGTGAAATTTGTAAAGTATACGGCTTCAATGAAATTCGCACACCTGCCTTTGAAGAAACTAAATTATTTTTGCGAGGTATCGGTGAAACTACAGATGTAGTACAAAAAGAGATGTACACCTTTACCACCGGTGATGACGGTGGTTCTAGCTTTACCTTACGCCCTGAAAATACGGCGTCTGCTGTGCGCGCATACTTAGAAAATAAAGTATATGGTAAAGAAGGTCTCACAAAATGGTATTATATGGGCCCTATGTTCCGTCATGATAAACCGCAAGCAGGTCGTTATCGTCAATTCCACCAATTTGGTGCGGAGGTATTAGGTTCTCAATCTCCAGTAGTGGATAGCGAAGTTATTTGCATGGTTGTACAACTGTTAAAAGACTTTGGCCTTAAAGACCTCAATGTAGAGGTGAACTCTGTAGGTTGCCCGACATGTCGGCCTGTATACCGCGAAAAGCTGATTGCTTTCTTTGAACCTAAAAAGGAACAATTATGTAGCGATTGCCAAGAGCGTCTATACAAGAATCCATTGCGTATCTTAGACTGCAAAAATGAAACATGTAAATCCTTGTCCGTAGGTGCTCCTGAAATTCACGAACATTTATGTGAAGAGTGTCATGATCATTTTGAAGAATTGAAAACCTATTTAACTGCAGCTAATGTGCAATATACATTGAACCCTCGTCTCGTACGTGGCCTTGATTACTATACGAAAACAGCCTTTGAGGTACAATATACTCCTTTAGGTGCTCAAAGTGCCGTAGCCGGTGGTGGCCGTTACGATGGTCTCGTAGAAGAGCTCGATGGACCGCATACCCCAGCTATCGGTTTTGCTATGGGCATGGAGCGCTTATTATTAGCTCTTGAAAAACAAAACCTATTGCCTGAACCAACTGTAGAACCATCTGCATTCGTAGTAGCTCTTGGTGATGCGGCTAAGGTAGAGGCTTTCAAAATTTGCCAAAAACTTCGCAGTCTTGATATTCCTGTTGAAATGGACGGGCAGGGCAAAAGTATGAAGGCACAATTAAAATACGCTAACAAAATTAATGCGAAATATGTTATTATATTGGGTGATGATGAATTGGTTCGTAAAGAAGCCATAATTCGATTCATGGATACTAGTGAACAAGAGACTGTATCTCTTGATACAGTAGCTGAACGTATAACTTCTTTGGTGAAAGGATGACAATTAGAATGGAAACAATGCAAGGCTTACACCGTACGCACGGTTGTGGCACCATCTCTGAACAAGAGGTAGGTAAAGAGGTCGTATTATGTGGTTGGGTTGAACGCCGTCGTGACCATGGTGGTTTGATTTTCTTGGATTTACGCGATCGTTCTGGCGTAGTACAAGTAGTAGCGTCCCCAGATCATAACGTAGAATCGTTCCACAAAGCAGAGGATGTTCGTAATGAATATGTGCTTTGCGTGCGTGGTACTATCACAAAACGTGATGAATCTGCTATTAATCCTAACCTTCCTACAGGTGCATACGAAATGTTCTGTGAAGAGTTGCGCGTATTGAACTCCGCTAAGACGCCTCCATTCTATATCCAAGATGATATCGATGTAGATGAAAATATTCGTTTGAAATACCGTTACCTTGACTTACGCCGTCCTGAAATGCAACGCAACTTGATTTTACGTCACAAGGTAACCAAAGCAATGCGCGACTTCTTTGATAGCCGCGATTTCTTGGAAATTGAAACACCAATGCTTACTAAATCTACGCCAGAGGGCGCTCGTGACTATCTAGTGCCTTCCCGTGTAAATGCTGGTACATTCTATGCATTGCCACAATCTCCACAAATTTTCAAACAAATCTTGATGGTTGCTGGTTATGAAAAATACTTCCAAATCGCTCGTTGCTTCCGTGATGAAGATTTGCGTGCAGACCGTCAACCTGAGTTTACTCAGCTCGACTTGGAAATGTCCTTTGTAGATGAAGAAGACATTTACTCCATGCTTGAAGAAATGGTTGCTCATGTATTTAAAACTACAATGGGCAAAGAAATCACCTTGCCAATGCCTCGTATTACATGGGATGAAGCAATGGATAAATACGGTTCTGATAAACCAGACCTTCGCTTCGACATGGCGTTTACTGATGTAACTGATCTCGTAAAAGATACAGAATTTAAAGTATTCCGCTCTGTTATCGACAATGGTGGCGTAGTTAAAGGTATCGTTGTGCCTGGTGACGCTGGCATTCCTCGCCGTGAACTTGATGACCTTGTTGAGTATGTAAACCGTTACGGCGCTAAAGGCCTTGCGTGGGCTTGCTTCAATGAAGATGGTTCCATCAAGTCTCAAATCATGAAGTTCTTAGGTGAAGATACAATCCGCAATATTGGTGAAAAAATGGGCGCTAAAGGTGGCGACCTTGTATTGATGATTGCTGATAAACCTGCAACTGTGGCACGTGCATTAGGCGAATTACGCCTTGAAATGGCACGCCGTATGAACATGATTGACCAAGATAAATTGGCATTTACATGGGTAACTGATTTCCCTATGTTCGAATATAGCGAAGACGAAAAACGTTATGTTGCAATGCATCATCCGTTCACAATGCCACGCCATGCGGATCTTGATAAATTAGAATCCGATCCTGGCAGTGTAAAAGCGATTGCTTACGACATGGTATTGAATGGCGTAGAAATCGGTGGCGGTTCCTTGCGTATTTACCAAGCTGACGTACAAGAAAAAGTATTCAAAGCAATTGGTTTGTCTATTGAAGAAGCAAGATCTAAATTCGGCTTCATGCTTGATGCATTCCAATACGGTGCACCTCCTCATGCAGGCTGTGCATTTGGCCTTGATCGTCTTGTTATGTTGATGGCAAAACGTCAATCTATCCGCGACGTAATCGCATTTCCTAAAACTCAATCTGCTTCTGATATCATGAGCCAAGCTCCATCTGAAGTAGAACCTAAGCAATTAAAAGAGTTGCATATTAAACCAGATGTAGAAGAAGAACAAGAGCAATCTTTAGTGTAAAAACATAGGCAAGAATTGATTGAAATCGAAATGTCAAGACTTGTTAATTGCTAATCTTTCTGATACTATTTAAGTATAAGATATCCCTGCCATGTGCGTGTGATATCGCAGTTTTGAGCCAACACATTTACTTTGGGAGTCTGACTCTCGTCTGAACGTTACGCCCTTACGGGACAATTGCAGGATGAGGAGGACACCCACCTGCCCTTGCAGGATCAAAACGCGGTACATTACGGCATGGTGGGGCTTTTTTGCGTGTAAGACATTGTTTTTTGATTGAATAGTTATAGATATTAAAATACGATAGTTAAACTGGGTGCGAATTGAGGTGATAGAATGGATAGTTTATTTGATATGACACCTACAAATACATACGAGCCACTTCCTGTACGAATGCGTCCTACTAAACTGGATCATTTATATGGTCAAGAGAAGGCCATAGGGAAGGGGACATTCTTGCGTGTTATGGTAGAGAAGGATACAATACCATCTATGCTTTTTTATGGGCCTTGTGGAACAGGTAAGACGACGTTAGCCGGAATCATAGCTAAGGTGAGCAATAGTCATTTTGTAAACCTGAATGCTACTAACGCTGGTATTGGTGAGTTGAGAACCATCATTGAAGACGCTCGTAAACGGGTTCGTTCTTTACAGCAACGAACAATTCTATTCCTCGATGAAATTCATCGCTTTAATAAAAGCCAACAAGATGTGTTGTTACCCTGTGTAGAGGATGGAACTATCATCCTTATTGGTGCTACTACAGAGAATCCGTTCTTTGAAGTTAATAGACCACTTTTGTCTCGTTTGCGTCTTATTACATTAGAAGCACTTACTCCAAAGGCTATCGGTCAAATTTTACGTCGCGCCATTACTGATGAAGAGGTAGGCCTTGGCAAGCGTCATCTGCAGGTAACCGATGAAGTTTTGGAAGATGTGGGGATTTTCGTCAATGGTGATGGACGTATGGCCCTTAATATTCTTGAACAAGCCGCAGCTATGGTTCCCGATGAGGGGACGATTACTATTGAGGTTCTCGAAAAGGTCGTAGGTCGTCGCATATATACATATGATAAAAAAGGTGATAGTCATTACGATACAATTTCAGCTTTTATTAAAAGTATGCGTGGCTCCGATGTACAAGCAACAGTACATTATTTAGCGCGTATGATTGAAGCCGGAGAGGATCCTAACTTCATTGCTCGTCGTATTGTTATTTGTGCAGCAGAGGATGTAGGTCTTGCGGATCCACAAGCTCTCATACTCGCAAATGCAGCAGCTCAAGCGGCTCATATGGTAGGCTTTCCTGAGGCACGCATTATATTATCCGAAGCTGCGTGTTATGTTGCTCTCGCACCTAAAAGTAATTCTGCTTATGTAGCTATTGATGCTGCTATATCTGATGTGCGACATAAGGATTGTGGACAAGTACCTGATCATTTGAAAGATAGTCACTATAGCGGAGCTAGTAAATTAGGTCATGGGAAAGCTTATAAGTATGCTCATAACTATCCTAATGGGTATGTAAAACAGCAGTATTTACCAACGCCTCTAGTCGATGCTACCTACTATAAGGGCATAAAGAGAGGGACTGAGGAACAGTTACTTCACGACTGGGAGAAACGTCGTAAAAATTAACTTAATATTACGATATATGCTATAATATAATGATAAGTTAATTTACTGTAATGTTATATAAGTAAGGGGTTTGTATAGATTTATGGCAGAAGAAAATACTTCCACCAAAAGACGCAACACACGCCGTAAGCGAACAAGTACAAAACAGCAATCAAAGTCTCAAAGTTTTTCTTTGCGCAGCGAAGTGAAAGGCCTTATTGTCATTGCCTTTGCTGTGATTTCCTTGCTCGGCTTTTTCGGATTTGAACTCGGCCTTGTAGGGCAGATTTTAACAGGTGTATTCCGTTATGGCTTTGGGCTAGGCGGTATCATTCCTTGTTTATGCGTTTTCTGGTTAGGTTGGAGATTATTATATAAGGATACATTTATTTCCATTACAAAACGAGGCGTTGTAATGACCTTGTTTTTCCTATTTTTGTTAGCTCTTGTTCCTTTGTGGCGAGTTCCTGAGGGGCAGGAACTCATTACTACACAACTGGCTAATCAAGGTGGTGTCGTAGGCGGCGCGATTGCTACATTCCTTCGTACATTATTAGGAAACTTAGGGGCTATTATTCTTGATGTATTCTTACTCATAGCTTTTGGTCTTCTTGTGACACGTTTGTCTTTGCGCAGTGGATTACAAAAGGCTGCGGACAAAACGCAAGTTGGTCTAGATGTAGCTAAGGAGGTAGCTGCTGAGAAGGTCGCTGTTGCAAAAGAAGTGTTTGATGACTGGAATGAACAGCGTAAAGAAGCGGCAGAACAGCGTAAAGCTTATAACAGGGAAAAAGATACACGTTTTGCTGATGCTGCAGATCAAGCATTAGATACATTAGAAAAACAGGGTATTGCTACTGAACGAGATCTCTTTGGTTCTGCTTCAGCTACAGATGTTGAAACTATTGAGGATACAGTAACAATTGTTGATTCACCGAAACCTCCTACATCTTGGAAGGAATTGGCTGAGATAGAAGCACGTAATCGTGCGGCTGAGCAATTGGCTACTATTTCTGAAGCATCTGGTGATGTGAAGTCTTATGAAGCTGATGACTTTGAGCAATTCTCTGGTACGCATAGATCTACGAGTGATGATTATGTATATGTTCCAGATGAGGATTATGCATATACACCAGATGAAGAGTATACAGATGAGTTTGGAACTGTAGAAAATTCTGATGACGAAGAACCAGAATTCTCCTATCAAAATACAACGATGGGTCCATTGGAAACTAATCACGGTGCTATCGCTTCTGCTGTACCTGGAACGGGGGCGGCTGCAAGCTCTGTAAGTGCTGGGGCCGGAATGGCAGGCATGGGATTACAAGTACCGTCCATTATTAGTACTACAGAAGATACGGCACAAGTAGCTGTATCTAAAGATGGCCAAATTCATCGTTCCTATGATAGACCGTACCACTTCCCAAGTCTAGATATTTTGGCGAAAGGGAAGGGGAGTCAAAACAATGGTGAAGAAGTAGCGCAAAATGCGATGATGCTTGAACATGTATTGAGTGACTTTGGTATTACTGCTAAGGTTGTTAATGCTACACAAGGTCCAACTGTTACGCGTTATGAAATTGAGCCAGCACCAGGCGTAAAAGTAAGTCGTATCGTTAACTTAACAGATGATATTGCTCTCAACTTAGCAGCGCAACATATCCGTATGGAGGCTCCGATTCCAGGCAAGTCTGCCATCGGTATTGAGGTGCCTAATAAAACGACAGAGGCCGTTCATTTACGTGATGTACTTGATTGTAGTGACTTTAAAGATGCTCGTGGTGGTATTCCTGTCGGTCTTGGTAAGGATATTGCAGGTAAACCTGTCATTACGGATCTTGCTAAGATGCCTCACTTGCTCGTAGCTGGTACGACTGGCTCTGGTAAATCCGTATGTGTAAATACATTGATTTCTAGTATTCTCTTTAGCCGTAAACCGGAAGAGGTTAAGTTATTATTAATCGACCCTAAGATGGTTGAATTGTCTATTTATAACGGAATTCCTCACTTGATGGCTCCGGTTGTAACGGATATGAAAAAAGCGGCAGCTGTATTGCGCTGGGCCGTTCGTGAAATGGAGGCTCGTTATAAGGCGTTTGCTGCATCTGGTAAACGCGATATCAAGAGCTACAATGAAGCGCATCCTAAGGCTGCTATGCCGTTAATCGTGTTGATTATCGACGAGTTAGCTGATCTTATGATGACGGCTCCTGATGATATTGAAGAGTCTATTAGTCGTTTAGCACAAATGGCTCGTGCTGCAGGTATTCACATGGTTCTTGCTACACAACGACCATCTGTTAACGTTATTACCGGTTCTATTAAGGCCAATGTGCCGAGCCGTATTTCCTTTGCAGTAGGCTCTCAAATTGATTCCCGTACCATTCTTGATATGGCAGGGGCAGAGAAATTATTGGGTAAAGGTGATATGTTATTTGCTCCGATTGGTGCTAATAAACCTATTCGTGTACAAGGGGCCTTTATTTCTGATGATGAGGTAGAAAAACTTGTAGAGTTTGTAAAAGCTCAGCGAGAACCAGAATATGATAATACGGTAACTCAAGATGTGGAAAAGGAAGCTGAAAAAGAATCTTCTGATGCTAATGATGTTTACCGCGATGAATTATTAGAGCAAGCTGTTAATCTCGTTATGGAATCTGGTCAAGCTTCCGTATCTATGTTGCAACGTCGTTTCCGGATAGGTTATACCCGTGCGGCACGTCTTGTAGATACAATGGAAGACCTTAAAATCGTTGGCCCTAGCATGGGCAGTAAGGCTCGAGAAATCTTAATGAGCCCTGAACAAGCTAAGGCTAGATATTTCTCCGATTCCAATGATGAGCAATAATTAGCTAATTACTATATGAATATTACGTAGATTTAGAAAGGAACGAAAATGGCTGAATTAGGCGAAGAATTACGACGTGAACGGGTAAGACGTAATCTAACCTTTAAAGATGTGGAGCAAGTGCTGCACATTAAAACAACCTATTTAGAAGCTATCGAAGATGGCAACTATGATATCATTCCTGGTCAAGTCTACGTAAAAGGCTTTATTCGAAACTATGGCAACTACTTAGATCTTGATGGGGATCGCTTGGTAAAAGTATATCAAGGACAAGTAGGGGACATAGATACATTTTCTTTGCGTTCTGTTACGAGACGGAAGGCTCAAGCGACTCCTAATTTAGTACAAAGTGAGTTCGTTGAATACCAAACATCTAAAAAGCGTATGTCTTTAGAAACGCGTCAACGAAAACGTCAACGCTCTATTGTACAAGAACGCATTATTTTGGGGATTATTCTATTTTGTATGGCATTATTTTTACTATGGTTATTCCTTTTCTAATGATTGATTAGGAATGATAGAAAGGCATTTACACAGTCAATGGATAGATTTTTAGTAACAGAACCTTCGGATATGAAGGAACGTGGTTGGGCCGAATTAGATTTCGTTCTCATCAGTGGGGACGCCTATGTGGACCATCCGTCCTTTGCTCCTGCGGTTATCGGTAGATACTTGGAATCCAAAGGCTATCGTGTAGGCATTATAGATCAACCAGATTGGAATGATGTAGAGGCTTTCAAGAAACTAGGTAAACCACGTCTTGCATCCCTAGTTACAGCAGGGAATCTAGATTCAATGCTCAATAAATTTACGGCAGCAAAGAAAATTCGCCGTCAAGATGATTATTCTCCCGGTGGTGAATCAGGGCATCGTCCGGATCGTGCTACCTTGGTATATGCCAACCGTATGAAGGAGGCTTATAGTGATGTACCTCTTATCATCGGTGGTATAGAAGCGTCCTTGCGTCGCTTTGGTCATTATGACTATTGGTCAGATACGGTGCGTCGCTCCATCTTAGTAGATGCCAAGGCAGATGTACTCGTCTATGGTATGGGAGAGCTTCAAATCATTGAACTAGCCGATGCCTTAGATCAAGGACGATTTAAAGAGTCCTTGCCGTCTATACGCGGTATTTGCTACATGGCAAAGGAAATTCCTACTATTGACTATGTAGAGTGCCCATCCTATGAAGCTATTAAGGCGGATAAGATGGACTTTGCCGATGCATTCCGCATTCAATACGATGAACAAGATCCGTTCTATGGTCGTATTGTAGTCCAAAAACATGGGGACAGATATCTCATTCAGAACACACCTGCCTTGCCATTGACGCAGGACGAAATGGATGGTGTCTATAACTTGCCATATACCAGAAAGTGGCATCCTAAATACGATGATAAGGGTGGTGTACCAGCGTTAAGCGAAGTTCAGTTTAGCCTTGTAAGCCAACGTGGCTGTTTTGGCAGTTGTTCTTTCTGTGCCATCACGAATCATCAAGGTCGTATTATCCAAAATCGTAGCCATGAGTCTTTGATTGACGAAGCACACAAGATGATTAACATGGATAACTTCAAGGGATATATCCACGATGTAGGTGGTCCTACGGCAAATTTCCGCCATCTAGCTTGTGATAAACAGGCTGTTTATGGTGCTTGTAAAGGGCGTACCTGTGCGGCTCCAGAGCCTTGTGAAAACTTGAATACAAATCACAATGATTATATTGCTTTACTGCGTAAACTACGTAAGCTTAAAGGTGTAAAAAAGGTATTTGTTCGCTCCGGTTTGCGCTATGACTATGTACTGGCCGATAACAATAAAGACTTTGTGCGGGAACTTTGTGAGTTTCACGTAAGTGGTCAGTTAAAGGTAGCCCCAGAACATGTATCTAAACGGGTTACCAATATGATGGGAAAAGCTGGTAAGGAAGAATTTCTAACCTTTAAGTCTTGGTTTGAAGAGGCGAATAAAAAGCTTGGTAAGAAGCAATATTTAGTTCCGTACTTTATGAGCTCTCATCCAGGTTGTGCGTTAGAGGATGCTATTGAATTGGCGGAATTTTTACGAGATCACCATATGCACCCTGAGCAAGTACAGGATTTTATCCCTACGCCGGGTAGTCTTTCTACTTGCATGTATTATACGGGCATTAATCCACTAGATGGAAAGCCTGTATATGTTGCTAAAAAGGGGCGAGATAAAGCAAAACAACGCGCTTTGATGCAGTTTAAAAATATTGAAAACTATGACCTTGTTAAAGAGGCTCTCATAGAAGCCAATCGACGTGATTTAAT
>NZ_CALLVP010000049.1 GCF_938010505.1 uncultured Veillonella sp. | reverse complement strand
GAAGAACATAAAAATCAGTGGATTAGAATGGTTCTTGAAGAATGGGAAGGCAAACTTATCGATGGGGATACATTGGACTGGAAACGCCTCATGGACATCGTTATCGATCGCTTTAATGTGCTCGGCACCGAAATTTTGTTGAATCCAGATAAGCAGGCGCCGTTTGAACGGTTTTTCTTGCTTCGCAGTATTCCGTGGTTGCAGAAATTGAATCCGCTCATCGACAGCGTAGTGGGTCAGGAATTATCTCGCTATTCACCAGATGAGATCACACAAATCGTGCGCGGTAAAATGTACTACGACCTTCAAATGGTGCGTATTAATGGTTCCCTCGTAGGGGCTGTCCTCGGTGGCATTTTCCACGGCTTGACCATCTTCGTAGAGGGGGTGCTCAAATGATTAGCTATTTGAAATCCCTTACCTTGAAACAGCGTGCTAATGGCATTCTTGGTTTGACAGCCGTATTGTACTGCTTTGCTTTCGTAGGGCAATTTTTCTTTGGCCATGAAAGCTGGTATCAGCCATTGTACTGGGCGGTTCAGTCTGCCCTCATCGGCAGTGTGGCCGACTGGTTTGCCGTAACGGCATTATTCCGTAAGCCCCTAGGCTTCTCATACCATACGGCGCTAATTCCTCGAAATAAAGATCGTCTTATTAATGGTGTTATTAAGCTCGTAGAAACGAAGATGCTCACCAAGGAGTGTTGTAAGGTATTATTGAAAAATGTGCAATTTGTGCCATTGTTTGAAAAGTTTTTGCTTTCTCCTGAAGGTCAGCGAGCTGCGCGGCTTGTGATTCATCAAGGATTACACCTTTTGTGGAAGTCTCAAACTAACGAAGAGTGGGCACAATGGGGGGCAAAACGCATTCGCGGGTTGCTTCAAAAACATTCTCTCGTACCAGCTTTGAAACACGTATTGCTCGATTTATGTGAGCATAATCGCTATGAAAGCATGGTTGTTCAGGTGTTGAACGTGATTCAAGAGCGGATCAATCATCCTGCTATGGTTACTTGGCTTACCGCGGTCGTAGCGGAAGAGGCACATAAGAAAAAGAGAAAAGGCTTTTGGTCCGATTTCTTTATCTCCATGTCTGAGGCTACCGATGTGGTAAACTACCAGGAAATGGCAGCGGCTATTGTCAAAGAGGCCTATGCTATGTTGGAATGCTGGAAGCGACCCAATAGCCCTGAACGAACTGCTTGGCTGCGCCAATGGGTAGAACCAATTCGCAATATTGAAGAGAACCGTGAGGTCTGTGATGCTCTTGATGAAGCGTGGGAACGCTGGATTCGTGAACAAGATTGGGAGTCCGTTATCGAAAACCATTTATGTCCTTATATAGAGGAATTACTACTCGTTGGGGATGAGAATGGGGAAACACCGGCTCAAGTTCTAGTTAATATTGCCTTAGAATTGTGGGCTGTATATGGTCAATCAGAAGATCTTAGAAATCGTATTGAAAAAACCTTACACGATATTGGGGATTACGTCCTTGAACAAGGGTATGACCTCATTGAAACTATCATACGTCAAGTGTTAGGCGGCCTTAGTACAGATAAGTTTATTTACTTTATCGAATCTAAGGTGGAGGACGATCTCAGCTGGATTCGTATTAATGGTGCCGTCGTCGGCGCTGTAGCGGGACTACTCGTGTGGACCTTCCTCGAATATGTATATATGCCGTTATGGCAACAATTTGTAGGCTAAAGTTAATTATCTATAATAAGGTGCTTTAAAACTAAATACATAAAACTAGCATATAGAAGGAGCTTCTATATGCTAGTTTTTTATGGTTTAATTAATTCTACATTATAGGCTTTTAAGATTAAAAACGATATAGAAAAGGGACCGCCCAATGGGCAGTCCCTTTTGAGTTATTCTTCAGTTGTGTTGTACGGCAATCGCACTGTAAATGTAGTCTTTACTTGTGGTTCACTAGTGGCCGTTACTGTGCCATGGTGCAAGTTAATAACTTTATTTACAAAGTATAGGCCTAAACCTATACCGTGATTAGATTTTTTGTTTCGCGATTGTTCCGTCTGATACATGCGATCCCAAATATGCTCAAGGGCTTCAGGCTCGATGCCAATACCATTATCTGTTACGGTAATGACTAAGTCTCTGCCTTCGAGCTTAGCCGAAATATCAATAGTGGAGTTCGTAAACTTAATGGCGTTATCCACTAAGTTTGTGATAGCCCGACGCAATGATACTTCGTGAGCGGTCATATGCAAATTAGGCTCAATGTGAGATGTAATTGTAATTTGTTTATCTATATTTTCAGTACAAAGTCGTGTATAGTCGTGCACCATATTGGATAACATCAATGATATATTGACAGGTGCAAAGCTTAGACCTTGTGCATTTTCAAGGCGGGCTACATCAAGCAGTTGGCTTACAAGATTAGTCATAAACTTAGCTTGCTCTAAGATATGTGTTAAACCTTCCCGTAAATCTGCTTCCGTACGACCGTATTTTAAAGCAAATTCACTTTCTGCTTTAATAACAGCAATTGGTGTTCTCAATTCATGAGATACGTCAGAACTAAACTGTCTTTCACGATTGGAAGAATCCTCAAGACCTGAAATCATACGGTTAAACGTTGTGGTCAGTTCGTAGATTTCATCTCTTGCCGTGCGAGCAGGAATGTCGATACGACGGCTCAAGTCGTTATTTTTACCGATGACTTTAGCTGTTTTCGTCAAAGTTCGGACGGGCTTAAGTCCTTTTTTGATGAAAAGATAACCACCTAGAGAGGAAATTAGTAAGAAAATGATATTTCCTAATAATAGGCTGTATAAAAGGTTTTCCGTCTTTTTAGAGGCTGTTTTTACTTTTGTAACAGCACGCAAAATACCACGGTAGTTTGGTTCATTGACCGGTGTATCGTAGTAGTAGAAGGTATCATCGCCTGCAGCAATTTCACCAACTTGGCCTAAGGAAAGAATTGTTTGGTTTGGAAACCCATCTGGCAAGGCCCCTTTAATAATATAGCCGTCTTGAGTTGATACAAAGAAGAATGTATTATCTTGGTACGGTTTAAACTTGCGGATATCCGTAGCCATAATCATCGCTTGCTGCTGTAAGCGCTCGCGCACTTCTTTGTTATCGGATTCATGTGTATATGCGTAAATCCATGCGGATGCAACCATCAAAATGATAAGCAAAAAGATGGTATACCACGACATAATTTTAAAGGTTAGGGGCAGCCGATTAAATAAATCGGTGGCTGCCCCAGACATGGTATTTAGATCTCGGTGAGGATCATTAGTTTTCTGTTTTGAGGACATACCCTACTCCACGAACCGTTTGAATGAGTTTTACATTTTCATCAGTATCAATTTTCTTACGCAAATCTTTAATGTATACGTCGATAAGGTTAGAGTAGCTTTCATAATCGTATTCCCAAACATGGTCAAGGATTTGTTGACGAGATAATACGATATTTTCGTTACTTGCTAAATAGAATAATAGGTCAAATTCTTTTGCAGTCAATGTAATTGTTTCGCCGTCGCGTTTAACTGTACGTTGAGGAACATTGATGGTAAGTGGACCTACATGGATATCGTTTTGTGCATGACGCGCATTACGACGAGCCAATGCATAAATACGAGCAGTTAACTCTTCAAGATCGAAAGGTTTTACAAGGTAATCATCCGCGCCAGTGTTAAGGCCTGTAACTTTATCTTGTAAGGAATCCTTTGCTGTTAAAAGCAATACCGGCGTTGTATTACCGTCGTTACGCATTTGTGCAAGAGCACTGATACCATCGAGGATTGGCATCATAATATCCATTACGATAACGTCATAGCTGGATGTGTTAACGTAATCGATCGCTTGTTGCCCGTTGAAGCATGTATCAACTGTCATATTCTCTGCACGTAAATATTTAGCCGTGATACCATTCAGCATTTCTTCGTCTTCTACAAGTAAGATTTTCATTCTCTGTTCTCCTTATGTATGATTTAAAAATATAGCTCTCCAACTACATTAATTATAGTCATTATATATATATAAACTTCCTTTTTTTGAAAGCTACAACACCATATAAGGTGACTATATATATAATATTATATAACTTATTTATCTATTATCATACCTTATACAATAGTAATGAGCAAAAGATGAATGTACATGCGAGTTTACAAGACTTTTCTTCATCTTTAAAAGCCTTAAAAATGGTGAAAGACAGAAACTTAATGAATTCTGCTAATGAATAAAATCTAACTATATCGAAGATTGCCGTATGCGCATAGATGAGGATGATTTTATCGATTTTAGATGATGTGCGATAAATCACTAAAAAAACTTATGATAATTATTATCACAGGGATAAATACTTGTTATGAGCGGAGAAAAACGATAATTTTCGATAATTAAATTCGAGGTGAATTTGGTAGGAATTTAATGGATATTAATTATTATAAACTGTTAGCAATGATTAAAAAGCTAGTGTTTATGCGGATTATATAGATACCAAAAAAAATAAAAAAGTAGAAAAATTTCGGAACCGAATTACTTTCGTAAAATTCTTAACTTCTTGTAAAAATTATTCATATAGGTATTTTTTTGACTCCTCTTTTTACCTTAAAAATACTAAGTGAAATAAATTATCAATTAGATTAATCAAAATTAATTATGCATAATAGGGTTTAGACATGACCTGAAATGCTCTCTATAATTATAGGTAAAGGAATAAGAAAAATCGCTATAAGTATGGGGTTTTTCTTGAAAGAAAAATGATTAGGTTATCAAAAATTTTTATAAGTTTTTGAAATGAGATAGTCTAACAAGTTTTCTTATTAATAGGTAGTTATGAGGAGGTCATTATGGAACAGTTTGATGTTCTAGTAGTAGGTAGCGGTGGCGCTGGTCAACGCGCGGCTCTTGAAGTTGGTCGTCGCAAAGGCTTAAAAGTAGCTCTTATTACTAAAATTTTCCCAACCCGTTCAGCAACAGCAATGGCGCAAGGCGGTGTTAATGCATGTTTGAACAACGTAGCAGCTGAAGATACTATTGAAACGCATACTTTCGATACAGTAAAAGGCTCTGACTATCTTGGCGACCAAGATGCAATCGAATTCTTCTGCTCTCGTTGCCCAGAAGGCGTACTTGAAATGGACCACATGGGTGCTCCATTCTCTCGTACAGAACAAAATAAAATTGCGCAACGTAACTTCGGTGGTCAATCCTATCCACGTACTTGCTACTCTGCGGATAAAACTGGTCATATTATTTTGCACACAACTTACGAACAATGCTTGAAAGAAGGCGTACACTTCTTACAAGAATGGTACCTTTTAGATCTTGTTAAATCTGCAGAAGGTCACGTTGGTGGCGCTGTTGTGTGGAACATGAAAGAAGGTAAAGTAGAACAAATTAAAGCAAAAGCAATTATTTTGTCTACTGGTGGTGCAGGCCGTATTTTCTGGACTCGTACTACAAACCCATTCCTTTCCACTGGCGATGGTATGGCAGCAGCACTCCGTGCCGGTAACGGATTGAAGGATATGGAAATGATCCAATTCCATCCGACTGGTCTTGGGCGTACCGGTATCTTGATGTCTGAAGCGGTTCGTGGTGAAGGTGGTTATCTTCTTAATTCTGAAGGCGAACGTTTCATGAAAAAATATGCGCCTAACAAAATGGAATTGGCATCCCGTGACGTTGTAGCGAAAGCAATCGAAGATGAAATCGCTGCAGGTCGTGGTTTCGGTTCCGGTCTTAACGCATACGTAGTAGCTGACCTTCGTCACTTAGGTCCTGAAGTTATCATCGAAAAACTTCATGGTATTCGTGACTTGGCTATGACTTTCGAACATTGCGATCCATTGACTCAACCGGTACCTATTCGTCCAACATGTCACTATACAATGGGCGGTATCGACGTAGTGGATTACAAAACTTGTGCATGTGAATTGCCTGGTTTGTTCGCTTCCGGCGAAGCATCCTGTATCTCCATCCACGGTGCTAACCGTTTGGGTGGTAACTCCTTGGCAGATGGCGTAGTATTCGGTAAAGTATCCGGTGCTGGCGCAGCTGACTATGCTGAAACACATGAACAACCTAATGTAGATGCAGAATTAGCTGCAGCTGCTAAAGCTTGGGAAGCTAAATTCACTGAAGTAACAACTCGTGAAGGCGGTCGTCCGGTTGTAGAAATCCGCGATGCATTGGCTGATGCAATGTGGAATAAAGTAGGTATCTTCCGTAATGAAGAAGGTATTACTGAAGCCTTAAAAGAAATCGAACAATTGATTGAAGATTATAAAACTTGCTATGTAGGTGACCCTGAACGTACTTACAACATGGCATTCGTAAACTATTGTGAAATTGGCTCCATGTTAACAGTAGCAAAAGCTATTGCTATGGGCGCTTTACACCGCCGTGAATCTCGTGGTGCTCATATTCGTGAAGACCATCCTAAACGTAATGATGAAAGATACTTAAAACATTCCTTGATCAAATTAGGTGCTGACGGTCAATACGAATTAACAGAACGCGACGTAGTGTTCACTAAATACGAACCACAAGAAAGGAAGTACTAAGATGAGACAAATCACCTACCATATTCACCGTTACCAACAAGGTCGCGCGTTTGTACAGACTTTCAAATTCGATTACGAAGCTGACCGTACAATTCTTTGGGGCCTTCAAAAAATTAAAGACACTCAAGATCCGACATTAACATTCTTGGCAGCTTGTCGTTCCGCAGTTTGCGGCGCTTGCTCCGTTCGCGTAAATGGCGAAGCAATGCTTGGTTGCGAAGCTAAAATCGACGAATTAACAGAACGTTATGGCACAGACGAATTGACAATCGCTCCAATCGGCAACTTCCGTGTTATCCGTGACTTAGTTGTTGATTGGGAATCCAAAGTTGATCGCTTGAAAACAGTTGCTCCTTGGATTTTCCTTAAAGCTGAATTCAATGAAGGGGACAAAATCGTTCGCCAAACTCCAGCTGACTTCAAAAAATTCGTTGCTGGTACAGAATGTATCCTTTGCGGTTGCTGTGCGTCTGAATGTAACAAATTGACTGCACGTCAAGATGACTTCTTAGAGCCATATGTATTTACAAAAGCTAACCGTTTCGTATTGGATAGCCGTGATGATGCACCTATGGCTCACATTCAACCTGCATTCGACAATGGCCTTTGGAAATGCGTTCACTGCATGAACTGTATCTCCCGTTGCCCTAAACACTTAAAACCTGCTCAAGACATTTCCAACTTGCGTAAAGAAGCTACAAAAGCTGGTCTTACTAACAGCAAAGGCGTTCGCCATGCAGTTGCTTTCAAAGAGGACCTTTACAAAACTGGTCGCTTGAAAGAAGTTTCTATGAGCTTGAAATCTGATGGTGTTGTAGATTCCGCTAAACAAGCATTCTATGCATTGCGTTTGTGGAAACACAGCAAAATCAACCCATTTGAACTTGTAGTACCTCAAAAACCTGTAAACGGTATTGATGGTGTTCGCAGACTTATGAAAGCAGCTGAGGAGGTAAGCAAATAATGAAATACGCATTTTTCCCAGGTTGCGTTCTTGAAAGCGCTGCCAAAGAAGATTACTTAGCAACAGTTGCTGTAGCTAAAAAATTAGGTATTGAGTTGGAAGAACTTGACGGCTGGACTTGCTGTGGCGCTTCCCACGTTCAAGATATCGCTCCAGAAGTTACACTCGCTACAAACGCACGTAACATTGCATTAGCAGAAGAAAAGGGTTTAAACCTTTTAACTGTATGTAATACTTGTACTTTGATGCTTCGTGAAGCTAAAAATGAACTTGATGCAAACGAAAAGGAAAAGAACGAAGTTAACAAAAAATTAGCTCAAATCGGTAAACAATACCGCGGTACAACTGATATTACTCATTTCTTATGGGTATTGATCCGCGACTACGGTTTGGACAAATTGAAAGCTAAAGTTGTTAAACCTTTAACTGGTTTACGTGTAGCTGAATACTATGGCTGCCATATTCTTCGCCCTCAAACTGAATTGGGCTTCGAAGATTATCAAATGCCTACATCCTTAGCAGATTTGATCTCTGCTATCGGTGCTACACCAATCGACTTCTCCCGTAAACTTGATTGCTGCGGTTTCCATGCTGTATACCCTGCGCATGATTCCGTAATGCAAATGACTGGCTCTATCAATAAAGATGCGGCAACAGAAGGTGCAGATTGCGTAGTTACTCCTTGCCCACTTTGCCAAATGCAACTTGATATGTTCCAAAAAGAAGCTAAAGAAGTTGTGGGCGGTGGCAAAGATATGCCAATCTTGCACATGTCCCAATTAGTAGGTCTTGCTCTTGGCATTTCTCCTGCTGAAATGGGTATGCCTAAACGTCACTTAACTGATACTGCGGCAGTGACAAAATTTGTAGGTTAATTCGTTTGATTTAGACATGATTAGAGTTGGTCTATATAGTAGTCTGAATCTAAACCTATTATCATAATTACCAGAAGAATCCCCTAGCTTAGGCTAGGGGATTTTTCTTTTTTATAAATAGAGCTCCAGTAATGTTAATGGTAATAGATTTGGATTTAAGTGTACTGAAATATTAATCGTGAAATATATATAAACCGATAAATGTAAAATAAATACAGTAAAATACTAACTTTATAAATAAATTTGGTTTTGATATCGATTGATAATTGTAGTATAATAAGTACACAAATTGTATACACTTATATCAGTAATAGCTAATATGTTGTAATTCATAAATTATTATAATGCTATATATACTAGACTATACTATACAATATAAATTTGGGAGATATTATATTGGAAATACTAGTTATTATGCTTTGAGAGGGCGATTAGCATTATAGAGTGTATATACGGGGGGAAAATAATGAATGATATGCTATTAGAATATATCGATCGAATGATTGATCAAGAGACAGAACATCGTGTTTTTTCTGTGGATTTTAACAACAAACAGTACTTTGTAAAACAGGATATAAGTAACCATCGCTCTAGTTGGATTAAGCCTGCGCCTAGAGCTTCTTTTGATTATGAGTTTTATAAAATCTCTTTCATAAACACACAATTACCTGTAGCACCTGTTATTGTAGGCTTTAGAGAACATTATTTTGTTACAGAAGCTTGTGGTAAAACATTGACGTATTATAGCCAACTACCAGTGCAACATCCTGATGACGATAGTTTGCCAGATATGTTAAATCATATCTTCTATATATTTGGTAAAACTTTAGGTCAGCTACATGATTATGGGTTGAGCCATGGCCGTCCTGCTATGCGCGACATTACCTATGAGCCAGAAGAAGATAAGATTACTCTGCTAGATTGGGAGAATAGCCGTCGTTGGCCTGAGTTAACACCGCAAGGCTGGGATTTACTCATCTTTGTTCACAGTTTTTTCCGAGAGGATAATTTACCTATATGTTATCTATATGCTATGATGAATGGCTATAGCTCAGCTTGTACAGCCCGTGAGACCGTTCTACATATAAAAGACATTCTGGGTAAACATGAATATCTTTTTAAATTCTGTCGTATGTTAAATCCTCTACATTTTGTGGACACTGAAGCCGCTGTTAAAGCATATGACTTTATGTTGGCTTTGAAAACCGAATAATATGTATATGGATAGTACTCGTAGTAAGAGTACTTTATAGACCTTTACCGGTGTTATCTAGATTGATAAACTTCTAGATAACATTAGGTAGAGGTCTTTTTCTATTTCAATTCATAGTATTACAGTCAGAGTTCAGCTACTTTCACCATAAGTACCTTAAATAACGGCAAGAGGGTTGTCGAATGAGGGCCTCAGGAATATAAGAGGGTGAAAGGAGGTGATACGATGGCTAACATTAAACGTACTAAATTGGTGTTGCGTTTTAACATCGGTACCGAAGATGCGCCGAAGTACAAAGACGTAACCTATACTCGTGTTGCGGAAGAAGCGTCTGACGATCATGTGAAAACCGTTGGTAATGCGCTGGCAGCCTTGTATGACCACAGCTTGTCCGACGTGGTCCGCGTCAATGAAGTATCCTTAGGACATTAAGTGTAGGTTTTCTACCATTTTGTTTTAGGTGATCCAAACACATTTTTAATTGCTGGTTTCGTACATTCTTATATAGTCGTAAAAAGGTGTAGAAATAGCAAGTCCACACATTCCCATCCTTATTGATATGAATCGAAGATAGGCATATTTGTAATTTAACTTGTTTATATAGTCTATTTAGATTTGATGAACTTGTTTATGAAACGTGAAAGGAGGCGCCCACATGGCGGAAAAACGCGTTGTATATCTTACATTTTCTACGGTCGGTGGTAAAAGCACATCAGTCACAATTAGTGCTCCTCGTGCTGGAATTACTTTACAAGATGCTAAAACAGCGGCTAATGCGTTAGTGGCTAATAAAGTCATTCTTGGTGCTGGTGATGCAGAATTAGCAGCATTTACTACGGCTCGCGAAGTAAAGACACAAACTACAGAATTGCAATAATCGCATACTGCAAATTGTTAAAAGGGCTCTCGCCGGTAGTGAGGGCTCTTTTATTATGGTAAAATATATGGTGTACCAAATGGTTGGGTGAAATTTTCACGAAAACGATGTACTGGAATTAGTACATTATAGAACCCGGATGGGGATTATTTAATGAGGTAAAACAGTGGAATATATCATTTCGTTTATGGAGACTTATGGCTATACAGCCATGTTTATTGCAATGGTTCTGGAAAATGCTAACGTGCCTATTCCAAGTGAAATCGTACTTGGCTTTGCGGGGTATTTGATCGCTCAAGGCGTGTTTGATATGCATACGACGATGGTCGTAGGTACCTTGGCAGGTATCGTTGGCTCCGTATTATCCTACTGGATGGGTGAGTACGGTGGCCGTCCTTTATTATTGAAATATGGTAAATACATATTCTTTAATGAACATAAATTTGAACTTGCTGAAAAAATGTTTAATAAATATGGGGGTGCAGCTGTATTCTTTGGCCGACTTTTACCAGGAGTTCGTACCTTTATCTCCTTTCCAGCAGGCATGGCGCGCTATCCAATGTGGCACTTTATCATCTGGACTGTACTCGGTACGATTCCTTGGACGATTTTGCTCGTTTACTTAGGGAAGGTGCTTGGTGAAAATTGGCAAGATCTTATCGAGTACAATCATGAGTTCTTGATTGTTATGATCGTTGTATTTGTCATTATAGCTGCTGTACTGGGCTTCAAATACTATCGCAAGCGTCGATAAGGAGGGACTTATGAAACTCTCTCGCTTGACTCCCGTCGTCTTTATTGTGTGGTTAGTGTTCTATATGTTTGGCAATAATATGTTGCCTGTTACAGATCCCGTTGAATCTAATTATGCATTAACGGCAAAGGAAATGGTCCTTTCTGGTGATTGGCTGTCTCCTCAAATTTATGGTATTTATTGGTATGATAAACCAATCATGATTTATTGGCTCATTGCTTTTAGCTTTAAAATCTTTGGAATTGCTGATTGGGTAGTGCGCTTACCGAGTGCTATTTTCGGCGCTTTGTCTGTGGCGACCATGTATCAATCTACGCGTACTATGAGCGGTAAGTGGGCACTTGGTCTCATTGGGGCATCCGTTCTAGGTACATCTCTTATGTTCTGGACCGTAGCTCATGGCGTTATTACGGACATGGTGCTCCTTTATACGACATTGATGGTCATGATTTACTCCTACAAGGGGCTGGTGGAACAGAAACCGTATGCCATGATTGTGGCCTATGTATTCGCTGCGTTAGGCGTACTCACTAAAGGTCCTGTAGCGATTGTGTTGCCAGGTATGATTCTGCTTGTTTTTGCAGGTATTAATCGTTCTTGGTCTATGGTGAAAGCCATCTTCGATTGGCGTGGAACTTTAGCCTTTTGTGTAGTCTGTTTGCCATGGTATATGTACATGTACAGCGTTCATGGTCAAGACTTTATCAATGGCTTCTTAGGGCTTCATAATGTGACTCGTGCTACTCAATCGGAGCATCCAGAAGATAATGTGTGGTGGTATTATCTCGCTATCTTCCTTGGAGCATCTATGCCGTGGACCGGTGCCGTTATTTACGGTATAATCGATGGTTTCAAACAACGCCACACAGGTTTTATCTATAATATGACTTGGGGTGTAGGGATTATTTTATTCTACACGTTAATGGCTACCAAATATCCACTATATACTTTTGTTAGCCTGGTCCCATTTAGCGCTATCGGTGCTTTGGGCGTTATGAAGCTTATTCGTAAAGGTAAATCTAGAGCCTTAAAATGGATTATAATGGGGCCGACGTTGCTTCTGTGGATTGCTTATGTAGCAGGATCTTTCTTCGCACCATGGGGCTTCTATTTCTTGCTCTATGTAGTGGTTGCCACTGCAGCATTGCTTATGCTTTATGCGTGGTATACGAGAAGAGGATATCGTCTAGTAACAATCATTGTTCTTGGTACGATGGTTATATCTTCTATAGTTGTTATAGAAGGCTTAGAGCCATTCGTTAAGCAACGTAGTAATATTGACGTTGTTCCGGTGGTAGACTCCTATGAAGGAGATGTTTATTACTATAATGGATATAGTACGGCGGTTGTGTACTATACAGGTCATAAGGTTATTAAAATTAATGGTGATGAAAGTCGCTGGGATGATCGAGATAAATTAAAAAAACGTAGTGCTGAATGGCAGAAGAAATACCTCATGGAACAAGTAAGTGAAGCAGAATTTAACAAGACTATTGAATCTGGTAAGCCGATTATGTTAATTGTTCCAAAAGGTGAAATTAAGCACTTCCGTCAATCCTCTATTTATCCACATGTATCTGAGTTTAGTGAAGCCGGTACATCTGAAGTTTACATATTAAATAAAAAGACTTTATTCAAATAATTGTGAAAAGTTAATAAATATTAAAACAGGTAGCATCCAACGGATGCTACCTGTTTTTTGTTATGTTTGTCATTCTTAATTAAATGCTTGTTTAAAGAGAATATGATTCTGTGCATATTGATATTTTTCGTACATAAATAATAACACCTACAATATTAATATGATTTATTGACATAATTAATACATATTGATATAGTAGGTTATATTAAGTTTAAAAGACGAGGTGTTCTAAAGCCTGATTTCATCTAAGGTTTAGAAAAATGCGAAAAGTGACATGAGTCATAAACGCCCCTTGTTGTGAGGTAGAAAGAGGGGACATTATGAAGAAAACTTGGTATCTAATCATGGCTATCGTGCTGTTGATAGTAAGTGGGTTGGCGTATGGTTATTATGAATACAGTAAACCGAAGACCGACCGAGAATTAAAAACTGTGCGCGTTGCGTATTTACCGATTACTCATGCGCTGCTCGTATTTGCTACGAAGGAATTGGAGACGGCAGATGGTCCCGTTCATGTAGAGCTTGTTAAATACGGTTCCTGGCCGGAACTCATGGATGCGCTCAACACCGGTAAAGTAGATGCTGCAGCCGTTCTCGTTGAACTGGGAGTAAAGGCTCGCGAACAGGGTATTGATGTGCGCGCAGCGGCATTAGGTCATACGGAAGGCAACATTATCGTTGTAAATAACGATATTAACTCTGTACAGGATCTGAAAGGCAAATCCTTTGCCATCCCTCATAAGCAATCTACACAAAAGATTCTCGTAGACTTCATGCTTGAACGGGCGGGGCTTAGTGAGAAGGATGTGCAGATAGTGGAGATGAGTCCTCCTGAAATGCCGTCCGCATTATCGGTCGGTCAAATCGCTGGGTATAGCGTGGCTGAGCCTTTCGGTTCTCTTGCCATAGAAATGGGGACGGGAAAGGTCTTTGAAGACCCTGATCACTTATGGCATGACAATATCTGCTGTGCCCTCGTATTCAACGGACAATTCGTGGATGAACATCACGATTTGGCGAAGGCTTTCACAAAAGCCTATCTCGATGCAGGTAAATATTTAGATGAGCATCCGGAGGCGCAAAAGGAAATTGCCTTGAAATATATGAAGTTTAAGGATCCTGTTATCGAGCGTTCCTTGCAGGTGATTGGGTTTGGAGATTTGGCCCTCACCGAGGATCGTTATAATGCGCTCGTGCATCACATGACTCATGTCGATTTGATTAAAAAGGTGCCGAGTTATTCGGAGTTTGTAGATACATCGCTGTTGCCATAGGGGGTAGACCATGAAAAAATACACATATGTGCCGGGGGCGTTCATCGCGGTCTGGCTGATTTGGGAGCTGGTTGTCCGCCTCGGTGGATTTAACGAAGCCCTACTACCGACGCCGTACAAGGTGCTGCTCGGGTTTGGAGAACTTATCAGGGACGGCGTATTGTTCAAGGATATTGCGGACAGTTTGGTGCGCTTTTTCATCGGCTATATCATTTCTGTCGTAGCCGGTGTGTTCTTAGGCCTTATTTTAGGTTGGTATAGGGGCATTTGGAACTATATTAATCCTATCGTTCAGGTGCTTCGTCCTATTTCACCGGTGGCATGGTTGCCGTTTATCGTTCTGTTCTTCGGTATCGGTCAAGCGCCTGCCATCGTTATCATCTTTATTGCGGCGTTTTTCCCGGTTTTATTGTCCACGGTGTCGGCGATTCAGAATATCGATCCCGTATATATCAAGGTGGCTCGAAATTTTGGTATCAAGCAGCCGGAATTGTTATTTAAAATCGTATTGCCCGCGGTGTTTCCGGGTATTGCATCGGGACTTCACATCGCACTCGGTACGGCGTGGATATTCCTGGTGACGGGGGAAATGGTAGGCTCCCAGACGGGTCTTGGATTCCTCATCATCGATATGCGGAACAATTTGCGCAACGACCTTTTGATGGTGGCGATTCTGACGATTGGCTTTGTGGGACTTTTGCTGGATTGGGGCGTGTCCCTCATCGAAAAATGGATTTATAGACGTTGGGGCATTGAGAAATAGGAGGTGGACGTATGGGTTACATTTCGGTGCGCGATGCATATAAGGAATTTATGAAAGATGGAGAACCGCTCACCATCCTTGAGAATATTAATCTGGACATTGAACGAGGTGAATTTATTTGTCTCTTAGGTCCATCCGGGTCCGGTAAAAGTACGCTTTTAAATGCTATGGCAGGCTTTGAGCTCGTTACCTCGGGTTCTATTACCATTGATGGCACAGAGGTGAAAGCACCCCAACTGCGGTATGTAACGGTTTTTCAGAATTACGGACTGTTACCGTGGCGAACGGTGGAAAGCAATATTGAACTGGGCCTTGAAAGCAAGAATGTACCGAAGGAAGAGCGACCTGCTATCATTGATAAATACGTGAAAATGGTGGGGCTTGATCATGCGCGCAATCGTTATCCGGCGGAGTTGTCCGGCGGGATGCAGCAACGTGTTTCCATTGCGCGGGCGCTAGCGGTGGATCCGGATATTATCTTCATGGACGAGCCGCTAGGGGCCCTCGATGCGTTGACACGCATCAATTTGCAGGACGAAATCTCCCGCATCTGCCGTGAAGAGGGTAAAACGGTCGTATTTGTTACGCATGATATCGAAGAGGCTGTAGTCCTTGCGGACCGCGTTGTGGTCCTAGCCGCTAATCCGGGACGGGTGCAAACAATCATCCCTGTCAATCTCATTGATAGGACGGACCGGACTTCGGCGTCCTTCGTCAATATTCGAAACCACATATTTGAACAATTCCAACTCGCCAAAGAAGACAAAATCGAGTTTTATATTTAAGCGATTTTTATATACAATTTCTTCCTATCTACTTTTTGTCTGCTTTGCATGGATACTCTGTATCAAATATATCGAGACTCTACATTAGATCCATCAATATTTGGCATCAAATTCATTTATATTCTGCATTAAATCTTCAGAAATACATGGTAATATGAATACAATATTATTCTTATACAATATGTGTAATCATTAGGTATTATAGATATATTGATAGTATATATAGTTATATAAGTTATAGTGTATAAATACAGCATATAAAGAAATACAATATATAAAGAAATACAGCATATAAAGAAGTGCTTAATGTATGGTTTTGTAGGATATAAACTTTGGAGGGACTATGTCCTTATTTGAATTAGATGAAGCAAAAACGATGGATTTTGATGTATATCTTGCGTCGTTTGATGTGAAGCGAGTGGAAAAAGTACAGCAGTTTGTAGATTGGCTCGGTCAATACAGGGGTGAGCTTACCCACAATCCGTGGGGCGAGGTAAATTCTGAACTAGAAATTATTCAACCTGATTTTGATGCGGCTCAGGTACGTCGCAATAATTTGATAGCCTATTTGTTGCCTCGGCTGGGTCGCTCTAACATCTTTGTGGTAGCTGAAGCGGTTGGGTATCAAGGCGGGCGCTTTTCGGGCATTGCTATTACTTGTGAGCGTATGTTACTGGATAAACATAAAGCGATTCGAGCTCATCAGATAACGCCTATTACGTTACAGCGGACCAGTTCACCTACGAGTTCAATGTTGAAGCGCACTCAACAGGAACAAGGTTTTAACGAGCCTACAGACACGGTGGTGTGGAGCGCAATCATTGAACAAGGTATTGATCCGTACGATGCGTTGCTGTGGAATATATTTCCCTTTCACCCTCATAAGTCGGGTGAACCGCTTACTAACCGAACACCAACAGAGACAGAACAACAATTGGGTTGGGACTATACGAACCGGTTGTTGGAGCTACACGCTGAATTAGGTGGACCTGAGCCTCTCATACTCGCGGTAGGACAAAAATCCGCTGACACGATGGGTCGATTTGGTCTTTCCGCTATCGGACTTAGACATCCTGCTAACGGCGGAGCTAATTTATATCGTGAAGGCTTTGCTAAAGCTGTAGAGCGCGTATTGAGATAGAGGAGAATAGATATGAAACGTTATTGTGACTCTTGCCGTCAATATTGTGACGAGGCAGCTATGTTCTGTCCTAAATGCGGTCAGTATACGACACTGGTTGAGGTTGAGCGAATTGCACCGGAAGGGGAAATTATCTATCCTTTGGCTCATTATCAGCTAAGTTATAAGGATACATTTCTCTACGTAGTAGGTCGTAAATTTATAGATGCAAATGGCCGGGCTTCTCGAGGGGAATTCTTTCGATTTCTGTTGGTATGGCTATTAGTCATGGCTGGAATTCTAGCCGTTTTTTATGGACTTACGGTTGGACTCAATCTAGGCGTTTATTTAATCTTTTTTGCATGGTTTTTACTGATAACCATTGGGCTTCTATCGTTGATTCCCCTACTTGCGCTATGTGTTCGTCGCCTTCATGACACGGATAAAAGTAGTGCCCTTATATTTCTATTTCTAATCCCCCTTATTGGACCATTAATTTTATTTGTTTTCATGTGTTTGAAAGGAAAACAAGAGGATAATCAATATGGTGAGGCGTTGAGGAATATCGTTATTGATAAACGATTAGCTGCTATTATGAAAGTATCGCCTACGAGCAGTGCTTTAACGACTCAAATTCTTGTTGTATTGCTTGTGAGTGCCATTTGTATATATGGTGTTTCTTCTAGCTCTATGGCTCCAGATAATAAAACCAAACTAAGTGGATGGCTTACGAATCTTATTATTGGTGAAGGTAGTGAGGAGGCTGCACAGGCAGCGGTACAGGGCTATTTTGATGCGGTGAATAAAAAGGACTATGACAAGGCTTTCACCTATGTTACGAGTCAAGGCAATACAAATCCCGTAGAAAAGCAAAAATGGTTGGAATCCATGAAGTCTGCACCGAAGCAAATCACTGTGGGACCTTTACGGTGGAAACAGATTAGCTTTGTAAATAATAGAAAGCGGATTATTTGTGAGGCGGATTTACAAATCACTAAGCCTGGTGAAGGCGCCGTTGAGGCAAGTTACATGACGCGATATATATCTTTCCTTGAAGAAGATGGTGAATGGCGTATCGAAGGCTTTTATAATGAAATGCCCAAGATAAAAAAAGAATAGCAATTGGGGGCGGTTCGCTTTGAGCTGCCCTTTTAATGGTAGAGAGCGTTCATTTTACTTTTAATGAAACAATAGTAGAACTCTTTTGCTAATATTATTTTTATGTTATAATGAGCACAACGTATGAAAGCGAGGCTTTCATCAAAACAGATCGGACTATATTGCACTGCGTATCGGATAGGGACGAATACATGAGTCTTTTGTGGCTGACGTATCTGATAGTGCACTATACTCATTTGCTGCGGCAAATGGCACACAAACTAGGAACGGCAAAATTTGATAGCGCATTTTTGCGCCCATTTGACGAGACGCTAGTATAATAGCGCCTTTTTCTTTGTGTGGCATTTCCTCGTGGCATAGATCAATTCAAGTGATAGGTGAGAAAAGAAACTATGTTAAATAAAATAATGAACAAAATTTTAGGAGGAACTGTGAATACAACAGATAATCAGGTTACTGC
>NZ_CALLVP010000048.1 GCF_938010505.1 uncultured Veillonella sp. | reverse complement strand
TTTTGTAATAATCTGTTCATCAGGAATCGTGAGAGATGTATTAATTTCTACTTTCACATAGCTCTGACGTTTCATGATGAATCGAATATCGGTGATTACCTCTTGGCGGTAATACTTGTTGATAGCCTCGATGATACGTCGTTTTTGCATCTGTAATTCCTGCATCCACATGGAATTATCTGCACTGATAACCATGTCTGGAGGCTTGATAGACACAATTTTCGTATGATCGGCGATGACATCGCCTACTACATCACGCCACTTGTGAACGAGGGTATTTAATTTATATTGTTCCAGTAAATTCAGTTCTGCTAAGGCCTTTGGTAAACAAAGATCAAGGCTGTCCATACTGAACATTTCCCCCTTCACAAGAAATAAATTGAACGGATTTCAAATCTTTAAAATCATGAATATCTGTAGTGGTAATAAATGTTTGAATTCGTTTATGAATAAACTGCAATAAATTCACTCGTCTTGACTCATCAAGTTCGCTCAATACATCATCCAAGAGAAGAACTGGATATTCTCCTACCTCTGACTTGATAAACTCAAGTTCACTCAACTTTAAGGACAATACAGCGGTTCGTTGCTGACCTTGCGATCCAAATTTCTTTAAATCCATAGCATCAGAAAAGAATCGTAAATCATCGCGATGAGGACCTACACTAGTGCTCAACCGATGACGATCCTGCGGCAACGCTGCTTTGATTCGCTCGTAAAAGCCTTCTTTTGTATATTCTAAGAAACCATTATCCATATACGGCTGTTCATAACCAATGGTCAAATTCTCGAGGCCACCTGTCAATTTACGATTCATCAAATCGATGAGCAGATTGATTTTCTTTAGGCTTTCTAATCGTTTCTTTACGATAAAGCTCGCCATATCTGCTAGCTGTAAATCCCATTCTTCAAGAGGAATAGTATTCTTTCCCCTATATTCTTTTAGAACTGCATTTCGTTGCTGTAACAACCGATTATACTGCATCAATTGATGATAGTAAGTAGCGCTGGTCTGAGATATTTCCATATCGAGGAAACGCCTACGACCAGACGGAGTTCCCTTAATGAGCTGTAAGTCTTCAGGACAAAAGATAACTGTATTTAATGTACCAATCAGTTCTTTTTGAGATATTTTTGTATCGTTTAAACGAATATCCTTGGCCCCTTGGCGGAATAATTTAATATTTACCTTTTGAGGCGTATCTTTTTTCTCGAATTTTACAACTATACCTGCTTCTTCAGCATTAAACATGAGCATATCCGATGTATCGTTAGTACGATGGCTTTTACCAATCGTACCAACATAAATCGATTCGAGGATATTTGTCTTACCAGCCCCATTGGTGCCGTGCAGAACGATAATCTCAGGGTTAAACTGTATCTGTACATCCTTATAATTACGAAACTGAAATAATTGCAGTGAGTCAATTCTCACCGATTATGCCTCCTCTTGTGTAATTATGAGATCTACATCGAGACCTTCACAAGAAATCACATCACCAACGCGGCATTTCTTGCGTTTTTCCGTTACGACCTGACCATTCAAGGTAAGGATGCCTTCATCGATGAAAGATTTAATTTGACCACCTGTTTCAATGATGCCTTCTAACTTCAACAACTGATCAATTTGAATGTACTCCGTATGAATGGGTACCTGCTGTTGCTCTTTCATAAAGTTCTCCTATGTGATAAAGGTCATGCATTTGTGCGAACTGGTGTTACTACGTATGTATAGTTCGGATTATTGTCTTGGCGAATGACAACAGGACCATTTTGTTTTAAGAACAAGTGGATATTGTCACCTGTGCTGTGACGCAAGATATCAGAGATGTAACGACCATTGAAGGAGATTGTAAAAGGTGTACCTTTAAATTCAACAGCTACGTCTTCTTTAGCCATACCGATTTCAGTATTTTGAGTAGACAATGTAACATTGCTTTCAGACCAATCATAACGAATTACGTTATAACTGATGTCTTTAGCCAATAAGGATACGCGATCAACAGCACCAGCGAATTCACGGCGGTCGATAACAGCGCTAGAATCGAATTGGGAAGGAATTACCTTTTCATATTCAGGATACGTGCCTTCGATCAAACGAGAAATAATATAAATAGATTCAAAATTAAAAACGATTTGTGTACGATTCCAAATGATATTGATCATTGCTGGATTATCTGTTGGTAATAACCGAGATACTTCAGCTAACGTTTTTGTAGGAATGATAGCGCGCATTGGAGTAGTTGCTGGTTCATCGATAGTGATTTTCTTAACAGCCATACGATGTGTATCAGTAGCAACCATAGTGACTTCGTTTTCATTGATTTCAAGAAGAGCACCGGTAAATACAGGGCGATCTTCATCAGTAGCTGCTGCGTAGTTTGTTAAATCAATAAGTTCTTTCATAGCAAAGCTATCGATGTTTACATGATCTTGGTCGTGAATTTGTTCAACCAAGGAGAAATCATCTGGGTGTAATGTAACAAGGTTAAATTCGGAAGATCCAGATGTGATTGTCAAAGAATTTCCGTCTTCTGGTTTGTAAAGTTCGATAGTATCGCCAGGTAATTTGCGAATTAATTCTTGGAAATAGCGGGAACCTACTACTAACGTACCAGGTTCTTTGATGTCGCCGTCAATTGTTAAACGGATACCAAGTTCAAAGTCGTTACCTTGCAATTCTACTTGACCATTTTTCGTGGTCATGTAAATAGCACCTGGTAAGTTAGAACTTGTTTTATTTTGAGATACCTTTTGCAATACGTTGATTGCTTTTTGGAGATTTGCTTTTGGGAATGTAATATGCATATGTTACTCCTTTTTGAAAGTTTTATATTAATTTGTATAATTAGATTTTATTATTAACTACTATATTTTTTCTAATATATATGTTGTTTGTGATTAAGATTTATATATATTGTAGAAGCACTACTAATGACTTGTTTTGTTTGTAATATTTTATGTTTGCTATCGTAGATGCTCTATAGATATTCTATGATAGATCTGTTTCTACTGTTTTTTTGATTGTTTGTTAGTTTTAGTAGTAGTAATAGTAGGGGCCTGTTTATATGTGTAAAAGTGAATCGGCGCCAATAATTATGTGAATTATGACCTGTGCATAACTATGTTAATAGTTTGTACCTACTTATCCACATATTCACACCAAAGTGCGAGTTTTGTGATATCAACAAAGTTATTCACTATATATCCACAGAGTTATCCACAGGTTGTTAATTTCTGTTTAATTTCCGATACTATACGTTTAGTTTCTTCGTTTTTTTCAATTTCCTTCGTTATTTTATCGTACGCATGGAGAATTGTCGTATGGTCACGAGAGAAAGCTGCTGCGATTTGTGGATAGCTTTCATTGATCATATCGCGGCATAGATACATGGCGATTTGCCGTGGGAATGCGAATTGGGCTTTCCTTTTTTTGCCGAGCAAATCTTGCTTTTTAATATTGAAATAAGAACTTACAAAATTCTGGATGCTTTCAATATTAACCATGTTTACCTCTTCTGTATGAACGAGGCCAGCCAAGGCGTGTTTTGTGTATTCTAGGTCGATAGATTCTAGACGTTGATCGATAGATGCTGTACCGATGAGCTTGGTGAAAGCACCTTGCAAAACGCGGACGTTTTCGCTGAATTGCAATGCTACGTAGTTGATAGAGTCATTATCGATGCGAATAATGCGGTTCTTTTTATATTCTCGTTCAAGCAGTGATCTGAAGATGGCGATGCGCGTTTCTAAATCTGGATTTTCCATTGTTGCAATGTAGCCAGCTTGGAAACGAGAGCGAAGACGATCTTCGAACTGCTCCATATCGTTTGGCATCGTATCAGAGGTAAGTACGATTTGCTTGTTGTTATTTAGTAATTCATTGAACGTATTAAATAGCTCAGTTTTCGTACTTTCACGGCTTTCAAGGAATTGAATATCGTCAATCATGAGAACATCGATATTGCGGAACGTGTTGCGGAATAATTTACCTTGGTTGCGCTGCAATGTTTCGACGAAAATATTCATAAAGTTTTCGCTCGTAATAGACATGACCTTCATATGTGGATGATGTTCCTTGATAGCATTGCCGATGGCATGCATCAAATGCGTTTTACCGAGGCCTGAAGGTCCGTAAATAAAGAGCGGATTATAGTCTCCACCAGGGAACTCAGCTACATTTTGAGCAGCCCCAAACGGAATGCGGTTCGCGTTGCCCGTTACGTAGTTATCAAAACGGTACGCTGGATTGAGATTGGATAACGATAAATCCACAGGTACATTGTCAGACTGCAATGTTGGCAATGTTTCTGCTGTTTTCTTCGGTGCCGCTACCATTGGTTCGTCTGGAATATCCACAGGCGCTGGCGCACGATCGATGTAGATAGGCTCTTGATAGACTGGTGTGTAAAACTCCTCTTGATGAGCCTTTTCCTCTACTACAGGTGGTAAAGGCATTGGCGGTGCTACAACTGGCGTATCGATGAGACTTTCATCAACAAAGGTAGTATCTATACTCTCTTGATTAAAATCGAATAAAACCATATCTCGAGGAGAGCCGATGACTGTAGTAATCGCATCTTGTAAAGCTTTACTAATCTGCGGCTGCTGGTCGATTAAGTTTTTTACAAATGTTTGCATGACCCCAATATGGATCGAATGACTATCGAGAGACATGGGAATCAACGATGACGTGACGCGCAAATATAATGCGTCAGGTAAATGTTGCATATTCTTTTTCGCCTCAAGCAATATATGTTCCCATATATTATTTAAATCAAATGACTGCATGACGTGCCTCTTGTGAATAACTATTGCGATAAATGTGTATAACTTTAGGAATAATGTGTATAACCATTATAAAAGCTGTGGAAAAACTTATTATTCCTGTGAATAACTTGTGTATAACCTGTGAATAAGTAAAAATAAAAGTCTATTCTAATCAGATAATTACTGACTTTTTGGTTTTTATAAGTTAAAAGAGAAAAAATGTGGATAACCTCGAGAGTTATCCATCAAAAACCTGTAAAAATATATAATTTTTCCTAATTTCAGTTATGATTGTACCAAAAAATAAGTAATTTGTCATTCAATCTGTGGATAACTTTTATAAACTGTTTATAATGTATATTTTAAAATTCCTTGGGTATATCTATTACTTTTGGGATAGAAAGTAAAACTACTTTTATCGCTCCATCCTGACGCAAGTCGCTCAAAAAGTAGTTTCACTTTCCCTCCTCCAACCATATAATTTTATAATTTTTATACACACAACCGGAAAAGTAATAGATATACCTTTTAGCAATCTACGTTAGACCTGTTTATAAAACGTTATCTATACAACTTAAATGAAAATTGGGGAGAGGAGTCAGAAGTAATAAACAGCATCTAATCCTCCCTCCTTTCAACTAGAGATTAAAAGGTAAATTTGTCAAAATATAAAAAGATTGAGATGGTGAGTTCTTGTATGTTGATAAATTGATGTTACGTTTACATCGTGTAGTGGTGTTTAAGGTGTGATTAGGGTTTCTTAGGGAGGGAATATAGGGTCCTTTTGAGCGACTTTACGATGAGTATGGAGCGATGAAGGAGCCCTATATTCCTCCCCCTGGAAACGTAATATCGGTCCCTATCTCCTTCCCCAGAGAATAAAAGGTAAAATTTGAACACATCCTTAGATCCGTATTCTGAAAGACTTTTATTAGGTTGGTATATAAACTGATACTACTTTTATATTGGTGCTACGTGTTTTAGTAGTATTTAGATAGTGTTAGGGACGGAATAGATGTGGATTTTTGACCGACTTACGTGTCGTATGGAGGGAAAAAACCACATCTATTCTTCCCTTCTTTCAACTAGAGATCAAAAGGTAAATTTGTCTTATATAAAAAGATTAAAGTTGTGAGTTCTTGTATGCTGATAAATTGATGTTACGTTTACATCGTGTAGTGGTGTTTAAGATGTGATTAGAGTTTCTTAGGGATGGAATATAGGGTCCTTTTGAGCGACTTTACGTGTCGTATGGAGCGATAAAGGAGCCCTATATTCCTCCCCTTGGAAACGTAACATCAATTACAGGATAAAATGTGTAGTAGAATTATTTTCAGAAATACAAGAACTCACAGCAGAACCCCTTTATTATATTGACAAATTTACGTTTTACCTCTATAATTACCCTGTTATGGTATAAGTAAAACAATACAAAATGACGAGGAGGTGTTTTACTAATGAAACGTACTTACCAACCAAATACTCTTTGGAGAAAACGTACCCATGGTTTCCGTGAACGCATGAAAACTATCGGTGGCCGTCTCGTTTTAAAAAGAAGACGTGCAAAAGGCAGAAAACGCTTATCTGCATAATATAATAGCTGTTAGGCAGGAGAAAAAACTTGGCGCTGCTGCCAAGTTTTTCTATTCTTAGGACTTAAGGACAATGCATATGGATTATTGCCTTGATAAAGCAAGACGACTGACGCACAATAATGAATATCGCCTTGTGTATAAGCACGGTAAATACGAAGTAGGCCGCATGTGTGTACTGTATCGTATGCCCGTGGCAAAGCAACCTACTCGCATTGGTTTTGTAACAGGTAAAAAGGTTGGTTGTGCAGTGGAGCGCAATCGAGCTAGACGCCTGATGAAAGAGGTATATCGCCTCAATCAGCACGCCATTCGCGAAGGGTATCATATCGTAATTGTTGGACGTGGCCCTCTGAAAAACGCTACCTACGAAAAAGCGGAAAAGGAGATTTTGTATCTCTTGCGAAAAAGCAAATTATTGATACAAAATGATAAATAGGACCACAAGTTAGAGGCTTTGGTCCTTTTTGTGTATATGGAGGTTTCCATGAAACGCTGTATAATCATGCTTTTACGACTTTTAATTAGGTTCTATCAGCTCGCCATATCTCCCTTAAAACCTGGATGTTGCCGTTATTATCCGACATGTTCCACATATACTCTGCAGGCCATCGAAAAATATGGTCCTTTGAAAGGTAGCTGGATGGGTTTAAAACGCATTCTTCGCTGTCATCCTTTTCATAAGGGTGGCTACGATCCAGTTCCCTAACCCACTTGGGCTTAGGCTGGTTTTATGTTTTGTGAAAGTAACTTTCACCATGACCATCGAGCACAGATTTGGAAATACCTAAGCATCTGTATGGATGAAATTTAGACCATACCATAACGATATATAGATGCGCAAAGGACGATTTCGACTGTAAGAAAAAGGAGAAACAATGGAATTTTTAAGTAGTGTATTCCAACCTATTATTGATTTAATGAGTGCTTTGGTAACATATGCGTTCCAATTTACTCAAATGATAGGTTATCCAAGCTACGGTGTGGCTATTATCCTTTTAACAATCTTTATTAAAGCGATTTTAGCACCACTTACTGTTAAACAAATTAAATCCATGAAGGCTATGCAAGAGTTACAGCCTCGCATGCAAGAATTGCAAAACAAATACAAAAATGATCCTGCAAGATTGCAAGCGGAAATGGGTGCATTGTACAAAGAAATGGGCGTTAACCCTCTAGCTGGCTGCTTGCCTCTATTGGTGCAAATGCCATTCTTGATCGCTATCTTTTATGCTTTACAAAGCTATCCATACGATCAAAACTATGTACATTTCTTATGGCTTCCTAGCCTTGGCGAACCAGATCCTATGTACATCTTGCCAGTATTGAGTGCGGTGTCTACTTGGATTATGTCCCGTCAAACTAGTAGCGGTGCAACTGGTGCTGCTGCGCAACAACAAAAGATTATGACAATCTTTATGCCTCTATTCATTGGTTACATTTCCCTTAACTTCCCTTCTGGTTTAGTTATTTACTGGATCGTATCCAATGTGTTCCAATTTGTACAACAACATTTCATTTATAAAGGCTTAGAAGCTAAAAAATAGGAGACACTATGGAATTTATCGATGTATCTGCTAAAACCATTGAAGATGCCATTGCTAAAGGTGTAGCTCAATTGGCCGCTGAAGGCCAAGAATTGGTAGAAACTAAGGTCTTAGAACAACCTTCTAGTGGATTCTTAGGCATTGGTCGTAAACCAGCAGTTGTTCGCTTATTCTTCACAGCTATGACTAAATTTGCCGCTGTAGAAGAAGTAGCTAAAGCAGAAGAACAATCTGTGGCTGTTGCTTCCGAGCCGGTTGCAACTAGCGAAACAGAAGTGCAAGAATCAGCAGCGGTTGAAACTTTTGAAGACGAAGTTGAAGAAAAACCTTCTAAGAAGGAACTTTCAAAAGAAGATCAACAAGAAATTGCTGAAAAAGGTAAACAATTCCTTGATGATATGTTTACTCAAATGGGCCTTAAAGTAGTTATCGAAAAAATGATGACGAAAGATAAAATTACATTCCAAGTACACGGCGAAGAGCTAGGTATTTTGATCGGCAAACATGGTCAAACATTGGATGCTATTCAATATTTAACAAATCTCGTGGCTCACAAGGATGTATCTGGCCATTGCCATATCGTTGTAGATGTGGAAAATTATCGTTCTCGCCGAGAAGAAACATTGGTGAATCTTGCGAAACGCTTGGCTTCTAAGGTTAAACGCAACCGTCAAAAGGTTTCCTTAGAACCGATGAATGCTTTTGAACGAAAAATCATTCACACTGCCCTTCAAGGGGACAAACACATTGTTACGAACAGCGAAGGGGACGAACCGTTCCGCCACGTTGTGATTTCGTACAAAAAATAAAATATAATGGTGCAGCTTTCAAGTAACTGGTATTCTCAGTTGCTTGAGGGCTGCTCCCTTTATTCTTTAGGTTATGGTGAAAGCTAACCTAAGTTAATCTTCGCGCGGGTAAGATTGGTTTAGTTTAACTTTCACAGGCGAAGAGATTATCATATGATATATCGATAGAATATATGAATACAATATATCGATAGAGTATATCGTAAAGTAGTAAATCAAAACGATGCATCTAGATTTCATAAGGTTTATGAAAGGCATGATAGATCATCGAAATACGGAGAAACATATGTATATAGATGATACAATAGCGGCCATTGCGACACCACCCGGCATCGGTGGGGTTGGTATTATTCGTGTCAGTGGCAAGGATAGTTTTCCTATTGTAAATAGCCTGTTCAAGAGCACTGGCACCGTTCCTTTGATGGACCGCCAAAATAGAACGATTCAATATGGGACCATTGTGGATCCAGCGAGGAACAAGACCATCGACGAGGTTCTTGTGTTATTGATGAAAGGCCCTCATTCCTACACGGCGGAAGATGTGGTAGAAATTCAGTGTCACGGCGGTATTGTGCCGGTTCGACAAATCTTGAAACTCCTCGTAAATCACGATGTGCGCATGGCTGATGCCGGTGAATTTACGAAGCGTGCCTTTATGAACGGACGTATCGACCTCACGCAAGCGGAGGCGATCATTGATATTATCGAAGCAAAAACGGAGGACTCCCTCTCCCTCGCTGTGGCTCAGCTTGACGGGACTGTTTCTTCATTTGTGAAAGATGTGCGTGAACAGCTCATCGCTATGATTGCTCATTTAGAGGTAACCATCGACTATCCTGAGGAGGATATCGAAGACGTAACGAACCAAGAGGTTCGCGAACAGTTGCAACCTATTTTGAAAGTTATGGATGAACTCTTGTCTACAGCAAACACAGGCCGTTTAATTCGCGACGGTATTACAACGGTTATCGTAGGCCGTCCAAATGCAGGTAAATCGAGCCTTATGAATGCTCTCTTGCGCGAAAATCGCGCTATCGTAACGGATATTCCGGGGACGACACGGGACAGTATTGAAGAATATATGACCGTAGAAGGCATTTCCTTGCGCCTCATCGATACGGCAGGTATTCGCGACACACAAGATACGGTGGAGGCCCTCGGTGTTGAGCGCGCTCGAGATTATATCAACAAAGCGGACATTGTACTCTGCGTTATAGACGGGTCTACTCCTTTAACCCCTGAAGAAATCGAAATTTTAACCTCTGTGAGCGGTTTGAACACTATCGTACTCCTTAATAAGTCCGATGTGGCACAAGTCGTTACAGACGATAATATTAAAGAACTCGGAACCTTTACGGCTATCGAACGAATCAGTGCTAAAGAAGGCGAAGGATCTGCGGTTCTTTCCAAATGGGTGCAAGAACTCGTCTACGGCGGTCGCGTAAAACAAGACAATAGCGCCATGATTAGTAATGTGCGCCACATTAGCCTCATGGAACAAGCGAAGAGTCAAGTCGAACAAGCCCTCTCCTCTATCGACATGGGCATGCCTGTAGATTTTGTAGCTACTGACCTGCGTAGCGCTTGGGAACTTTTAGGCGACATCACGGGCGATACAATTAGAGAATCCATGATTGACGAACTATTCAGTCGATTCTGTTTAGGTAAATAAAGTAGGGTGTGAGCTAACAGAGGAGCGTTAGCGACGATGGGAGCCACACATCACTTTGGTCGGAGCGTGCAATTTTTCGAAGAAAAATGCTCAGCGAGCGACCTGGACACTGGGCTAAACCCAAGCATCACTTTGTTCCGAACGTAAAATTTTCTAGGCTACAACGTAGCCTAAAGAAAATTCACAGTGAGGAACTGGACTCTGGGTCAAAATATCCACAGTGAAGTTAAAGTCGTTTTTTGAAAGTCCTCATTTCCACTCTATGGAGAATAGGGGGAACTCGGCCTACGGCCTCGTGATTTAAATAAATTAAGCTTTCAATATAAGTAATATATAAGGAAATTCATATGTACACAGTAGATAATTATGATGTCATCGTCATCGGTGGTGGTCATGCTGGTTGTGAGGCTGCTCTCGCCACTGCCCGCATGGGTCATCGTACGTTGATGGCGACCATCAGTTTAGATAATATTGCGCTTATGCCGTGCAACCCTGCCGTGGGTGGTCCTGGTAAAAGCCATCTTGTTT
>NZ_CALLVP010000047.1 GCF_938010505.1 uncultured Veillonella sp. | reverse complement strand
ATTTTTTTAGATTTTAGTTCCGCTTCTTTACTGGACCAGTCGATAGCTTTGAACTCTACATCCATGCCAGCACGTTTAGCTGCTTCTTTAGCCATGTCGATGTCAAAGCCTACGATTTCGCCTTTATCATCTTTAAAGCCCATTGGAGGGAAGCTATCATCTAAACCAATAACAATTTTCTTAGGTAATTCAGTATTAGCTTTTTTGGCATCGCCACCACAACCAGTTACAAATGCCATCATAGACACGGCTGCAAGGCCAACGGCCATCATCTTTTTCCAATTCATAACTATCCTCCACGGCGCTTATCGCCTATTTACTACCTACTAATATGCTTTGTACAGATTTACGTTCTGTACCCGATGATTGTATTATACTTTAGTTTGTTAAAGTTGTAAATAGTTAATTTAATGAATTTGTGGATTTTCCATCTTATAGATTCTTGTCATATATTTTATGTTTCTAGATTCATTTGCCACATGCTTCTGTAGGCTTATGTTCATATCTCTGTATGCCTATATTTTATTACGTTTAGTGCTTATGCTTTATGACTGCGTATGTTTATGGATGGCCTCAATCATAGCCATTTTATCCTTGTACGCCACTTGATGTAGGTCAAGCGGTATCACATAGATTCCACCATGACCATTCACGGCTTGCAATTCACGCCACCCTTCGGTAAAACCGATAATATGTTCATAATCAACAAAGACAAAATATTCATCCCCATAGAATAGACTGTGAAAGTATTCTTTCACAGAAAAAGGCCTACGTTTTAACACGAGGCCCTTTTCACAGATAAAAGCTTGACTTTCACCTAATCTATGAAGGGTCCACAATATTACGAGCAACAACAGATAATACCATACGCGTTCCGCCCAGTCTGAGGGCATATATTTCACGATCAACGCACACACAACTAGACCGATGATGCGACCGGTCCACTGGATTGCGCGATGTATTTCTAAGCTCTGTTGTACGGCACCTGATGAAAAGCGTTCCATCGCCTCTTGTTTCGTCATGGTTTACCTCACAAATTGAAAGTCTAGTATATGATTTTATTTACG
>NZ_CALLVP010000046.1 GCF_938010505.1 uncultured Veillonella sp. | reverse complement strand
AAGGCCTACGATGCCTACTTCTAAATTTGTGCTCATGGTACCACCTTTTATTAACTAATTGATTTCGTTCTTTGTGAAAGTTTCCGTAGAAACTCTATCAAATAAATATTATATCATATAGACGCTATAAATTTGTACTAAAAAAGTGACACCAATAGTCACATAGGTGACTAGTAGTGTCACTAAATCCATTTACAGAAAGGTTGATAAATAATATATTGATGTCGAGACCTCTAGATGTGTCAGTTCTTGCTAATTAATATCGAGAATTGACGGTGATAACGATGGAGATCAAAGATGTATTATTTTTAATAATAAATTTTGGAATCTTAATCGCTACCATTATCATGGCGGTAAGATAGACTGACTATCTAGTACACCTAGCTTTTTACCGCTAGAATGAAAAAGGGCCTGACCCAGTAGAATCAAGCCGTTTCTTCAAATTTTTACCTATAGAAATAAGGCTGACGCTACTAAACATCTATGCTTCATTTCTTGTAACTGGTATACCATATAAGAAGACAAAATCCCACACTGAGGTGTGGGATTTTTGTTATGTGTCTTATAGAGAATGTGCTCTTAAGTCCGCAGCGGATTGTGTAGAGATCCAAGCAGGTGGAATGTCGAATACTGTGTAGCAACCTGTGCCGCCGTGTTTAGCAAGGCGGTAGATGCCACGTGCGTAAGCAACGAGGGCAGAACCTGTGAATTCAGGGTTGGAGTCAAGTTTTAAGGAGTACTCAATAACGTGACGTGTGCCATCTGTGCTTTCACCAGAGCGAAGAACGAAGCCACCATGTGGAATGCCTTTGTGGTCGCGATCGAGTTCCTCTTGGGAAATGAAATGAACTACAGTTTCGTAACCTACGAAGTAGTTTTCCATAGTTTTGATTTCGTTTTCAATTTTAGCTTTGTCTGCATCAGGAGCAGCCACTACATAACACTCGCGAAGGTGACCTTTGTAGCCATCAACATCAGGAGTTTGACCATTGCGGATTTCTTCTAAGTATTGTTCTTTAGGACAAGTGTATTGACGTGCGTCAACTACGCCTTCAAGACGACGGATTGCATCGGAGTGACCTTGAGATACGCCACGGCCCCAGAATGTGTAGGATTTGCCTTTTGGCAAGATTGCTTCTGCGTAAACACGTTGTAAGGAGAACATGCCTGGGTCCCAACCGCAAGAAATCAATGTAGCTGTTTTAGCTTCTTTAGCCACTTTGTCTACATTAGCGAAGTGTTCAGGGATACGTGCATGTGTATCGAAGGAATCAATACAGTTGAAGTATTTTGTTACCATTGGTGTTTGTTCGATAAGATCTGTTGCAGAACCGCCACAAAGAACCATAACATCGATTTTACCTTTAAAGTTAGGAATATCTTCCATCGTGTAAGTAGGTACACCAGATACAGTTTCTAGACCTTTACGGCGAGAGAAAACGCCAACGAGCTCCATATCAGGTTGTAGCTGAACGGATGCTTCTACGCCACGAGCCAAATTGCCGTAGCCAACGATACCAATACGAATATTCATATTAGCCTCCTATATAGATTGAAATATTCAATAATTAACATACTTATTATAGCATACATTTATGGTTTTTAATAATTTTCTATAGAATTTATTGTGATTGTATAGAAAAATAATTAATCTCCAAATTTAAAAAGTAATTTGTGTACAACTATATCGATACATAGCGTGTTGTTATATGGGGAAAACAAAAAATCATATGAGTAAAATTTGACACGTATACCCTCGGACTAGATACAATTAAACTAGTTACGTTTATAGTTTGATTATTAGAGGAGCTAAAAAATGAGAAGAAAATTAAATACCGCCGTTATTGCTGCATTAATCGTAACAGGTGCTAATGCTTTTACCATGGTATCAGCCACAACTGTGGAAAGTCATACAGACGGAAAATCTATTGGTCTTAATTTGTGGGGGGAAAAGAGACATTATACAGATGACTTAACTGTTAATGTATCAGGCTTAGGTGTGAATGGAACAAAATATCATAATAATGTTACAGGTATTTATGCTCTTGATGGGACACAAGTCGCTATCGATAAAAATGTAACTGTAACAGTTAAAAATCCAGCACCTGCAGAAAGTGGTGCGAAACGTAGACCTGATTTGGCACATTATTACATGAGCGGTATCTATGCTGGTTATGGTGGACTTACTAATGATGGAAATAACGATGATACTCGAATTACCGTAAAAGGAAATGCTAAAGTCGATGCTGTTGGCGTTGGTTTGCAAGCTAATAAAGATGGATATATTCGGATACTAGGTGGGGCCGATGTAAAAACATATCCTTTAGATACCTCTGATACTTACTCTGCATTATCTGAAGAAGGTTTTGTTTATGTAAATACGGGTATGGATGGCTTACATCCGGGAACTAATGATGTGAAGATGTACGGTAATATAGGATTTTTAGATAAAAACTATGGTGGCGACAAGAATCCACATAACCATGGCTCACATATTTCATTAGGCTTAACAACACCAAATTCTAAATTAATAGGTGGTGTGTTGAATGAATTTGATGAAAGCAATAATAATCCGTATCATGGTGGTTTGCGATTGTATTTACAAAATGGTGCGACCTGGCGCAATGAATGGTTAGGTGCTGAACGCGTATATCCTACGCAAGGTCGTCCAAATAATGCAAACTATTTGTACACAGGTAGTCGTGTAGAACATTTTATCGGTGGTAAGGATGCAAGTAGTCAAGGGATCATTCAACCTGTAGATGCACGACCTATTACTATTAATAATTATGCTGGCCATGCAGCTATCGATTACGAAAAAGGAGCTCCTGCAACTGCACAAGGCAAAGGCGAAGTCGTTATCAATCATGCTGATAAGGGGTCTTCTGTGACTATGCGCAGTTCTACAGATGCACTTAAAGGCTATGTAAATGTAGAAAATCCACGAGGTACTTTGCATCAGTTGGCTAATAAATTAACATACACTAGCTTTACTAAGGGTGAACGTAATTTAGATGTAAATGTTGAAGTTGATACAGGCCTTATTAGTCCGACAATTTCTACTAAGCTTGGTACAGATAGTTTCGATGTTGACGGTAAGGCTAGTGTTACGGATAAAGCGGTCGTGACAACTCGTGAAAGCGAAGTTGTATCTGGTGTTAAGAGTGCACTAGCATCCTCTATGATGCAAATGAAAGCTGATACAAATGATTTACAACGTCGCCTCGGTGATCTACGATTAAACTCCGATAAACATGGCGTTTGGGGTAAATACATTGGCGGTAAGTTTAAAATTACAGATGATGCCTATGTAAGTCAAACGTACAATATGGCTCAAGTAGGTTACGATACATTACACGGTGATTGGACCGTTGGTGGTGCGTTGTTATATGGTACAAGTAATAGTGATTATACGCTAGGTTCTGGCTCCGGTAAGACTGCTGGTTTAGCGTTATACGGTGCTAAACAATTTAATGATGGTCGTTACTTAGATGTGATTGGTAAAGTAAATCGTTTAAAAAATGATTTTACCGTACGTAATAGCTTGGGTACAACTTTGAGCGGCGATTATCGTAATACAGGCTCCTCCTTGAGCGTTGAATACGGTAAACGGATCAAGAAAGACAATAGTTTTTACATCGATCCTAACGCAGAATTGACGTTTAGTCGCTTGTCTAGTGTAAGCTTCGATGCTCGTACAAATACGGGCAGCACAGTACACATTAACTCCGATGCGGTAAATTCCGTTATTGGTCGTATCGGTGTAGGCATTGGCAAGGAAAGTAAGAACAGCAATATTTTCCTTAAAGCAGCATTAGCTCATGAATTCTCTGGTAAAATGAAATCTACTTATAGCATGGCCGGTGAGCCAACTACGGGTAGTGAAGTGAACTTGAAAGACACATGGCTTGATCTTGAGCTAGGTGGCTCATGGAGTGTACGTCCAAATACATATCTATATGGGACTTTCACTAAAAACTTTGGTGCTACCGTAGACAATTCCTATCGCATTGACGCAGGGATTCGTCATAACTTTTAATTGATGGTAAACATAGCGGAGTCAAATAATATAGGGATATTATTTGTTAGTTACTATAGGATTACCAGAATTAAACAAATTTATATGTAAGGGTATATAAAAAGACCGATTACATTCCTATTAAAGGATAGTAATCGGTCTTTTTGTTTTATATAGGTATAGAACTATTTTAAATAAGGTTTTACTTTAAATTAGGTATTCTAAATTAGATGTAATTTAAATATAGATTAATTTAGAATTCTAATGTTTTGATTCTTTCAACGGCGCGAATTGTATTTTCACGACTGCCAAAAGCAGTTAAACGAAGGTAACCCTCGCCGTGAGGACCAAAGCCGGAGCCTGGTGTAGATACGATTTGAACTTGCTTGAGCAAGATATCGAAAAAATCCCAGCTAGTCATGTTGCCAGGTGTTTTAAGCCAAATGTATGGAGCGTCAACGCCACCATATACAGTAAGGCCGATAGCTTCAAGACCTTCTTTGATGATGCGAGCATTTTCTTTGTAGTAAGCAATGTTAGCCTGTATTTGCTCACGGCCTTCGTTGGAATACACTGCTTCAGCACCACGTTGAATGATGTAAGGAACACCATTGAATTTAGTACACTGACGACGATTCCACATAGGGTTAAGAGGTTGGCGTTCGCCAGATTTAGTTTTGGCGGTTACTTCTTTAGGGATTATTGTATAAGCACAACGGGTACCTGTGAAACCAGCAGTTTTGGAGAAGGAGCGGAACTCGATAGCTACTTCGCGAGCGCCTTCAATTTCGTAGATAGATTTTACAGTGTCTTCTGTGCTGATGAAAGCTTCATAAGCAGAGTCAAACATCAAAATCGCATCGTTGTCTTTACACCACGTAACCCATTCTGCTAGAAGCGCACGGCTTAATACCGTACCTGTAGGATTGTTAGGGGAGCAAAGATATACGATATCGACTCTTTCAGACGGGAATTCTGGGGAGAAGTTATTTTCTGCAAACGTAGGGAGATATACAACTTTTTGGAAGATGCCATCTATAGCTTTTCCAGTACGACCGCCCATAACATTGGAGTCTAGATATACGGGGTACACTGGATCTGTAATAGCGATGATATTATCTTCGCTGAATAATTCTTGAATGTTGCCAACATCAGACTTCGCACCGTCAGATACGAATACTTCGTCAATTGCAATGTCCACGCCTAATGGTTTGTAATCACCATCAACGATTGCTTGGCGTAAGAAGTCATAACCTTGTTCAGGGCCGTAACCGCGGAATGTTTCTGCTTTGCCCATTTCTTGAACTGCTTTACCCATTGCATCGATGATTGCTGGAGCAAGTGGTAATGTAACATCGCCAATACCAAGACGAATAATATCTGCATCTGGATGAGTGGCTTGGTACTCATTTACCTTTTTTGCGATATTAGCAAATAGATAAGAACCTTGTAGATTTAAGTAGTTTTCATTGATATTAGCCATGGGGACTCCTTTCTGTAAGTAACTCTCTTTTATATAGTAAAGGATAAAAGGAAATATTGCAATAACTTTCTATAGAATATTGAAAGTATTTTTTAGATTATTTATTAGTTACTTTTTATACTCTGAAGCTTATATAGGGAATTTATTACTCGTAGCAAGTATTATAGTAAAAGCATTAAAAAATTTATATTATGTTTGGTTTATATTGATTTGAAGTGAATGCTTCATTATTTACCTATAAAATTTATATTGATATAATTAATTTATAGTATGAAACTAGCGGATATCGCTTATAAGTTGGTTATTCTTAGTATTGTGGATATTGTTGTTAAGGGGGAAATAGAGATGCCTGATTGTAAGCAATTTTATAACAATATTTGTAAAGAAATTAATAGGATCGATAAATTAAAAGACTTTGAAACAATATTTAGTGTTAAACAGGGCTCTGAAGACAAGCATGTAAATCTAACAGAGAAGCAAAAATTTGCGTCAAACTTTTATAAGGTACCTATTGTAAACTACAAAGGGCATATAACAGGCAAACCACAAGCAAATAATACTCGATATAGCGAAGTTATTGCAGATGAACTAGTATCAAAAGGTTACATTAAAACATGGCTCGAATTACAACCTCTAAGACCTAATCATTTTGATACAGGTCATAATCATTCTGAAAATGTAGATATGAATAAGTTGCAAATCACTAATCGAAAAGAAGAAATCTTAGCAAAACTATTATTCTATCAACGTGAGGTTAATGATTTAGGTTATATTTTTGATTATCAAACACCGTTAAAAGCGACTCAAAGCAATTCTTATGGAAAAATAGATTTATTAGGCTATAACAAAGATGATAAATGTTATTCTGTCATTGAATTGAAATATAGACCATCTGGTAGTGATGAAACTTTACTACGATGTCTCTTAGAGGCTTATACATATTACAAATTATTTGATTTGGATCAGATACAATCTGCTAAAGAGCATAAAGGTATAACTAATTTGAGAGCGTTAAAAGGTTATAAACATACTAAGAACGCTGAATTAGTAATTTTATTTGATGAGAAGTCTCGTGCTGAAGACGATGGCGGGGAGAACTCCAATTTAATGCTACGTATAGACCCAGCGGATATAGATAACGCACATTATCCATCTAAAACGGTTGAAAGCCAACAGCATAAAGAGTGTCAAGAATTACTTGATTCCGATAAACGTAATTCTTTACGAATTTTGTGTGAAACTATCTTAAAACAAGAGCCTAGTTTAAAACAAATTCGCTTTGCTGTATTGCGAGTGGATTCAAACAGTAAAAAGAATCATCTCGAAAATATAACAGGGTGGGATGCAAAATTAGATCGATTTTATCGAGCAAAAACATTGCTAACGATTTCTAGCAAAGGTTAAGTATGAATATTATTATCCATCGTGGCACCCACCAGATAGGTGGTAGTGCCGTTGAAATTAGCACAAAGACAACACGTATCATCCTTGATATGGGAGATGAGTTTAGCTTAGAGGCAGATTTTATTCCTCGCCCACTGACGATTCAGGGAGTAACTGAAGGTAGGGGGAATTGTAAGGGTGTTCTTATTTCCCACTATCACGGTGATCATCTAGGACAATTAAAAAATGTACTTTCTGAGGTTCCCATCTATATGGGGGAGCTGTCAAAAGAAATTGCTCTTATACCTGCTGAATATCAAGATAAGGAATTATATCTGAGGTTGTTGGGGGCTAATACTTTCAGTGGTGGTAAAGTAATTACTATTGGGGATATACGAATTAGACCAATTGTAATTGACCATAGTGCTGCTGATAGTTATATGTTTGTCATTGAAGCGGACGGTAAACGTATTTTATATACGGGAGATTTTAGATTACATGGTCTAAAGAGTCATTATATAGAGAGGTTAATTAAAACTTATGTTGGTCCCGTTGATGTTCTGATTACAGAGGGAACGGCACTTTCACAAAATCAATATAATACAATTAGTGAGGCTGAAGTTCTTGATGATATAAAATCTTATATTTCAGATGGTAAATACGTATTTATTATGTGCGCATCTACAAATATAGATCGAATTATGGGAATATGGCAAAATCTACCAGACGATAAGGTATTACTGTGTGATCGATATCAGAAGAGTATTCTTGATACTGTTATTGAAAGTACATATTATGATAGCACTCTATATAAACGTCATGCTAAACCTATAGTGACAGATTGTGGCGCTTATCCTGCACCATATATGCGAGATGGTTTTGTTTCTTTGATGAGATGTACAGAGTCTTATATAGATAAAATTGAAGCATTTCCTAAGGATGATGTAAGAATTGTTTATTCTATGTGGCCTGGTTATATCAAGCACAATAAACTGTTAAAAGAATTGCTTGATACTTATTCGTCGTATATATGTCACTCTAGTGGTCACATTACTCTAACTGATTTAGTAAAATTTGTGAATTTAGTTAATCCTAATATAACGATTCCTATTCATACAGAAAGTCCTGCCTATTTAGAAGAAATTTTGACTGATAGAACTATACAAGTTTTAAATGACAAAGAAGTGTTTGTTATTTAGTGTGTTTTGCTTGATTCATTTAAATTAGCCTAAGAATAAAAAGCGTAGTATTTTACTACGCTTTTTTGTTGAAAATATCAGAGACTTATATTTCTATGCATATTTTTGATATAATGAATATATATTTATTTAAGTGCGGTTTATATGAAAGTTCATATAGTTGAATATGAAAGTGGTGACTTTATGCATACGGTTAGCAATAAAGGATGGCTTTTTATTTCTATATTAAGTGCTTTGATGGCGTTTACATCGTTATCGACGGACATTTATTTACCGGCGATGCCTGCGATGGGGCGTGACCTAAATGGTGATGCGGAGCTTACGATTACTGGCTTTCTTATTGGTTTCTCTTTGGCTCAGCTTTTTTGGGGCGCCGTAAGTGATAAGATTGGACGAAAAAAACCTCTTATAATGGGCTTGGTTTTATTTATTATTGGCTCTGTAGGTTGTGCGTTGAGTACGTCAATGATGGAATTATTAGCGTGGCGTGTGTTTCAAGCTTTTGGGGCTTGTGTAGGGCCGATGTTATCACGTGCTATCATTCGCGATCTTTATGGACGGACTGAGGCTGCAAGAATGTTGTCTACCCTAGCTATCGTTATGGCTATAGCACCTATAGCAGGTCCGCTATTCGCAGGTCATTTGCTAGTGTGGTATACTTGGCATGCTATTTTCTGGCTATTAGTTTTAATTGGCGTGTTTATGTTATTAGCAGTGTTGTTATTACCTGAAACGCATCCAAAGGAAAAGCGTAGCCGAAAATCCATGAGTCATACTTATATCAATTATTGGATCCTGTTGCGCAATAAAGAGTTTATGAAATACACGCTTTGTGTTAGTGCCTTTTATATTGCCATCTATGCATTCTTGACCGGTTCACCATATGTATATATTGATGTGTTCGAGGTGCCCACAGAGTATTTTGGTTATCTGTTCTCTCTTAATATCATCGGTGTTATGCTTATGAGTGCTATCAATCGCCGTATTGTTAGTGCCATACGCCTTGATAAACTGTTACGGTATGCAACTTTATTTGCAGCTATTTGCGTAACAATTGTGATGATTTTGATGTTTATGGGATACAATTCTTTGTGGCTCATTGTAATTGGTAGTTTCTTGTTTTTCTCCATGAATGGTATTATTGCGGCCGTTACAAATGCATTAGCGTTAGAGCGGGCCGGTAAGATGGCTGGTTCTGGAGCAGCTTTACTAGGGGCCATGCAATATGGTAGCGGTATTATTTCTTCTTTGGTACTTACATTCTTGCCGAATGATTCAGCATATCCAATGATGTCTGTCATTGCTATCTTTGTAATTGTTTGTGCAATTCTAGCATTCCCTAAAGATAGACGATACGATCATTAATAATTGTGAAAGCAAGGACTCAAAATGAGTCCTTGCTTTCATCATTTTTTTAGGTTATAATAGTAAGGCTTATTGATGGTAAGCACTTCCTACCCCTATGTGTCGATAGGGGCATTAGTCCGAAAGAGGAGGTGATTTTGTATGAACAAATACGAAGTCATGTTTATTGTGAAACCAGCTGAAGAAGAAGCAACTAACGCTGTTATTGAAAAAGTAGAAGCTTTAATTGCTCGTGTAGGCGGCACAGTAGAAAAGGTAGATCGTTGGGGCAAGAAACGTCTTGCTTACGCTGTGAAGAAATTCACTGACGGTTTCTATGTATTGATTAACTTTGAAGCAGCTCCTGCTGAAATCAAAGAAATCGATCGTGTATTGAAAATCAACGATGAAGTCCTAAGACATTTAATCGTAAAACACGACGCATAATTAAAGCCTGGAGGAAAACATGAACTCTGTACAAATTCTAGGTAATTTAGCTCGTGATCCTGAAGTACGTTATACCAAAACTGGTCGTGCTGTAGCAACTTTTACAGTAGCTGCAACGAATACATATATTGATTCCACGACAAATGAGACGAAAGAACAAACTGCTTTTATCAACTGTGTTGCATGGGGCAAACTTGGTGAAGCGGCAGGCAATCTTCGTAAAGGCAGTCGTTGCTTTGTAGAAGGTCGTTTGCAAACTCGTTCCTACGAGACTCAGGATGGTCAAAAACGGTACGTTACTGAAGTGGTGGCGAACTTTGTGGGCCAATCCCTTGATATGAATACTAATTCTTTTGAAGGTGGCTCCAATTTTGATAGTTTCAGTACAGGCGGCGATGACGAAAACATCCCGTTCTAGTGTCAGGGACTCCTACTAATTCGAAAAGGAGGATTCGCAATGAGAAGAGATAGAGGCAGAAAGCCAAGAAGAAAAGTATGCGTTTTCTGTGCAGACCATATCGATCAAATCGACTATAAAGATGTTGCTAAACTTCGTCGTTTTACGACTGAACGCGGTAAAATCTTACCTCGTCGTATTTCCGGTACTTGCGCAAAACATCAACGCAAATTAACTACAGCTATCAAACGTGCACGTGCAATCGCTTTATTGCCATTCACTGCTGAATAATTGATGAATCAAGGCGGTACAACCAATTGGTTGTACCGCCTTTTTGCGTTTTTGGGGGAGGGAATATAATACTAATAATTTTATTTCTCCTAATGAATGATACATTGTAATTAAGAATTAACCATAGTTGTGAGGGATATAGTCTATAGAGCTCAAAAGGCCTGCGTGTTATGCGTTGTGAGCATAATATGATTTATAACTTTAACTCCCTTAGTAAATAGGCATATTCATTGAGTGTAATAAATATTCAAGAAATTAGATATAAAAATATATCTTATAAATTTATAATAACGCCATAAAAAACGGAGTTTATATGCCTAATCTATATAAGTGAATTAATCAACCTAATGTATATGCTCATAAAAACTTATAGGTTTTATACTATAATAAAAGTATATACATATTTACTGTAAAGTTCAGTGAAAGGTGGTAAGTACATGGGATTTTTGAAAAAAGATATATCCCGTCGCCAGTTTATTGGTGGTGCTTTAGCTTTAGCGGCGGCCTCAGCGGTACCTTCGTTTATACGTGGTGCCTACAAGCCAACGCAGTCTGACTCCCTTCAAGTGTGGACTTGTGGTGGGTTATCGGAAGCATTTCTTGATTTGAATCAGGTCTATACGATGCACACAGGGCATAATATCCAGTACACTGGTGCCTTTGCAGGGGCTATTGGCAAATCTTTGTTGGCAGAAAAAAGTCGCACCGAAATCTTTGGAGCTCGCGGATTAGAGTTAGCAAAAAATATGCGCAAAAAAGGGATAAGTATCGCTTTTGAGCCGCTATGTTTTACAGACTACGTCATAGTCACACCTAAAGGTAATCCTGCCGGTATTCGTGATCTTAAGGATATGGCGGAGCCCGGTGTACGCGTCATGTTGCCGTTGGGGGCATCTCCTCCAGGTAGTGCATCTGTAAAGGGCGTCATGAAACTGTCTGGGTTAACCGATGGCATCATGAAAAACTTGATAGCAGAAAATGCTTGTGTTATCTCCATGATGTGTGATCTCGTAGAAGGCAAGGCCGATGTGTCCATCATTGAAAAACGCCTTACCACACATGATCGGTTTAAGGATCGTATCGAATATTTCGATATACCTGCACAGTTTGTGCCGCCTGCACCGCTGACTTTTACTATTAATACAATGAAATATGTACAAGATCGTGTGTTGGCTGCCGACTATATTGAATTTACACGGTCCCAAGAAGGACAACAAATCTTAGAAAATCACGGATTCACATCCGTTCATAGTGCGAGAGGTCTCGATTTGATAGAAAGGTTTGGTGTAAAAGATGTGTAATCAATGTCCGTCATCTACAACCTGTGGAACTCAAGTCAGTTCTGGTGTATCTGGGAAACAAGCCCCTAAGAATTTAACGCTTTGGCGTCGGATCGTACAGTTTATCTTTCTCTTTATTATGGGGAAATGGGTGTACTTTGGTGTATTCCGTTGTCCTTACATTGTTCCCTTTGTGAGCTGTGAAAGTTGCTCTATGATTTCTTGCTGGGGTCGCATCACGACGTACTTTTATGCGTGGTGGATTATCTTGCCGATTATGGTCGTATTCTTTGGACGTGCTTTCTGTAGCTGGTTCTGTCCAAGTGGTTGGGTTAACCAAATGCTCGGAAAAATATCTATGGGGCCACTAAGAAATCATAAAAACTATATGCATTTCCTTCAACTCGGCATGGTAGCAACTATAATTTTAGGGCTCGTAGTATATTTTAAATTTGGTAATCCCCGCATTATGATCCCAATTCGGACGAGCGATGAATACTTTAATGCTGTTATTTTATCCATGCAGTTTTCCGAATGGTATTGGGCGGCTCGTACTATAACCGTAGTTTCAATTATTGCTGGTTCTCTTATTATCGCCAATGCTTGGTGTCGCTTTGTATGTCCTTTTGGGGGCGTCATGGAATTGCTTCGCAAGATTTCTATTTTTAGAATTTATAAAACGAAAGATTGTGACAATTGTGATGCATGCTTGCGCGTATGTGAAATGGGAACACGACCAAATGAAATGAATTGTACCAATTGTGGTGACTGCTTGCATGTGTGCCATAAGGATGCCATTAGATTTGGTCGGAAAGGTTAGCTATGAAAGAGATTCAAGGACAAAGTTTCCTACAAAACCATCCGTGTTACAACAAGGATGCTTCTGCTAATTGGGGCCGTTTACATTTACCAGTAGCTCCCAATTGTAATATTCAGTGTAATTATTGTAATCGTATGTATGATTGCGCGAATGAAAATAGACCTGGTGTAACGCAACATGTATATACGCCACAAGAGGCAGCGGCTTTTGTACGCAAGGTATTTGAAGCTCGTCAAGATATTTCCGTAGTAGGCATTGCAGGACCAGGGGATCCTATGTGTGATGCGGATAAGACACTTGAAACGTTCCGACTTGTGAAAAACGACTTCCCTCATGTCATGCTATGTTTATCTAGTAATGGATTGGCAGTACCTGATTACATTGATGAAATTGCTGATTTAGGGATTACACATGTAACGATTACGGCTAATGCCATCGATCCAGAAGTTGCAAAAAATGTATATGCTATGGTTCGTTACGATGGAAAAATCTACAAAGGTATCGAAGGGGCGCGTATTCTATTAGAACGTCAGGCTGAAAGTATCCGCAAATTAAAGGAAAAGAATATTATTGTTAAGATTAATACGGTAGTAGTGCCTGATGTAAACATGGATCATGTGCCAGCGATAGCGAAACAAGCGGAAACATGGGGTGTAGATTTGATGAACTGTATTGCTATGATTCCGGTTCATGATACGGCCTTTGAAAATCATCGTAGTCCAACATCAGAGGAAATCGATAATATGCGTCAATTTATTGGTCATTACGTACCGCAAATGACACATTGTAAGCGTTGTCGTGCTGATGCTATTGGTCGATTGTGTGAAGCATAAAAGGCTATATACTTAAAATATATAGCCTCAACAGTAGTTTTTGATTATTAGATCTTATTTGCTATTGTTGTTAACGCAGATAATGCAGTTTCAATATCCTCCATTGTATTAGCATAGCCAAAGGAAAAGCGCACGGTTCCTTCAGGATAAGTACCTAAAGTTTGATGTGCTCGTGGTGCACAGTGGAGTCCAACGCGCGTCATGATGTGGTAGGTTGATTCTAGTTCGTAAGCAACGCTCGCAGCATCAGCTCCATCAATTGTGATCGAGACGACAGCAGTTCGGTCCTGAACATCTTGCTTGCCAATGATGTTAATGCCATCTATCGGTCGTAAGCCTTTGAGGAAGGCTTTTGTCAATGCGAGCTCGTGGTTGTGAATGCTTTCCATATCCTTCGACTCAATAAAGGTGAGACCTTCGTTGAGGCCTATGATACCTGGTAGGTTTAATGTGCCTGATTCAAAGGCGTCGGGCATATTAGTAGGCATTGTTTCCAAATGTGAGAAACTACCTGTACCACCAGCAATAAGAGGGGTTAAGGTTTGAGCCATTTCTTTGGTCAAGATCATGCCACCAATACCTTGGGGTCCCAATAATCCTTTGTGACCTGTAAAGCAGAGGGCATCTATTTGAGATTCTTTTACATCGATAGGTATGACACCAGCCGTCTGTGCTGCGTCTACAATAAAATGTAGATTATGCTCTTTGCAGAGTATACCGATTTCTTTAATGGGTTGTATGGTTCCACATACATTGGATGCATGATTAATGATTATAGCCACTGTATTTGGGCGAATGAGTGACTCAATAGCGTCTAATTTGATAGAACCTGTAGTATCACAAGGGGTAGTGTCAAAGGTAATACCTTCATTGAGTAGCTGTGTGAGCGGTCTCATAACAGCATTATGCTCCATAGAGCTAATCAGTACATGGTCTCCTGCTTTCAATAGCCCCTTGATAACCATGTTTAAACTCATCGTCACATTTTGAGTAAAGATGACATGAGAAGGATCGTGGCCGTTAAATAAGCTGTTTAATCGCTGTCGTGTTGTATAGATAATATCCTCTACATCATAGGCGAGAGCATAGGAGCCACGGTTGATATTGATGCCTCTATTTGTTATATAGTCTGACATAGCACTAGCCACAGTTGGTGCCTTTGGAAATGTGGTACTAGCATTGTCTAAATAGATAGATTTCATAGGTAATCTCCATGAATAACAAGGTGTATTTATGGTTATTATATCATGAG
>NZ_CALLVP010000045.1 GCF_938010505.1 uncultured Veillonella sp. | reverse complement strand
TAATTGACTCTTTGGGAGAACCGCATAGTGTTTATTTAAATGCAGAAGAATATAAGTCCATGAAAATGCAAACATCCGCTACCTATGCTGGTGTTGGCATGGTACTTGGTACTGATGATAAAGGTTTATATGCCGTTAGCGTTATGGAGGATCAACCAGCTTTCAAAGCGGGGATTAAACCTGGAGACCATATTATTGCAATCGACGGTCAAGCTACTAATGAAATCACGGTAGAAGAAGCATCCTCTCGCATTCGTGGTGAAGCAGGTACTGTTGTAGCCCTTGATATTGAACGTAATGGTGAAAAATTACATTTTGATATCACTCGTGAATCCATCGTTTTGCCTACCGTCAAAAGTAAAATGCTAAATGATACAGTTGGCTATATTCGTATTAGTCAGTTTGCTGAAAATACTGCAGGGGACTTTGCTACTCAATATAAAGAGTTGCAAACTCAAGGTATGAAGGCTCTTGTATTAGACTTACGAGATAATCCGGGTGGTTTGTTATCTACTACGGAGCAGATATCTAACTATATTATGCCTCCTGGTACATTGGTAACAGTGCAGAATCGGGCTGGCAAAAAGGATACTTATAAGTCCGATGGACCTGATGTAGCTATGCCGTTAGTCGTTTTAGTCAATAAGGGCTCAGCTAGTGCATCAGAAATCATAGCAGGTGCTGTTCAGGATAGAAAATTAGGTACTATTGTAGGTACTAATACATATGGTAAAGGTACGGTTCAGACTATTTTTCCTAGCTTAGATGATGAGGGCATCAAAGTAACCATTGCTAAGTATCACACACCAAGTGATCGTGTTATCGATGGAACGGGCATTAAACCTGATGTGGAAATCGATTTACCAAAAGGTGTAAATCCATCTAGTAAATTAGATGATATTCAAATTAAAAAGGCATTAGAACTATTACAGCAATAATGCATAGGAGTTAAATTATGTTTATAGATAGAGCGCGCGTCTTTGTTAAGGCTGGTGACGGTGGAGATGGTATGTCTAGCTTCCGTCGCGAGAAATACGTGCCCAATGGCGGTCCTAGTGGCGGCGATGGTGGTAAAGGAGCGGACGTTATCTTTAAAGCAGACAAGAATATTAATACACTTGTAGACTTTAGATATAAGCGTCAGTTCAAGGCTCCTGCTGGCGGTAATGGTGAAAGCTCTAATAAGCACGGCCGAGGTTCTGAGGCTCTCATCATTCCTGTTCCATTGGGAACTGTAATTAAAGATGAAGAAACAGGTAAAATCTTTTGCGACCTTGTCAACGATGGCGATACCTTTGTCATTGCCAAAGGTGGTCGTGGTGGTCGTGGTAATGCTCGCTTTCAAACGAGTGCTAACCGAGCACCCACTTTTGCTGAAAAAGGTGAACCTGGTGAAGAATTTTGGTTACAATTGGAGCTCAAAGTATTAGCGGATGTAGGCTTATTAGGTTATCCATCTGTTGGTAAATCTAGTATTTTGCGCAAAGTATCCAAAGCTCAACCTGAGGTTGCAGCGTATCACTTTACCACGTTGACACCAGTACTTGGGGTAGTTACTATTTCTGGTGATCGTAGTTTTGTTTTGGCCGATATCCCAGGTCTTATTGAAGGGGCTAGTGAAGGTGTTGGCTTAGGGCATAATTTTCTACGTCATGTTGAACGTACGAATATTTTGATTCACGTTTTAGATGTATCTGGTATGGAAGGTCGAGACCCTAAGGTCGACTTTGATGCGATTAATGAAGAGTTGCGTAAATACTCTGAAAAATTGGCTAATAAAAAACAAATCGTAGCACTCAATAAGATTGATATGGTCTTTGATGATACGACGATTCCAGAAACAAAAAAATATTTTGAAGATAAAGGCTATGAGGTATTTCTCATTAACGCCTTAAGTGGTGAAGGTTTGCCAGAGCTTATGGAACGAGCTTACTACTATGTAGAAAACTATGAGCCAGAGCCTGAAGCAACTGATGATACAGTTGTATATGAAGCAAAACAAGATGTAGAATTTGTCATTACTCGCGGTGATGATGCTGCCTTCTACATTACTGGTAAACGTATTGAACGATTAGTAGCTATGACAAATCTTAGCGATGATCAATCTCTTCGTAGATTCCAACGCATTTGGCGCTTTATGGAGCTTGATGCTAAATTGAAGGAAAAAGGCTGTAAAGACGGTGATGAAGTTGTAATCGGTGATCAACGCTTTACTTTCCAAGAGTAGGAGTAATAATGACAGGAAAACAAAAACGGTATTTACGTTCATTGGCGGCTACAATACCACCAGTTGTCCAAATTGGTAAAAATGGTTTAGAGGATAGCGTTATTGATAGTGCTCGCGCAGCAATTACAGCGCGTGAGCTTATTAAGGTTAAATTACATAATAATAGTCCTGAAGATAAGACTATTTTTCAAGACTTAGCAGATATGCTTGGTGCTGAATTAGTTCAAGTGATTGGCTTTAATGGTGTTTTATATAAAGCTAAAAAAGAACCTAAAATCATTTTGCCAAAATAATTTTATAATCTAGTAGATTATAAAAATTTTGTGTACATTGTAGTCAAGAATTTTATCCTTAGGAGGTGAGTCTATGCGCAGTGCAATCGTCAATGCAAAACGAATTGTAGTTAAAGTTGGTAGCAGTACGCTTTGTTACGCTAATGGCCATTTAAATTTAGAGCGTATTGAAAGATTAGTACGCCAATTATCCGATTTAGCTAACCAAGGTAAAGACATTATTCTTGTTTCTTCTGGTGCTACTGGTGCTGGTCTTGCTCCTTTAGGATTTAAGGAAAAACCTAGAGACCTTGTATTAAAGCAAGCAGCTGCTGCAGTAGGTCAAGGTATTCTTATCCATATGTACGAGCGCATGTTCCGTGAATATGGTCGCACCGTAGGGCAAATTCTTTTAACAAAAGAGGATAGTACTGGACGCCATAGTTATCTTAACTTGCGCAATACATTACATACTTTATTGCAACTTAACGTTATTCCTATTATCAATGAAAATGACGTGGTTGCTATCGAAGAATTTAAAATCGGTGATAATGATACTTTATCTGCCACTGTTGCAGGGATTGTAGATGCGGATTTACTTATTATTTTGTCAGACATTGAAGGCTTATATACCGCTAATCCAGCAACTAATCCAGATGCCACTTTGATAGAAACTGTTTCTAAAATTACCGATGAAACGTATGCTATTGCAGGTGGAGCCGGTTCTAATATGGGAACGGGTGGTATGTATACAAAAATTAAAGCTGCTCATATGGCAACAAATTCTGGTGTACCAATGGTCATTACCTCTGGTGAAGTAGAGGATTCCGTTCGTCGTGTATGCAAGGGTGAACAAATTGGGACACTCTTTGAAGCCCATGATGCTAGTTTGTCTGGTAAACATCATTGGTTGGCTTTTGGCAAACGATTAAAAGGCTCTATTACGATTGATGACGGTTGTGCTCGCGCTATTTTAGATAAGGGTGCTAGTATTCTGCCAGCGGGCATTATTGAAGTAGAGGGTACATTTGGACCTGGTGATACAATTTCCATTTATCATAATAATAAAGAAATTGGTCGTGGACTCATCAATTATAGTATTGATGATATGAAGGCGATTAAAGGTCATAACACAAATGATATAGCCGAAATTTTGGGTATTAATACGACTTATGATGAAGTTGTACATCGTAATAATCTAGTTTTATTACACTGAGGAAATCCTATGAACCAGTACGAAGAGATTTGTAAAGATATGGGCCGGAGAGCTAAAGCAGCATCTTTCGAATTAGCCCAACTTGACCAAGAAACTTTAGATTCTGCGTTATTAGCAATTGCTGATGCTGTAGAAGCGCAAATAGATGAAATTATGGCTGCTAATGAGTTAGACTTAGCTAAGTCTGGTGACTATAATATACCTAAAACTATGATAGATCGATTGACATTGACACCTAGTCGCATTGCTCAAATGGCAGAGGGGGTACGTCAAGTGGCTGCTCTTGAAAGTCCTGTAGGCTCTATTATAGAAAGGATTACTCGTCCTAATGGTCTAACTATTGAAAAGCGATCTGTACCTTTTGGTGTAATTGGCATTATCTTTGAAGCTCGTCCAAATGTAACAATCGATGCTGGGGTTCTTTGTTTAAAAACAGCAAACGCTACGATTTTACGTGGTGGTAAAGAAGCATTCCATACGAATCAAGTTATTGTGTCTATTATGCGTAACACCTTAGAGTCATTAGGGATTACTCCAGATGCAATTCAACTCGTAGAGGTGCTTGATCGCGATATGGTTGGTGTGCTTTTACAACAACGTAAATATATTGATGTAATCATTCCACGTGGTGGTGCTGGACTTATTCGTCGAGTTGT
>NZ_CALLVP010000044.1 GCF_938010505.1 uncultured Veillonella sp. | reverse complement strand
AGATCATTCAATGCCCTCTTTAGAGGGCCACCACTAGAGAAAGACCCTTATAGGGTCAGAGCAAACCACCCGTTTTACGGGTGGTTATGATTTAAATATAAATTTGGTTGAATAAATATAAAAGGGTATTATTAATGTAATAAATTTTGTTCATTTGTTATATTAGTGAATATCTTTATGTTCTTTAATATCTTGGTCTGCTTGTTTAGCCAAGTTTTCAAGAGCTCGTTTAGGCATGGTTCGTTCTCCAGTTTCTGGGTCTACAAATTCAACACGATCCAGGGTGCTTGTGATTTGCCCTCGAATGAAGCTTAAGTAGATTTCATATAGTTCTTTTTTTTCTGCTAATTCCTCTGGCGTTAATTCTAGACCAGATTTTTTCTTTGCAGCTAGTTCATTTATTCGTTTTAATGTATCGTTAATATTACTCATGTGGTCCTCCTGTATTCTATATTAGAATAACATGATTCATTATAACATAGAACTTAATGAATACGTATGGTAAGATATAAGTTGTACGTGTCTGTACTTTCACAAGTGAGAAAGGAGAGCTGTATGCGTGTAACAAAAGCGATAAAGGCAGAGCAGTTAAAATTATTACAAGAGCATTATTTTGATGCAAAACCTGCCCTTGATTATACAAATGAATTTGAATTATTAGTAGCCGTTGTCTTATCTGCACAATGTACGGATGAGCGGGTTAATATTGTTACTAAACGATTATTCCCAGCATTAAATCATCCTGCAAAGATGCTTGAAATTGGAGTTACTAAGTTAGAGACTCTTATTAAAGATTGTGGTCTTTATAAGTCTAAGGCTAAAAACTTAATTGCTACCTGTCAGATTTTAGTTGACCGATATCATGGAGAGGTACCTCGTGAGTTTGATCAACTCGTTGAACTACCTGGCGTGGGTCGTAAAACAGCAAATGTAGTGGTGTCTGTTTTGTTTGGTACACCTGCAATTGCGGTAGATACTCATGTATTCCGCGTATCAAACCGATTAAAATTAGGTATTGCGAAAACACCAGAAGAGATGGAATTAAAATTGCAAAAAGCCATTCCAAAAGAGGATTGGGCCGCTGCACATCACTGGTTAATTTATCATGGTCGTAGATTATGTAAGGCTCGCAAGCCTTTGTGTGAAGAGTGTTTCTTAAATCATGTATGTCCTTCTGCAGGAAAGGTTTAATATGAAAGCAAATAACGAAGAATTTATTACCCTTTGTGCCGCTAATGGTATTGAAGGTATCGATATTGTAAATGAATTAATGCGTTTTAAGGTACTAGATCAATTGATTTCTAGCAATGCTAGCTCCCGTGAGTGGGGGGTAACACCAGAGGATCTATATGCTTTAGCTGAGAAATCTACAGTGGAGTCCTTTGGTCCAGTACCATACGATTTAAATACATTCCAAAATCTATATGGCCCGTCCTTTAAAGTTGAATTATTTGACTTCATTAGCGACACTGGCATCTTAGATGGTTTAGATGTAGGTACCATTTGGGAAACTCCTGTTCGTGAAAGTATTGAAGCGCATAGTAAAACAGGAGAGCTTGTTCTTTACGCCTATGTAGAAGAATATGCTGGTATGGTAGAAGAAATTCTTCAAGCTTATGAAGATAAAAAGGTTGTTCTCTATACAGCATCTCCAGTATGCTATAGCATCTTATCTCGTTTATATCCAATGGCTCAAATCATTAATCATTGGCCACATCGCAGTTACTTTGACCATATCTTTACAGGTACTGTGGGCATGTTCCAATCCTCTGAAGATATTGTAGAAGAAGTGGCTAATGGTTTACATAACTTGGTACCAGAAGGGACTGCGCAATTGTTCTTACCTGCTACGATGGCACAAAATCAATTGGGCTTAAACAATATGGCCTTGCAATTCTTTTTGAACCAAAAACGTGTGGAAGCCATCCGTGAGTGGACTCCATTAGGGGCCTATGAAATCGTATACGGTAAATATGAGGTTAAAAAGATGCGCGTTGGCCTTCGTGAACGCGTAGGAGAAGAGTGGAAAGCGATTAATTATATTCCATTACCTCATGGTGTATTTGCTCAATTACCAGTATTTACAGTGTTGAATTATGGTTTATCCTTGCGCTCTATCTTATTGCCAGGTGGTCAAACAGATGTGGCATTAGGTCAAGATGGCATTTACTGCATCGATAGTCGTGTATCTGAATTAGGTCGTAATGCTCTAGTTGAAAGTGGAGCATACTTCCTTACTTTCAAACGTCATACAGATCATGTAGACGTAGATATTACAACAGAAGCACCTACAGATGATGTTTACTGGATGTTCCCAGATGCAGAGCTTGCTTATATGTGGTATGCGTACTTCTGCAGTACAATTGGCCAAACATTGATTCAAGAAATTTCTATGCTTGTTCAAACAAATGAGTCCTTCGGTTATTTGCTTAGCAGTGTACGTCGTCGCGTATTAGATGTAAAAGACGAAGCTCAATTAATTGAATCTGTTCAGGCCGCAGATGCAGCGTATATTGACGTTGTAACAGCAGCAACAGAGAGCTGGAAGAAAACAGTAGATACATTAGGTGCACAAGTAATGCCACCAACAACATCTATTGATATTGAAGATTACAGTGACTATAAAAACTAATTGTAAAACTTAAGCTTTTAGTTTAAAATATATCGTATCCTAAAAAATATGAACTACTAAATATAGTAGGTATGAAACATACTACACGAATGTGTAAGAAAGGAGGCACCATGGCAGTTATCAATTTTGAAATCTTCAAAGTTATCGGTACTTTATCTGAAGATAAAGATGGTTGGAAAAAACAATTAACTTGTACTAGTTGGGGCAAATACAATCCTAAGTTTGATCTTCGTGCTTGGGATAGTGAATATACAAGCATGAAAAAGGGTATTACCCTTTCTTTAGAGGAGCTTATTGCATTGCGAGATATCCTCAATGAAAGCGACCTGGAGACTATCCTAGCGGAGTCTATTGAAGAAAAACAAGCCTCTAAGGAATAGCATTGACAACTTGCATTTGGGCATATGTCATGCTATAATCTATAAGAATAATATTGATTGCTGGAAAGAGGTGTATAGAATGAAACAAGGTATTCATCCAGACTATAAAGAAGCTACAGTAACTTGCGGTTGTGGCAACACATTCAAAACTGGCTCTGTAAAAGGTGACCTTCGCGTAGACGTTTGCTCCAAATGTCATCCGTTCTTCACAGGTCAACAACGCGCAGCTCAAGCTCGTGGTCGTATTGAACAATTTAACAAACGTTACGGCAAATAATTTGTCATGTAATGCAGCATCTATTGGCAGGGCTATGGGCTCTGCCTATATTTGTTTATGAGAGGAGCTCTTGTGAACGCAGAACGTATTAAAAAGTTTGTCGGTGGACAAGCTGTGATCGAAGGTGTCATGATGAGAGGCCCTGGCTATACGGCAACAGCTGTGCGTGAGCCTGCGGGAACTATTGTAGTCCAAAAAGAGGCTACTAAATCCATTGTTGACACATACCCAATCTTGAAAAAACCATTTCTTCGTGGCTGTGTAGCTCTCTATGAATCTCTAGTGATTGGCATGAAGGCTTTATCCTTCTCCGCTAAGGCCGCTGGTGATGAAGAGGAAGAAATGTCTAATAGTGAAATTGCCATTACCATGGTTATTTCAACAATTTTTGCGATAGCTGTATTTTTGGCATTGCCAACATTTATCGTAAAATTTATTCCTGGTGTACAGGATAATCATGTAGTATTAAATCTCATTGAAGGTGTCATTCGTTTAGTTCTTTTCCTACTTTATATTTGGGGGATTGGTCTCACGAAGGATATTCAACGAGTTTTTCAATATCATGGGGCAGAGCATAAAACGATTCATACTTATGAACTAGATTTGCCTCTAACTGTAGAAAACGTTCGTCAACAAAGTCGCTTACATGCGCGATGTGGTACAAACTTCCTACTTATCGTTATGGTGGTTAGTATATTTGTATTTGCCTTCTTAGGATGGCCTAATTTGTTGGAACGTATTGTGAGCCGCGTACTTCTCATGCCAGTGGTAGCTGGTATTGCGTACGAGGTCATTCGTCTTGCTGGGCGTAGTGAGCATTCCTTTGTGAAAGCTATTATTAAACCAGGTCTTGTATTACAATACATGACGACTCGTGAGCCAGAAGATGATCAAATTGAAGTAGCTATACGAGCTCTAGAAGAGGTTCGTCCTCCTGAGAGTGACGCATATGAAGAGGAATAAACATGTTAGTTGATAAATTACAAGTTATTGAAGATAAATTTATGGATCTTGAGCAGCGTATCAGTGACCCTGAAGTCATTGCTCGCCAAGATGAATGGCGTAAATTGACACGTCAACATTCCCAATTATCTGAAACAGTTGAAACATTCCGTACTTACAAAAAAGTATTAGCTGGCATTGATGAAGCAATGGAAGTTATCGAAGATAAATCCATGGATGAAGAGTTTCGTGAAATGGCACAAGAGGAATTGAAGGAGTTGAAACCTCAAAAAGAGGAATTAGAAGCTCAATTACAAATTCTATTATTGCCTAAAGACCCTAATGATGATAAAAATATTATCATCGAAATTCGCGGTGGTGCAGGGGGCGATGAAGCGGCTTTGTTTGCGGGGGACTTGTTCCGCATGTACACAAAATATGCAGAAAGCCAAGGCTGGCGCTGTGAAGTAATCGACTCTAACGTCCCTGAGCTGGGTGGTTTTAAAGAGGTTGTATTCTCTGTTGATGGTGAAAGTGTATACTCTAAGATGAAATTTGAGTCTGGTGTACATCGCGTACAACGTGTACCTACTACAGAAACACAAGGTCGCGTACATACCTCTACTGTAACAGTAGCGGTATTACCGGAAATGGAAGATGTAGACATCGAAATTAACGATAAAGACCTTAAAATTGATACCTACTGTGCTAGTGGTGCCGGTGGTCAGCACGTTAACAGAACAGAATCCGCTGTTCGTATTACGCACTTGCCATCTGGTATCGTAGTAGCTTGCCAAGATGAACGTTCTCAGCTTAAAAATAAAGATAAAGCGATGCGCGTATTGCGTGCTAAATTGCAAGACCAAGCTGAACAAGAGGCGCAAGCTAGCATGGCTGCGGATCGTAAGAGCCAAGTTGGTACTGGTGACCGTAGTGAACGTATTCGTACATACAACTACCCACAAGGTCGCGTAACAGATCATCGTATTAACTTAACACTTTATAAATTAGACGCTGTATTAAATGGTGATTTAGATGAGGTAATTCAAGCCTTAAATGCTGCTGACCAAGCAGCAAAAATGCAGGAGGCTAATACAAATGCATAAGGAGATTTGGACAATCGGTCGTATTCTCCAGTGGACAGAGCAGTACTTTCAAAGCAAGGAGATGGATACACCTCGACTTGATGGGGAAGTACTGCTTTCTCATGTTTTAGGTAAAGATCGTATATATCTATATACTCACTATGACCAACCTCTAATTCAAGAGGAGTTAGATGCCTTTAGACCGCTTGTGCAACAACGAGTTAAGGGATACTCTGTGGCATCTATTACGGGTAAAAAAGATTTTATGGGCCTTACTTTTAAGGTAAATGATAAGGTACTGATTCCACGACCTGATACGGAAACATTGATTGAACATATACTAGGTACGTATCCTGAAGATAGCAATATGCGTATCCTTGATGTATGTACTGGTCCTGGGACGATATTGCTGAGCTTGTTGCATTATTTACCAAATGCGGTGGGTGTAGGTTTAGATATCTCTACCGATGCTTTACCGTTGGCTCGTGAGAATAGGGAATCTTTTAATCTAACTGAACGAGTTCAGTTTAATGAATCTGATATGTTCTCCGCTTTACGTGGAAAGAATGAGAAATTTGACCTTATCGTTTCTAATCCTCCATACATTCGAACTGGCGATGCAAAGATGTTGTCTTTAGATGTATTAAATGAGCCTCATATTGCATTATTTGGTGGGGAAGATGGACTTAAGTTTTATCGAATCTTAGCTAAAGAGTGTGGTAGTTATTTAAACACTAATGGTCGCGTAGCCTTTGAAGTGGGTTTTGATCAAGCAGAGGAGGTAGGCGCTTTATTACAAGAAACAGGTCAATATTCGACAATTCAATTTATAGCTGACCTTGGTGGTCATAACCGCGTAGTAACAGCTGTCTATGAGGGATAATATGGATACTAAAATTATTACAAATCCATCAGAACAAGATATAGATACCTTAGCCCGTGCTTTGCGCAACGGTGAATTGGTATCTATACCAACAGAAACTGTATACGGTTTAGGTGCTAATGGTCTAGATCCGGAGGCAATGGATAAAATCTATGCTGCCAAAGGACGGCCCTCTGATAATCCACTGATTTTGCATGTTCCTAATAGTGAAAGTATTAAACCTTTGGTAAGAGGTGTTTCTGCTACGGCGCAAGCCCTGATGGATGCATTCTGGCCAGGTCCGCTGACAATAACCTTGCCTAAGTCTGATTTAGTTCCAGACCGTGCAACAGGTGGTTTAGAACGTGTGGCACTTCGCTGTCCCGATCATGCTGTATGTCGAGCATTATTAGAGCGTGCAGGCATACCTATAGCGGCGCCAAGTGCTAATATTTCTGGGCGCCCAAGCCCAACTACTGCACAAGATGTATATAATGATATGAATGGTCGCATTTCCTATATCTTAGATGCTGGTCCTTGTATCATTGGCGTAGAGTCTACTGTAGTAGAGGTACATGATGATAAAATCATCATTTTGCGACCAGGTGGGATTACAAAGGCACAACTAGAAGCCGTTGTTTCTACCGTAGAATATGATACAGCTTTAGTGAATGAAGCGACTAAACCAAAAGCGCCAGGTATGAAGTATACCCATTATGCTCCCGATGCACCTATGACTGTCGTTGTAGGCAGACCTGAAGCTGTGGCATATACCTTTAAAGAGCTTTCAACAGGGGTTGCAGGGCCTATAGGCTGTTTAGTGAGTCATGAGACGTATGAACTAATTAAAGAGGATAAACGATTTATGTGCCATTGTTTTGGTCATCATGGAGATGCGTTAGCATTGGGGCATGACTTTTACAAAAGCCTATTACATTTTAACGAGAATCATGTTACCCTAATCTTATCAGAAGGTGTTAATGATGATGGTTTCGGTGTTGCCATTATGAATCGAATGGAAAAAGCATCTGGTCATCATATCATTTATAAGTAATTTTTCTAATATTATAAATGTCCACTGATAATAGAAATATGTCTTTACATATTGGATAGATTTGCTATAATGTATAAAGTAATCACAAAATGTGATTGAGTAAGGATGTTATTATGAATATTTTATTTGTATGTACCGGTAATACTTGCCGTAGTCCTATGGCAGAGGGTATTACACGGGCCCTTGTAGCGGAGCAACATAAGGATGTAACGACTGTGTCGGCTGGTTTATTTGCCGCTTATGGAGCAAAACCAACTGAACAAGCAGTTTTAGCTGTCCATTCCATTGCTGATATTTCCAACCATGAATCGAGACCTCTAACGATGGAGCTCGTAAATGCAGCAGATTTAATCATCGGTATGACGAAAGATCACAAATCTGTACTACTCCGCCAATTCCCGTTTGAGGAAGGCAAAATCAAAACGATTTCCGAGTGGGGTGGTGAAGATGGTGATGTTACTGACCCCTATGGATCTGATCAAACCGTATATAATCAATGTGCGGAACAAATTTATCACTTAGTAGAGGTAGGCCTTAAATCAGCCCCTCAGAAAGCATAGGAGATGAAATTATGAAAGTTGCAATTGGTTGTGATCATGGCGGATTACATTTAAAAGCATCCGTTAAAGAAGTATTGAGTGCATTGGGACATGAAGTAGAGGATTTTGGCTGTTATTCAGCTGATTCTTGCGATTATCCTGATATTGCCGTACCTGTAGCAAATGCAGTAGTATCTGGTCAAGCAGATCGCGGTATTTTGATTTGTGGTACTGGCATCGGTATCGGTATTGCAGCAAATAAGATAGAGGGCATTCGCGCTGCTCTTTGCCATGATACATTCTCTGCCCATGCATGTCGTGAACATAATGACGCGAACATCCTTACTATGGGTGAACGTGTTATTGGACCAGGCCTTGCTAACGATATTGTAACCATCTTTATGGAAACAGAATTCGAAGGTGGTCGTCACGCACGCCGTGTAGAGAAAATAAAAGCATTGGAAAAGTAATACATCATTACCTATATATATTCGTTTTATACGAGGAGGATACTCATGAGTTTCTTAGAAAAACAAGACCCTAATATTCAAGCTGTTATCAATCAAGAACTAGCACGTCAACGCGATAAATTAGAAATGATTGCTTCTGAAAACTTTGTTTCTCAAGCGGTTATGGAAGCGCAAGGGACCGTTTTGACTAACAAATATGCAGAAGGGTATCCTGGTAAACGCTATTATGGCGGTTGCGAAAACGTTGATGTTATCGAAACATTGGCTATCGAACGTGCGAAACGCTTGTTCGGCGCTGAACATGCTAACGTACAACCTCACTCTGGTTCTCAAGCAAACTTTGGTGTATATTTCGCATTATTACAACCTGGGGACACTATTGTGGGTATGAACTTGTCCCACGGTGGTCATTTGACTCATGGTTCTCCAGTTAATGTATCTGGTACATATTTTAATGTAGTACCTTACGGTGTAGATGCTGAGACACAACAAATTGACTACGAGGAGTTCCGTAAAATCGTATTGGAAGCAAAACCTAAATTGATTATCGCTGGTGGTAGTGCTTACAGCCGTCAAATCGACTTCAAGAAAATGGCTGAAGTAGCTCATGAAGTAGATGCTATTTTCATGGTAGATATGGCTCATTTTGCTGGACTTGTAGCAGCAGGCTTACATCCAAATCCTGTAGAATATGCTGATATCGTAACTACTACAACTCATAAAACATTGCGCGGTCCTCGTGGTGGTTTGATTCTTTGCAAAGAAAAATATGCTAAAGCAATCGACAAAGCAATCTTCCCTGGTATCCAAGGTGGTCCTTTGATGCATGTTATTGCAGCTAAAGCTGTAGCCTTAGGCGAAGCATTACAACCAGATTTCAAAGTATATGCTCAACAAATCATCGATAATGCAAAAGCATTGGCTGCAGCATTGCAAGATAAAGGCTTAACAATCGTTTCTGGTGGTACAGATACTCACGTTATGCTTGTAGATGTTCGTAGCACAGGTTTAACAGGTAAAGAGGCAGAGCACTTACTCGATGAAGTAGGTATTACATGTAATAAAAACACAATTCCATTTGATCCAGCTAGCCCATTTGTTACAAGTGGTATCCGTCTTGGTACACCAGCTCTTACAACTCGTGGTCTACAAGTGAAAGATATGGAAGAAATTGCCGATATTATCGCAGTAGTTCTTAAAAATCCTGAAGATAAAGCCGTTCATGAAGAAGCTAGCAAACGCGTAGCTGCACTTTGTGAAGCGTATCCATTGTACTAATCTATTGGATTAATTACATTAATAACATATTTATAGTCATATAAGCCTATAAGTAATATAGAAGGGATGTGCCTTGGCACATCCCTTTTAATATTTTTATGGCATGATTTTCTAATCTGTGATAGAGTAATTATGATAGTTAAAAAGCTACAATGAGATAGGTATATTGTTTTATAGGAGGTCAGTCATGAATGTTAATGTTATGACACATCCATTGATTCAACACAAAGTTACATTGATGCGTGATGTGCAAACAGGCTCTAAAGACTTCAGACAACTACTTGATGAAATTACTATGTTGATGGGGTATGAAATTACACGCAGCTTACCACTTGAGGATGTGGAGGTAGAAACACCATTAATTAAAATGACTGGTAAACGCATTGCAGGTAAAAAATTGGGTATTATTCCAATTCTTCGTGCAGGTCTTGGCATGGTGAATGGTATGCTTAGTTTGATTCCAACCGCAAAAGTTGGTCATATCGGTTTATATCGTGATCCTGAAACATTGAAACCAGTAGAATACTACTGTAAATTGCCATCTGATGTAAGTGAGCGCGATTTCATCGTAACTGATCCAATGCTGGCAACTGGTGGTAGTGCAGCAGCAGCGATTACTTTATTAAAAGAAAAAGGTGCACAACACATCAAATTGATGTGCCTTGTAGCAGCTCCAGAAGGTGTTGAAGTAGTAAATAAGGAACATCCTGATGTACCTATTTACGTAGCCGCATTAGATGAAAAACTTAATGATCATGGTTACATCTTGCCTGGTTTAGGCGATGCTGGTGACCGTATCTTTGGTACAAAATAATATATACATAAACGACATACTATTAGGGTTAAAACAATAAAATGTTACCTGAAAAGTATGTCGTTTTCTGCTATTTAGGGTTGAATAAAATTTACATAGGGTATACAATACAAGTGTAAAGGTATTTTTTTATTTTAGGTGGGACGGATTTTGTTCACATGGGACGAAAAACGATTCATATAATCCCAACGGGTAAAGGAGGGACCCGATGAACGAATTTCTAATGATATGTGAACGTATTGTTCCTGAAATTGTTAGCGTATTGAAGGAACGATACAAAATACTAAACCACCTTGTTTATGAAGAGCCTATAGGCCGTAGGACATTAGCTACCGCAACGGACCTTCCAGAGCGAACCGTACGAAGTCATATTGAGTTAATGCGTACTAATGGTCTTGTAGACATTTATAAACCGGGGATTTTTCTCACTGATGAGGGACAAGCTATTGTTCCAAAATTACGAAATTTTTTAAATGAGCTAGATCGTATTAACGAGCTAGAACATCGATTGACTGAAGCACTTCATATTGATAGGGTAATTATTACACCTACAGAAGGAACATTGATGGTCAAAAAGCTAGGCTTCGCAGGGGCTAAATTGTTGCAAGACTTATTAGAACCTGATTCAGTAGTCGCTATTAGTGGTGGTAGCACCATGGCAGCAGTAGCTGAAGAAATGCCTATTTTACCATTTAATCCTATTGTAGTGCCGGCCCGTGGTGGCGTCGGTGAGGTAGTGGAATACCAAGCTAATGTAATCGCTTCTGTTTTAGCTGAAAGGCTTCGCGGGTCCTATAAGATGCTTCATTTACCTGATGGACTTTCACAAGACTCATTACATATGCTCATGACTTGTGAACCGCAAATCAAGGAAATTGGAGACCTCATTAGTAGGACTCACGTGTTGTTGTTTGGTATTGGTACGGCGATGCGCATGGCAGATCAGCGCCATATTGCTGATGATGTACGTAAGCAGTTGGTGGATAATCATGCGGTAGGTGAAGCACTTGGCCAATATTGTGATATTGATGGTAAGTTGATTTACTCTACTAATAATATTGGTTTATCACTTCCAGATGTAGCAAAGGTTCCTAATGTTATTGCTGTAGCTGGTGGACAAGAAAAAGCGAGCGCTATCATAGGTGTGATGCGAGCTTGTCAGAAAGGTATACTCATCATCGATGAGCAAGCAGCGGAGGGGATGCGTCAATTGTTACAAATTTCTGCCTTATAGGCGAATTAGTAGTTATAAATTTTAAATTGAAATTTAGTTAGAATATTTTTTGTTATTAGGAGGATTTAACAATGGCAGTAAAAGTTGGTATTAACGGTTTTGGTCGTATTGGTAAATGTGTAGTTCGCGCAGCGATTAATAATCCTGACGTTGAGGTTGTAGCAATTAATGCAACTGGTGATAATGAAGGTACTGCATTATTGTTAAAATACGACTCCGTACACGGTACAATTCCTAACGAAGTAACATTCGACGAAGAAAATATCTACGTTGATGGCAAAAAAATCCGCGTATTCCACGACCGCGATGCTTCCAAATTACCTTGGTCTGAAGAAGGCGTAGAAATCGTAATTGAATGTACAGGTAAATACCGCGATGCAGAAGAAGCAAAAGTTCATTTAGAACAACCTACAGTTAAAAAGGTATTGATTTCTGCACCTGGTAAGAACGAAGACTTAACTATGGTTATGGGTGTTAACCAAGATATGTACGATCCTGCAAAACACCATATCATCTCCAATGCATCTTGCACAACAAACTGTTTGGCTCCATTCGCTAAAGTATTATGCGATGAATTCGGTATTAAACGCGGCATGATGACTACTATTCATTCCTATACAAATGACCAAAAAATTCTTGATGCACGTCATAAAGACCCTCGTCGTGCTCGTGCAGCTGCTATGTCCATCATCCCTACAACAACTGGTGCAGCTAAAGCAGTAGCTTTGGTATTGCCTCAATTGAAAGGTAAACTTGATGGTTTCGCTTTGCGTGTTCCTACTCCAGATGTATCTGCAACTGACCTAGTTTGCGAACTTGAAAAAACAGCTACTAAAGAAGAAATTAACGAAGCATTCCGCAAAGCAGCAGCTGGTGAATTAAAAGGTATCCTTGGCGTATCTGATGTGCCATTAGTATCTTGCGACTTTGGTTCTGACCCTCGTAGCTCCATTGTTGACGCTGATTTAACAATGGTTATGGATGGTAACATGGTTAAAATCGTTTCTTGGTATGACAACGAATGGGGTTACTCCGAACGTCTTATCGACATGGCCGAATTCGTAGCAAGCAAAGGCTTATAATCAGGAGGCTTTGATGAAACAAACAATTGAAGGTTTACAAGTAGCTAATAAAACAGTATTTGTTCGTGTTGATTTTAATGTTCCTATGAAAGACGATGTCATCACTGATGACACTCGTATTCGTAGTGCATTACCTACCATTAACTATTTAGTAGAGCAAGGCGCAAAGGTTATCCTTGCTTCTCACTTTGGTCGTCCAAAAGGGGAACGTAAGCCAGAAATGTCTTTGGCACCATGTGCTAAACATTTATCTGAGCTTATCAACAAACCTGTAGGATTTGTTGATAATTGCATTGGTCCTAAGGTTGAAGAAGCTGTGAAAGCATTACAACCTGGCGATATATTGATGCTTGAAAACTTGCGTTATCACAACGAAGAGACTAAAAACGATCCTGAGTTTGCTAAACAATTGGCATCTTTTGCGGACGTAGCAATCAACGATGCGTTTGGTGTATCTCACCGTAATGCGGCATCTGTAGTTGGCATTGCTGATTACATTCCTATGGCTGCAGGCTTCTTACTCAAAAAAGAAATCGACGCATTGAGTGCAGCTGTTGTACATCCTAAAACACCTATGGCGGCAATCATTGGTGGTGCAAAAGTAACAGATAAAATTTCTGTTATTTCTAACCTTTTGCCTAAAGTGGATGTAATGATCATCGGTGGTGGCATGGCTAATGCGTTCATTAAAGCACAAGGTTGCAACATTGGTAGCTCTTTATTTGAAGAAGGCCAAGAAGCTATCGCTACAGACCTTGTTATGGAAGCTCGCGTAGCAGGTGCTAAATTATTAACACCTATTGATGCTGTAGTAGCAGATGCTTTCAGCAACGATGCTAATACTAAAATCGTTGATGTTGACCAAATTGAAGATGGCTGGATGGTATTAGATATTGGTCCAAAAACACGTGAACTCTATGTAGAGGCATTGGCGCCAATGAAGACTATTATTTGGAATGGTCCTATGGGCGTATTTGAAATGGAAAACTTTGCAGCTGGTACGAATGCAGTAGCGAAAGCTGTAGCTGAATCTGATGCGATGACTATCGTTGGCGGTGGTGACTCTGTGGCAGCTATTGAGAAAAGTGGCTTAGCGGATAAAATTAGCCATATCTCCACAGGTGGTGGTGCATCTTTAGAATTCTTAGAAGGCAAAATCCTACCAGGTATTGCTGCATTGTCTGAGGCATAATATGAGAAAACCCATTATTGCAGGGAATTGGAAAATGAATGGCACCATTGCGTCTGGATCAATTTTGATTGAAGCGTTTAACAGCGTGTTACAAGATATGGAATTATCCTGTGATGTTGTTGTATGTCCGCCTTTCACAGCTATCGAACGTGCGGTAGCATTGACGAAAAATACAGCTATTGAAGTAGGCGCACAAACTATGGATTATCATGATGCTGGTGCGTTCACTGGTGAAATTTCACCACTTATGCTTACAGAGGTAGGCGTTAATTATGTAATCATCGGTCATTCTGAGCGCCGTGAATATTATGGCGAAACAGATGAGACGGTAAATGCAAAAATTAAAAGTGCATTTCATCATAATTTGAATCCTATAGTCTGTGTTGGTGAAAGCTTAGAACAACGTGAAACTGGTCATACGATTGACTGGATTACTTCACAACTTAAAGGGGCTTTGGCTGATATTCCTAAAGAGCAAGTCAGTCAATTGATTATTGCGTACGAACCAATTTGGGCTATCGGTACTGGCAAGACAGCAACGGCTGATCAAGCCGAAGAGGTATGTAAAGAAATTCGAAGTTATATTCGATCTTTATACGATAGTGAAACTGCTGAGGCAATACGCATCCAATATGGTGGTAGCGTTAAATCAGAAAATGCATTAGAAATTCTTGGAGAGCCTAATATTGATGGTGCTCTTGTAGGTGGTGCATCCCTTGTGGTTGACGAATTTATTGATATTATTAAAGCGGCGAATCAAGTAAGCGCTTAATATGAGGTTAGAAATGGCTAAATTAGAGGCTCCCGTAATGCTAGTCATCTTAGATGGCTTTGGATTGGGGGATCAAACAGATACAACCAATGCTGTAGTACAGGCGAAGCCGCTCTGTTTTAATCAATTATGGGATACGTATCCACATACGACATTAGAAGCATCAGGGCTTGCGGTAGGCCTTCCAGAAGGTCAAATGGGGAACTCTGAAGTAGGCCATTTAAATCTTGGCTCTGGTCGCATCGTGTATCAAGATTTGACTCGTATTACTAAAGATGTCGAGTCCGGTGAGTTTTATAATCGTCCTGTTATGAAGGAACTATACGAAGTAGCTAAAAAGCAAAGCTTACATCTTATAGGCCTAGTTTCAGACGGCAATGTGCATTGCTCCTTAGATCACATTAAGGCAGTCATTAAAGGAGCTTATGATAATGGGATCGAGCATGTGTATGTACATGCTTTGCTCGATGGTCGTGATGTAGCTCCGCAATGTGCACAAGGTTATTTAAAAGACTTAGAAGCGTATATGGCTGAGTTAAACTGTGGCAAGATTGCTACTGTGAGTGGTCGCTACTATGCGATGGACCGCGATAATCGTTGGGATCGTGTTGAGTTGGCATACAATGCGATTGTAAATGGTCAAGGTGAAACAGCTGCATCTGCTTGTGAAGCCGTGCAACAGTCCTATGATAAAGATGCAGCAGATGAGTTTGTTCTTCCTACAGTCATTGATGGTGAAGGAACCATCAAAAATGGTGATGCTGTCATCTTCTGTAACTTCCGTCCAGACCGAGGTCGAGAACTTACAAAAGCTTTAGTACTACCTGAATTTGATGGTTTTAAACGGAAACAACTATCTCTGTATATGGCAACTATGACTAAATACGAGGACGGTTTGCCGGTACATATCGTGTATGAAAAGGATACATTATCTGAAACATTAGGCGAAGTGCTAAGTGCTGGCGGTTATCGTCAATTGCGCATCGCAGAAACAGAAAAGTATGCTCATGTTACATATTTCTTCAATGGCGGTGAAGAGGAACCTTTTGAGGGTGAGGACCGAATTCTCGTAAAATCCCCACAAGTTGCAACCTATGACTTACAACCAGAAATGAGTGCTTATGAAGTGACCGATAAGGTTGTACAAGCAATTCAAGATGAAACGTATGATATGATCATTTTGAACTTTGCTAATCCAGATATGGTCGGTCATACGGGTAGCTTTGAAGCCGCTGTTAAAGCAGTTCAAGCTGTGGATACTTGTTTGGGGCGTATTGTAGAGGCTATTCGCAGCAAAAATGGTCATCTGTTGATTACAGCAGACCATGGCAATGCTGAGCTTATGGTCAACCATGAAACCGGTAAGGTGCATACGGCACATACTACGAATTTAGTTCCTTTAATTTTAATGAGCGACACACTTAAAACAGCTACATTAGAAGCTGGTAAACTATGTGATATTGCGCCTACATTATTAGACTTGGCTGGTATAGAACAACCAACAGCCATGACAGGACATAGTTTAGTGCATAAAGCATAATATAGAGCTTTCACTATATTGGTAGTTAATCAGAGTTATAACTATTTGTATGATATAGCTCAATATATATTAGGGCTGTCAAAAGACAACCCGTCTATTAGATTTTATGAGGTGAAAAAATGGCAGTAATTGAACAAGTCATTGCAAGAGAGATTTTAGATTCCCGCGGTAACCCAACTGTTGAAGTTGAAGTATGTTTAGAAGATGGTACTATTGCTACAGCGGCTGTTCCATCCGGTGCTTCCACAGGTATGTTTGAAGCCGTAGAATTACGCGATGGTGACAAATCTCGTTACTTAGGTAAAGGCGTTTTAAAAGCTATCGATAATGTAAATGCTAAAATCGGTCCTGCTCTTATCGGTTATGACGCTACAGAACAAGTGGCAATCGATAACTTGATGTTGCAACTTGACGGTACAGATAATAAATCTAACCTTGGTGCAAACGCAATTCTTGGCGTATCTATGGCAGTAGCTCGTGCAGCAGCTGAATCTTTGGATCTGCCATTATTTGTATACCTTGGTGGCTTTAATGCAAAAGAGTTACCAGTTCCTATGATGAATATCTTGAACGGTGGCGCTCATGCAGACAATAACGTAGATATCCAAGAATTCATGATTATGCCTGTTGGCGCTGAATCCTTTGCAGAAGCTCTTCGTAGCTGTGCAGAAGTATACCATACTTTAAAATCTGTACTTCACAATAAAGGTCTTAGTACTGCAGTAGGTGATGAAGGTGGTTTTGCTCCAAACTTGGCATCTAATGAAGAAGCATTAGAGGTAATTTGTGAAGCAATCAAAACTGCTGGTTATGAACCTGGTAAAGACTTCAAATTGGCTCTTGATTCCGCATCTTCTGAATTCTATAAAGATGGTGTATACAATCTTGCTGGTGAAGGTAAAGTTAAAACAGCAGCTGAAATGGTTGACTTCTATGAGTACTTAGTAGGTAAATACCCAATCGTATCCATCGAAGATGGTCTTGCTGAAGAAGATTGGGACGGTTGGAAATTGTTGACAGATCGTCTTGGCGATCGCGTACAACTTGTTGGTGACGATTTATTTGTAACTAACACAAAACGTTTGGCTCGTGGTATTGAACTTGGTGTAGGTAACTCCATTCTAGTAAAAGTTAATCAAATTGGTACCCTCACTGAAGCTTTCGATGCTATGGAACTTGCTAAACGTGCTGGTTATACTTGCGTAGTCTCTCACCGCTCTGGTGAAACAGAAGATACATTCATTGCGGATATTGCTGTAGCTGTAAATGCTGGTCAAATTAAGACTGGTGCACCAGCTCGTTCTGAACGTGTAGCAAAATATAATCAATTACTTCGTATTGAAGAAATGTTATATGAAACAGCACAATATAAAGGTAATGATGTTTTTTATAACTTGAAATAAGAAACGTTATATCTAACAGTTTAATAAGGGCGCCCTTCGGGGCGCCTTTTTTGTATGTCTAAAAATAGAAAAGTTTTCGCTTCGTGGATTTTTAAAAATAAAAGAGGGATTTAGAGGCTGATGTCGAAACCTATAACGCCATACGCTAGTGTGAGGTAAAAACATACCGCAAGGTATTGGAGGTGACCATGTATGTAGACGTAACATTAGACGATATTATCTTGTATGCCTTAGAACACCATGTAAGCGATATCCACTTTGATCCCGTTAAAAGTGGTGTTCATGTTCGGTTACGACAAGATGGACTGCTGCAACATTACATGACTGTATCATTTGAGGAGGCTGAACTCATTATCAACCGCATCAAGGTGTGTAGTTCTCTAGATATTAGCGAGAAGCGTTTACCCCAAGATGGTCGTTGGGCTTGGAGTCATAAAGATAAGTCTGTAACAATGCGTGTGTCTACATTGCCTAGCCTATACGGAGAAACCTTAGTATGTCGCCTTATGGGGAATGAAGGGAGCCATAAAGATTTAAAAGGGCTAGGGATGCGAACAGATATTTTTGAGCATATTGCACAATTATTGAAACGTCCTTATGGCTTGTTGCTTATTTGTGGGCCGACTGGCAGTGGTAAGACCGCCACCTTATACGCCATGTTACGTATGCTTAATCTAGAGGAAACAAAGTTAATCTGTCTAGAAGATCCTGTAGAGGCTGAAATAAAAGGGGCTATCCAAATTGGTATTAATGAAAAGATTGGTTTTACCTTTGCCAAAGGTCTTCGGTCTGTATTACGGCAAGATCCAGATACGATTATGATTGGTGAAATTAGGGATAAGGAGACCGCAGAGTTAGCCGTTAAGTCTGCTTTAACGGGGCATCGCGTATTATCTACTATACATACCAATACAGCTATAGGCGTTGTAACGCGACTCATGGATATGGGCGTAGAGCCGTATTTAATACGGGCTACATTAATGGGAGCTATTGCACAACGGCTAGTACGAAAATTCGATGGTACAGTATATCAAGGACGGACTGCTTTATTTGAATACTTAGAAATACCAGCTAATTTGGCTCATTGGGACCAATTAGAAACACATTTATTATTGTCATTAGAAGAGTCTGCTCGTGAGGCCGTATCTCAGCATGTTACATCTATAGAGGAGGTGCATCGTTGTGGACTTATGTTGTAAGAGTGAAAGTTTAGAAACTATTGTAGAAATGGCAATACAATTATCATCAACAGATATTCATCTACAATGTGGGCAGCCTATCTATTTGCGACATGGTGATGGATTAAAGGCTACTTCGTTTATGTGTACTACAGAATTAATCGAGGATATCTTGCGCCGTTGTGGTATAGCCTCCTATGAGTGGCAGTCGCTTGATGAGGCTTGTTCCTGTTGTGGTGTACGGATCCGTATTCATCTATATCGAGCTAATCAGACTATATGTGGTACATTACGATTACTCTGTCATCAACAACTAAAGTTAGATGACAATAGTGAGGGGCAACTGTTACAAAAATTATGTGAAGCACATGATGGTCTATTGCTTGTTTGTGGACCTACAGGCAGTGGTAAAAGTTTTACCTTAGCTTGTTGTATTGATTACATTAATCAGACTATGGAGCGGCACATTATTACCTTAGAGGACCCCATAGAATTTGAGTTTGCACCTAAGAAGTCTTTAATACATCAACGACAATTAGGTGCTGATATCAATACTATGTCAGATGGTATTCGAGATGCCTTACGAGAGGATCCGGATGTCATTATGGTAGGCGAACTTCGAGATCGTGAAACTCTTGAAGCGGCACTTCATGCGGCAGAGACTGGTCACCTTGTAATGGCGACCATGCATACACAGCGTGCAGTGATGGCTGTTCATCGTATGATTTCACTGTTTCCTGGGGAGCAACAAGAAGAGGTACGCAATCAAATATCTCAAGTGTTACGTGCCGTTATATGTCAGCGTTTACTTCGATGGAATAAAAAGTTCATTACTATTCGTGATATTTTGCTAAATACCCATGCAGTAGCAAATTTGATACGGACCCGTAAGGAACCACAAATCATTTCTATCCAAGAAACACAACTACCAATGAAAACATTAGAAATGGCTGTGCGAGATGTAAAGGCACAATATGGAGCTCAACAACAATTACATACCTTGCTTGATCAACAATTATCGTAGGTGGATATATGGAGGCTTATGAATATGTCGTAAAAAATAATCAAGATAAAACAGAAAAAGGTTTGATGTGGGGTGACTCAGAACAGGAAATTGCAATACGGTTAAAACGAGATGGCTATAAAATTTATAGGATATCGTTGCAGGATGAAAAAAAGAAACATAAATGGAATCATACTATGGTGGTAGATGTGACTTATCAATTAGGTCTACTCATTGAATCTGGTGTTCCATTACGGCGTGCCTTACAGTTACTCTGCCAGGGGAAACGAGGACTACTCTATACAGCTTTATATGAATCCATAGAGCGTGGTCAGACTTTATCACAAGCTTTACGAAGTGAAGGATGTCCTCCTATTGCTTTGGCTTTACTAGAAAGTGGTGAAGCAGCGGGCACCTTGGGTGAAAGTTTACAATATATATCCCGTCACTATGATTGGGAGAGGCAGCTGAAACAAAAGGTTATAAGTGCTATTTCTTACCCTTTATTTCTTCTTTTAATGATGAATATATTTTTTCTAGTCACCATATTGTTTATTATTCCTTCATTTGAAAATGTATTTACCACTATGCATATTACATTACCTTTGATGACGCGAGCTCTTTTTGTATTAGGACAAGGGTTAAAATCGCATCCTCTAATGGTAATAGCTATACATTGTGTTGTAATAGGTTCATTAGCATTTGCTTATAAACAACATAGTATAAAGTGTAAAGTACATCGTTGGCTTTGGCTATTGGCTCACCGATACCAATGGAGTACTTGTGTGTACTATACAAGCATGTTAAAAGTTTGGGCTCTCTTACTAGATTCTGGTATCTCTATTATTCACACCATGAATATCACTCGCCCTTTGTGGGGGAATATATATGGTGCTGAATGTAGTGAACAGGTGGAAGCAAAGTTATTATCAGGACACTCATTTGAAGAAAGTTTGCGTAGTGGTCAAATAGGAAATTCTTTTATATGGCAAATGATCTCCATTGGAGAAGAGAGTGGCGAATTAGTAAAAATGTTAAACCACTGTGGATACTACTATGAATCTATACTTTCAAAATATATTGCTCGTTTAGAACGATTGTTGGAACCGATTCTACTAACCGTAATGGGAATTGGTGTAGCCGTATTAGTTGTATCTGTTATGTATCCCTTATTTACGTCCATTGCCAACTTAGGAGGGCAATAGACAATGTTACTATTTAACTATTAAAAAGGAGGATATTATGAATTCTGTTATGTATATGATTCATGGAATGAATCATCGATTAGAAATGTGCGGTCAATGGGTCGTAGATCGATTACATATTTCTAGTGTTCGAGAAGGGTTTAAAAAATCGAGAAAAGCCGGATTTACTCTCGTTGAATTAATGGTTGTAGTGGCAGTTATTGCTATACTAGCAGCTATTGCGATGCCACAATTCTTATCTGCTGCTGATAAAGCTCGAAACGCTAAGGAAACAGCAGATATTCAAATTATAAAAAATGCCACTCAGTTGTATATGATTGATAAAAATGTCGATACACCTCCAACAGTAGAAAATCTATATAAGGAAGGTTATCTTACTGAACATGTTAAGACTGCAAAAGGAAAAGAATACACTATTACTTATGAAGTAGTCAGTGGTGGGACCTCAAAATCTGTTGTTGTTAAAGCACCTAGTGTACCTTAATTGTTTTGTATAGGTTAAGAAGTACACTTGTTAGATATATGAAAGGACAAGGTATGAAAGGGACCAATTATGTAATAGGGCTCATTGTATATATAGCATCTATAGTTCTGCCTGTTATATTTTCATTGAAAGCAATACCTTATACTCACATTGCTTTGTATGCTGCGTTTTCACTCATCATCATAGCAGGTGCTACCATCGATATGCATTACTATATATTGCCCGATGAAGGAGCACTAGCTCTTGTAATAGGGGGAATTATGTATAGCTATATAAATGATAAATCTATGTTAGTAACCATGTTAAGTGTTATGAGCGTAGGAGCTATTACATATGGACTTCGTTTGATCAGCCATAAAGGTTTTGGCATAGGAGATATTAAATGGTTTTCTGCTATTGCAATGTGGCTCTCGCCATGGGAAATTATATGTTTCTTTTACGTAGCATTTTGTGTTGGTTCTCTCTATCTCTTACTAACAGGTTATCGTAATCGATACATCCCTTTTGGTCCCTTTCTATGCTTTGGTGGATGGTGTGCCTTACATGGGGGTTCCTATATGGAGGTGCTTTACCAATGGTTAAGGTACAACTTATAAATCGTCAAAGTGGGTCTTTACTGGCGGAATGGATTATTACGCTTGGTTTAATTTTACTGCTCATCTCTATTGCTTTACCTATTGTAATAACACCTAGTCGATATACCTTAAATGGTACTACGCAAGAGGTGGTGTATATGCTCAAGAAAGTTCAACTTTGGTCTATGCTAGGGCATAAATCTAATGGTAAAGGGAGAATGCTTTTTATATTAAATAAGGATAGTTACACTTTAGAGGAAGATGCCAATCATCATACGGTAAACATATCATTGCCGCCAAATATTGAGAGCACGCGGTCTATGACCATTATTTCTTTTTCAGCTTTAGGCTTACCTTATGATGGGACAGAAATTATTTTAAAAGATCGTGAAAGTGGTGAGAAAAATCGCATCTGGATATCTGTACAAACGGGGCGTATTAGGTGGGAAGAAGTGCACTGAAGGATTTATGTATGGCGATGCTTTAATATCAGCTGCTATAATCATGCTCATTTTACCTATTGTATTATCTATATTTTGGATGGCTACTCTTACGATATATAAGGCGTATTATTGGGATCATATATTGCAAGATACAATAACGTATTTAGAAAGGGCCAAAGCTTCTTACTATAAAACTGGAACAATAGAAGTAGGTGTATATAACTCTCAATTCACTATGAGTCCTAGTGAAAAAATTACCTATAAAACACATATAAAGCCTGTAGTGATAGAAGGTGTATCTTTACAACGATTAACAGTAGATGCCATCGATAATCAATCTATTGTTTACTCGCTATCAGTTGATTTGGAGGGGATACATTGAAGGGCGAGGATATAGAAAAGGTAATTGGAAAGGATAAAGAATACAAGCAGAATCTTATAACAGATAGAAATAAAAATAAGAATAAAAATATGAATAAGAATAGAAATAATATGGGATTTATTTTGTATTCTACGCTCATTAGTATGACGATTTCTGTCATAGTTCTTACCATATTGTTAGGCATCGTATTTTATGCAGTTATGTGGGATGCTAAATTACTGGATAGTGTAGCTATGATGGAGGATGGTCGATATACACGACGTATGGTTGTGGCTCAAATGATATGGAACCCTGTGAAGGTTAGTGTAGAAGACCATAATAAGAGTTTATATATTCACGATACAAAGCGTACAACTTTAACCGTACAACGTCATGCACTATACAGAAAATTAACAGATGGTAGTTTGCAACCTGTTAGTGGCAGTCGAATTGTAGGAACTACAGATAAACGAAATGTGGGCTATACTCAGGAGTATCCTTTTAGTGTAGATACTAATGGGACCGTATATTTGCGCTGGTATATTAACAATCGTTTTGTTAATGATAGGAAATATACAAGTGGTTATGGAGGACTGACCATATATGAGGTCTCTATTGGGCAGAGTGCTATTTATGATTGGTATAAAAGTAAAGAGGAGACAAGTCATGAACATAGGAGCCCATAACGCGGGCTTTATTACATATATAGCGATACTTACGATGTCCTTTTTATTACTATTAGCTTTTATGGGGCTTCGTATAGGACAAATATGTGAAAGTAATGTGGTAGATGAATTGCATTTGGAAGAAGCTCATTACGCGGCACAAAGAGGTGCTCATTGGTTTGTTGGCTATTGTAAATTAGGAAATGTATGGGACTTTCAAAATAAACTAGTTGTGATAGATGATGAAAATGTAGAGATTACTATTGAAGCGGACAGCTCAACAGATAATCCGCGTCATATTATGAGTTATGGAAGACTGAAGAATAGTGAAATCGTGAGTCGTGTACATATGTATGTGACCGTAGATAGAGAAAAACATATGCATGTTATAAAGGTAAAACCTTATTGAGGTGATTCTATGAAACGAAAAAAGAAAATACATTCTGGAGTATGTATAACTGATGAACATATTGTATGTGTTACCGCCCATATAGAAAATAAAACAATGGTCATTACTGATGCGTTAGAAATGAAGCGTACGGGACCTATTGATGAAGACGTTACAAAGTTTATAGAAACATATGATTTAGATGAAGGAGCCTATAGTATTGTTGCTAATATCGATACACAAATGCATGTGGCACCCTATGATCCCCACGATTTTGATATGAAGGAGTTCATAAAGTGGAATGTAGAAGACTACTTTAGCTTTGATGGGGATAGTTTCCAAATGGATGCATGTCGTCGGGAATATCCACGCCATAATTATCATATGTTTATGGTAGCTGTAGATCGACATTCTCTAGAACTTTTGAAACAAGGTATACGAGATACTTATGCACCCGTTGATGTTATTGATTTTTGGCCTATTCCTATTTGTTACTGTTTGATGCGGCGTAGTGGTACTGTAACAGGCGTTGTGGAAGACGGCTCCATGCATTTATGGCTTTGGTGGAATGATATATGCATTCAAGAGTGTACGGTACCTATTACAGGTAGCGATGTAGCTGAAGCTATGGATAAGTTAGAAGTGAGGTTACAAGACTTTGGTATGGATGAGATTCAGGGGGTTCGAATGTATGGGTTAGAATCTATAACAAACGAAGAACGGACAGATATGGAAGGCATAATCTCCATGTATGGCGAAACTGAATATATTCCATTATTATTCTTAGGTCGAGGTCGTAATCGTTGCAAGCAAGGACAAATAGATTGGGATATGGCTATTGGTATGGCAGCAAGGGGGCTTAAATGGATTGGATTGGGATGGTAAGAATAGACGTATTAACTTAATGCCTCGCTCGTTACGATGGCATGGTTTATGGCACACCTATCGATACTTTCTTTACGGGATAAGTTTTATATACGTTATCGTAGGATTTGTTACCTTATATAGTTGCTGGTCAAGCTATCGTAGTTATGAAAATCAGAAGACAGATTTTGTACAATTGCAAGCAAATACTCAGTATCAAGAAATACATCAACAATACGGTGAATTAATGGAAATAAGAAATAAGATAATAAAGAATAAACTCCCTAAAAATCAGTTTGATATATTACCTAATACTCTGGTGGTATATATTCTTGATGCCGCCATGGCAGAACATATTAGTTTACAACATCTTAGTGTTAAGGAGGGACGTATTAGTATGGATGGTATAGGTACAAGTGATGAAGTATGTCGCAAATTTATTGCTATTCTCCAACAAAAATTAGTAGGGATGGAGTGTCATGGAACAGTTAAAGCAGATAAAGGTGTTTATACATTCCATATGGATGGATCTAAAAGAGAGCACAACGTATCAGATCGAGAGAATACTATTGGTTCTAGTATTGTGGGGGATGCTCATTAGCCTTTCTATATATGGGCATATCTATTTAGATGAAAAAAATAATAACATAAAAAATCAACAAGATAATTATCTTATACAAATGAATGCTGAGTCGGATTATATAGTGTCTAATGAAGCAAAACTATTAGCATCTTTTACACAGAACAAGACATCTAATACAAGTTCTTATACAAGTATTTTTGATTCCTTGCAAGGAGAGCCATTAATGATTGTCAGTACTGATGAGCATGAAGGTATACTAGAATTAACGCTATTAGGTAGTACAGAGCGTATGATTAACTGGATTAATACTGTTGAACAAAAGGACCCTTCACGCCGTATAGAAATAGAAGATATAGAACGTAAAGGTAATGTGGTTTATGTGCACTGTGCAGTCAAATCAACTGTAAAGCCTTAATTAAAATCAGGTGTATTATATAGCGACAGATTATAGATTTTATGTCTATAGTCTGTCTTTGTTTTTGTGTCATTTTATAGTACAATGAAGGATATGTAATAATAAGGGGCACATGATACATGATAATAAAACGCAATATTATGCTTATCGGTTCTATGGGAAGTGGTAAAAGTCACTTTGGCAGGAACCTTGCGGAACGCAAGGGGTGGCAATTTGTAGATACCGATCGCGTATTAGAAAGTCGTTTTGGGTTGCCCATTGCTGAAATATTTAAAAAGATAGGAGAAAAAGCATTCCGCCGTGCTGAAATGGATGTACTAAAAAAGGTTTGCTTATACCACGAAGCAGTGATTTCTGTAGGTGGTAATTTTCCTATTGAACATCGCACCTTAAAGGTATTAAAAAAATATTCTTATATTATTGGCATCCGAGCTGCACAATTCCGTATTGTGAGTCGTGTGAATCGCCGCGTTGGGAAAAGACCAACTATGGACTATAATAATGTAAATGCCTTTGTACATGCTATGATACAATCGTGGAAGCCCGTGTATAAGCAGTGCGATTTTGTACTAGACACAACAAATGGTCGGACCTATGATTTCATACATCGTATCGAGGACGAATTAGAGGCCTCAGATGTGCAATTTAAAGCAAGACGTCAACCCAATGATACAAACGATGTGGATGCTAAAGTAGCATCTAGTGAAATACAATTTAATAATCATCAAAGTAGAATAAAAGAAGTTACTGAAGTAGTATCAGATAAAGCAATATCTAATAAAGTCCGGTATGATAAACGTCATAAAAAAAAGACTTCTTATCAAACGGATAAAGAACGTAAGGCAGATAGTATATCCAAAAAACGTACACCACAAGGGGGTAATGGATATGAGAAAAATCGCAATACTAACAAGCGGCGGAGACGCACCTGGAATGAACGCCGCCATAAGAGCGCTAACTAGAAAAGCTATATATGAAGGCTTTGAAGTGTTTGGCATTGAGCGTGGCTATTTAGGTATTATTGAGGAAAAGATATTTCCCTTATCGAATCGAGACGTTGGTGGCATCATAACACAAGGTGGCACGATGCTGAAAACGGCTCGTTTTCCAGAATTTCAAAATGAAGAGATTCAACGAAAAGCTTATGATATTTTGAAAGCTCATGACATTGACCATCTGGTCGTTATTGGTGGGGATGGTTCCATGCGTGGTGCTACAAGTTTATCTAAACTTGGCATGTCCACTATGACTATTCCATGTACTATAGATAATGACATGGGTGGCACGCAATATACGATAGGATATGATACGGCTCTTAATACGGTAGTTGATGCAGTTGGTCGTATTCGTGATACATCAAACTCCCATGAACGTGTAGCTATTGTAGAGGTCATGGGGCGAAAAGCCGGCCATATTGCATTAAAAGCTGGTCTTGCCTGTGGAGCGGAAATAGTATTAGTTCCTGAAAATCCAATGCCTTTACATGCGGTGTGTCGCCACTTAAAGGAAACACAAATTCGGGGTAAGGAATATAGTGTTATCCTAGTTGCGGAAGGTGCCTATAACAGTGGTGAGGTGAAAGCTTTCATCAAGGAGCATACGGAATTTGATCCTAGCCTAACCGTGTTAGGATACTTACAACGTGGTGGAGGCCCATCGGCATTTGATGCTATTTTAGCGGCTCGTATGAGTGAAGCCTGTCTTAATCTTTTGATGAGTGGTGTAGATAATCGATTAGTAGGGTATATAGATGGTCATATTCGCGCACTATCTTATGAAGAGGCAGAACGACTTGAATTCCCAATTAATGAGATGGATTATAGATTATTATCTATATTGAGCAGTTAATGGCCCGTAAGGGCCATTTTTTTTATATATCATAAGTTATTCAATAATGAAATTATATTGCATAAAAGTAATTGGTGCTGTATAATTTAAAAATACTATATGTGTTTATATAGAATTAATATCTTTTTAATATATCTTCATCTTTAAAAAAGGAGATCATAATGAAAGAGTTCTTACGAAAGCATCGTAAACGCATAGTGACTGGTGCGGTTGTTCTTTGTGTTCTTGGTGGCGGCACATATTTCTACTTAGATAGTCTAAATGCAAGTCAAACACAAACTTTATATACTACTGGCAAGGTAGAAAAAGGTGATGTAAAAACTAGTATCAGTGCCACAGGTACTATTAACCCTGTAAATTATGTAGATGTTTCTACAAATGTTGCTGGTAAACTTGAAAAAGTTTTAGTTAAAGAGAATGATCAAGTTACGGCGGGGCAAGTTATCGCTTACATTGATACACGTCAATTACAAGCTTCTGTTGATGATGCCCGTGCAGCTTTGGCTAAAGCAGAACTTGATATGAATCGTTATAAATCTTTGGCGGCTCAAGATGCTATTGCACAACAAACATATGATGATTCTGTAACAGCTTATGAACGTGCTAAATCTACCTATGAACGTGCTGCGGCGGATTTAAGTGATGCTACGATTACAGCTCCAATGTCTGGTACTGTTGTAGGTACACCACTAAAAGCAGGTCAAACTATTAGTACTGGTATCTCCACACAAATGATTATTGCTACCATTGCAGATTTAAAAAATTTAGAGATTTATCTTACTGTAGATGAAACAGATATTGGCAATATCAAACAAGGGGCTAAAGTAGAGTTTACTGTAGACTCTAAGCCAGGTGAAACCTTCACAGGTTATGTAGCTGAAATTGCAAAGGGTACAAAAGGTAACATGGGTGCTACAAGTACGAGCGTAGTATACTATACGGTTAAAGTTCAAATTCCTGAAAATATTTCAGGCAATTTCTTACCTTCTATGACGGCTCGTGCCACAATTTTTGGTGAAGATATTAAAAATACATTAGTTGTACCTCTTACTGCCGTTCGTACGGATAAACAAGGCGAGTATGTATATGTTATAAAAGATGGTCAACCAGTACGTACCGCTGTTTCTACAGGTGTAACTGGGGATACTAATGTTCAAATTCTAAAAGGTTTGTCTGAAGGTGACGAAATCATCGTGAGTGGTGATGTGAATGCGCCAAAGAATAATGTAGCTGGACCATTCTAAAGGTAGGTGCTTATGAACCAAACAGTAATTGACATACAAGGGATTACAAAGACCTATGTGAATGGCAAATTATCAGTACCTGTTCTACATGGCATTGATTTGCTTGTCAATAAGGGTGAGTTTGTATCCATTATGGGTCCATCAGGCTCCGGTAAATCTACCTTTATGAATATTCTCGGATGTTTGGACCGCCCTACAACGGGCTCTTATCGGCTTAATGGAGATGAGGTGGCTACCTTATCTGATGATGAGCTTGCATATGTGCGTAATAAACAAATAGGTTTTGTATTTCAAAATTTTAATTTGTTAACAAAATTAACTGCCCTTGAAAATGTAGCACTACCTATGATTTACGCCGGTGTAAATAAAAAGTTGCGCATTGAACGGGCTTCTCAACTATTGCAGTCTGTGGGCTTGGGCGATCGTATGGATCACTTGCCATCCGAGTTGTCTGGGGGACAACGACAACGTGTAGCGATTGCTCGTGCCTTAGCAAATAATCCTGCTATTATTATGGCCGATGAGCCGACAGGGAATCTTGATTCCAAGTCGACAATCGATGTTATGAATATCTTTCGAGGTCTTCATGATGAAGGTCGTACGATTCTTCTCGTTACTCATGAACCGGACATTGCTACGTATGCTAGTCGTAACGTGGTCTTGAATGATGGCTTAATTGTAGAGGACTCGCTTAATCCTAATATAACTCCTCTAAAGGAGGTGCCTAATGTATAAAGAAAGTTTCTTAATGGCATGGGCTTCCTTGGTTGCAAATAAATTACGATCTCTCTTGACCATGTTAGGTATCATTATCGGTGTAGCTGCCGTTATTGCATTGGTATCTATTGGTAATGGAGTAAAGCAAGATATTGAAAATTCTATTTCAAGCTTAGGCTCTAATTTGTTGGTAGTTATGCCAGGAGCGCCGCGGACGCCAGGTGTTAGACCTTCGCAGGGGTCCATGAAATCGTTGAAAATATCTGACTATGAAGCTATTGCCAA
>NZ_CALLVP010000043.1 GCF_938010505.1 uncultured Veillonella sp. | reverse complement strand
ATCCATGTGTTTAGGCTAGTAAATAATATGTGTCCAGGAAAATGGGTACATATCAGTTTGACACAGGGGCTTTTTTATATGAAAAAGTGGATATCTACAATGTGTAGATATCCACTCAATAGATACTATGTAGCTTATATGATTATTTAATCTCTGCTTTTAAGTCGATAACGTTTTTACATGCTACGCAACCAGGGCAGTCACAGAATTCTGCGCCTTGTGCTTTGATATCTTTAGCGTGTTGTAATAGATTGGCGGCACCGTCTTCGCCAAGAATTTGTGTAGCTAATTTAGAGCCTGCAAAGCCGATTGTTTCGTCGATAAGTGCAATATTTTGCTCTGCTAATGGTACGAGTTGTTTTGTAAGCGCTGCTTGTTTTTCTGTGCCTTCTGCATCGAGCCAAGATTGAGCGAATTCTTTTACTGTAGGATTGCTTGATGGAGCATCTAATAAAGCTTGTACGAGTTGTGTTAATTGTGTATGTGTCATGATGATCTCCTTTTATAAACTACTAACTATAGTTTTGGAAAAGTGCATTTAGTATCATATGAGCACCTGTTCCTTTTGTTGAGTACATTATAGCATCTACAGTAATTTTGAATAGTAGAATAATTTACGATAGATACTATCAAATGTGATAGATTTATGATGATAGCTGTTTTAAATTTTTTGGGGAAATAGAATAGAGGAATGCTTTCGCATTCCTCTTTAACTTGGTTAGAATAAATCTGAGTGACTGCCTGTGCGAGTTAAAGATAATACTAACATATCATCTTTAATTGCATAAATTAGAAGCCAATCTGGCTCGATGTGTAATTCTCTAAAGCCTTCGTAGTTTCCTGTTAATGGATGATCTTTATAACTAGGATCTAATAGCGTTTGATTCTGTAATTTAGTGATGATTGAATAGAGTTTATTGAGATCTTTACCGCGTTTCTTGGAGCGCTTTAGGTCCTTTTTGAACTTACTGCTAAGCACTAATCTCAACATAACTGATTACTCCAATCCTAAATCCTCAATCATTTCTTTTACATTAGCATATGATTTTGCTTTTACTTTTCCTGCTAATATATCTTTCGTTTCCTGAATAGCAGCTTCTGTTTCTGCATTATAACGAGGTTGTTTAGGTTGAAATGGAAATCCACCTTCCATTAGTGATGTGTGGAGAAAAATATTAATCGCATCAGTTACGGATATGCCAAAGCTAGCATATAATGCTTCTAATTGTGCTTTTACAGCTGGCTCGATACGCAAACTGATAGAGGCTGTTTTAGCCATAGTATCACCTCCTGTTACTTATATTGTAATGCAAATAATTTATATTCGCAATCAAATGATTGCATTTTGCAATCAAAATGCTTTTCTTTTTCTGTAGAGAAAATCCTTATAAATATAAGAATATAAAAATATTAGAATTTTAGGTGATATAATTTACTTAATAAATGTAGTTTGTTTACAGGGGAATGTATCATGAAAAATGTTGTGTGTGCACTGGCTGTGTTGGCTTTCATAGGTTCCATCAATGTTGCCTCCGCAGATGACTCGATGCGGTTTCGTCTTAATGGTAATTCTATTTATGACCAGCCCTATGGTGACAGAAATGAGTTTCCATGTCCTGACGGCCTAGGTAGTTGTACTATAACTGATAGCGATTATAAAAGCACTCGTAAAGGTCAATCGCTAGAGGTGTTTGATACTATATATGAGGCTAAGCAACATTTGAACTTTAAACCGCATTTGCCAAGTGGATTAGGGGGATTACGTCCTGTACATGTATCTATTGTGGATCACGATGTATTACAAGTCGTGTATGCCTATCATGAGCTTTTAAAAGGGAGATATTTTGACCGTGTAGATGATATGCCGAAGTATATTAAGTATCGTGTATCGACTCTATCAGGTAATATTGCAGGCGATTATAAGGATTACTTGCCTCAGAAAACAGATGTTGTAAATGGGATGACGATAACCTATCGAATGGTGGATGTCGCCGTTTACTTAGCAGCTTGGGAATATGATGAGCAGAACCATGTGTTTTTATTTAATGAGCCAGTTTCTGTTAGATGGGCTAGATCTTTGATTACATCTGTAGGTGGTAATTGATATTAAAAATAACGGAGTTTTTATGAACTTAGAAAATTTTAAGATTTCAAAGCTATCATATATAGAAAATGGTAGTAGTGAAATCATGGAAAAGTACCAGATACGTGCACAATATGAAACGGAACCGCCTCATGGGGATGCTATATACTCTATTTCTATAAAAGATAAGGTATTGCCATTTTGGATTTATGGTAGAGATGTTACTTTCATAGGTAGTAGCATGGTTATGGTCGAGTCTGTAAAATGTAAAACATGGAATCCAATTCAAACTATAATTATTGATTTAACGCGTGAAGTATATGCTAACTTAAAGGAATGGTATACAGATATTTCCTTTGTTAATGAACGCATTGAGCTAACGAACCAAGTGGTAAAGAAGAAGAAACTCATTAAGAATGATTTTGATGATTTAGAGTGGACTAACTACTAACGATGAGTTTTATGAAATTATATTCATCTTATTTTAATTGACATAAGTCTATAGAATACAGTACAATACCCTTATATCTTAAATCAAGCGATGAACGGGTATAAAGGTTTACAAATCCTGCTTTCAGAGAGTTGCCGGCTGGTGCGAGGCAATAGAGGTTGTACGCTGACACTCTCCCGTGAGCTTTGATGGCGAATACAGCAGTAGTCATTGACGGTGGTTCCGTTATACCCGAAACGAGTCCCAATTAGGGTGGTACCGTGTTATGAATATAACGCCCCTTTGAGCAACGACAGTTGTTCTGAGGGGCTTTTTTATTTGTGAAAGTCTAGTAAGTCACAGATTATATATGGTGTCGACATTGGCGATTTTACAAACTTTCACTATGGATAGATATAATAAAGTGTTATGTTTTATGAGGATAGAAAAGGTGGCTATTATGGAACAGAATCGCGTATATTTCTTCGATACAACCCTTCGTGATGGGGAACAAACACCAGGTGTATCTTTACAAACTCCTGAAAAAATTGAAATTGCGAAAGGCCTAGTACGTCTAGGCATCGACGTAATCGAGGCTGGATTCCCAGCGGCATCCCCTGGAGATTTTGAAGCGGTACAAACGATTGCACGCGAAGTCAAAGGTGCAACAATTTGTGCGTTGGCTCGTGCTAATGAAAAGGACGTACAAAAAGCGATTGATGCGTTGAAAGATGCGGAACGTAGCCGTTTACATGTATTCATTGCTATTTCCGAACTTCATATGGAATATAAATTAAAAATGACTCGCCAAGAGGTATTGGATAAGGTTAAATCCGTATTGGCATATGCAAAAGGTAAGGTTGATGAAATCGAGTTCTCTGGTGAAGACGCGGCACGCTCTGATTTAGATTTCGCATGCCAAGTATTTGGTGTTGCAATTGCTGGTGGCGCTACAATTATTAACGTACCAGATACAGTAGGTTATATGAACCCTAATGAGTTCGGTGATAAAATCCGCTACATTAAAGAACATACATCAGGAATTGAAAATGCAATTATCTCTGTTCACTGCCATGACGACTTAGGCCTTGCCAATGCGAATACGTTAGCCGCTATTAAAGCAGGTGCACGCCAAGTAGAAGGCACAATTAATGGTCTAGGTGAACGGGCTGGTAACGTAGCGATTGAAGAAGTGGTAATGGCTCTTAAAACACGCCATGATTATTTCGATGACCTCCAAGTGAACATCGATACAAAACAATTTACGAAAGTATCTAAACTTGTGAGCCGTTTAACAGGCGTTGTAGTTCCTCCAAATAAAGCAATCGTGGGTTCTAATGCATTTGCTCATGAGTCTGGTATTCACCAACATGGTATGATGAGTAATCCTGAAACGTATGAAATCATGACTCCTGAGTCCGTAGGGGCTGAAAAAACAGACCTCGTATTGGGCAAACACTCCGGTCGTCATGCCTTCGCTGATCATTTGGCAAAACTTGGTTTCCAATCTTTCACAGAAGAGAAAATCAACGACCTCTTCGCTAAATTTAAAGAATTGGCAGACCGTAAAAAACAAGTATACGATGATGATATCGTAGCCCTCGTAGTAGATAACTTACATCACAAAAAAGCGTTCGAACTCGTGGCTCAATACTATAAATTGGGTGAAAAAGGCTATGCCTATGCTGACGTTCGTCTTATGACTCCAGAAGGTGAAAAAGCTGATGCAGCCGTTGGTGATGGTCCAGTAGATGCGTCCCTCAAAGCGGTTGAACGTGTGGTTGGCTTGCCAATCAGCTTGAAAGATTACCAAATCCGCGCTATCACAGCCGGTAAAGATGCCCTTGGGGAAGCAACTCTCAAGGTAGAATATAACGGTCGCTTGTACCATGGTCGTGGTATCAGCACAGATATCGTTAAATCAAGTGTAAATGCATATATTAATGCAGTAAACTCAGTATTCCTAGCTATGGAGCTAGAACAACAGGAGGAAGAATAATATGGGTATGACCATTACTGAAAAGAATATGGCTCGCCATGCGGGTCTTGATGTTGTAAAACCAGGCCAAATCATCGAATGTCATTTGGATGCGGTATTGATGAACGACATCACATTCCCACCGGCTCGTAAAGAGTTTTTGAAGATTGGAAAACCTGTATTTGATCGCCATAAAATTTACTTGGTGCCTGATCATTTTACACCGAATAAAGATATTCAATCTGCTACTCAAGCTAAGGTAATGCGCGACTTCGTACGCGAACATGGCATTACGAACTACTTTGAAGTAGGTAGAATGGGCATTGAACACGTTATTTTGCCAGAAAAAGGTCTTATCGGTCCTGGCGAAATGATCATCGGTGCTGACTCCCACACTTGTACCTATGGTGCGGTGAATGCGTTCTCCACAGGCGTAGGCTCCACTGATGCGGGCGTTGCTATGGCAGAAGGTAAAACTTGGTTCAAAGTACCTGAAACTATTAAAGTTGAGCTTATCGGCAAGCCTAACAAATGGGTAACTGGTAAGGACGTAATCCTCGATTTAATCGGTCAAATCGGCGTAGATGGCGCTCGTTACATGGCTCTTGAGTTCGCTGGGGACGGCGTACAACACATGACTATGGCTGACCGTCTTACAATTTGTAACATGGCTATCGAAGCGGGCGGCAAATGTGGCGTATTCCCTTATGATGCAATTACTGAAGAATATATCAAAGGCCGTGTCAATCGTCCTGTTGAGCCAATCGCTCCAGATACTGATGCGGTATATGCTCAAACGATTACAATCGACTTGTCCAAATTGCAACCAGTGGTAGCTTTCCCACATTTGCCATCCAACACGCATTACATCAACGAAATTGACAAAGATATTAAAATCGACCAAGTAATCATTGGCTCCTGTACAAATGGCCGTTACGAAGACTTAGTGGCAGCTGCGGAAATCTTCAAAGGTCGCAAGGTGGCTCCATTCGTTCGTTGCATCGTAATCCCTGGTTCTCAAGATGTATACGACCAAGCGTTGAAAGAAGGACTTTTGGATATCTTCATTCAATCTGACTGTGCTGTGTCCACTCCAACATGTGGGCCTTGCCTAGGCGGTTACATGGGCATCATGGCCGAAGGGGAACGCACTGTTTCCACGACAAACCGTAACTTCCGTGGTCGTATGGGTCACGTTGATTCTGAGGTATACTTGGCAAGCCCATACGTGGCGGCAGCAAGTGCTGTATTAGGCCGCATTGCAGGCCCTGAGGAGGTTTAATATGGATTTTGAAAGCAAGAAAATCTGGCGCTACGGCGACGATGTAGATACAGACGTAATCATTCCGGCTCGTTACTTGGCGATTGCTGACTGGAACGAATTGGCTGAACATGCGATGGAAGATATTGATACGACATTCGCTCCTAATGTGAAAACTGGCGAAATCATGGTGGCAGGCAAAAACTTTGGTTGTGGGTCCTCCCGTGAACACGCACCGGGCGTTATCAAAGCGAAAGGCGTGCCTGTTATCGTGGCACATTCCTTTGCGCGTATTTTCTTCCGCAATGCTATTAACATCGGTTTACCAGTAGTTGAAATCGGCGAACAAGTAGATCGCATTGACGCTGGTGATGCGATTGGCGTAGACTTGTCTAAAGGCATCGTGTACAACTTGACTAAGAACGAACAATACCAAGGGACTGAGTTGCCAAAATTCATTCAAGATATTGCGGCAGCTGGTGGTCTTGTAAACTTTGCGAAAAATCGCAAATAATACTACGTTGCTGATCCTCGGTGATGCGCTGCCGCTCCACTAGCTTAACGGTCTGCGGCATAGCCTTGACCTGCTAAAGTCGCGTTAGCGCATGCACCTCGGATCTACGTGTTTTATTATTCGGTTTTGGTCAAAACTTTAAAAACCTAGCAGCTACTAAAATCTTGAATGAATTTGTGGCGCAGGATTTGAAGGAGAGACGAGTATTCGGCTTTTGGGCGTGTGAAGTCTCGACACCGTCTATATAGATTTCTAACGGTGGAATAACGAAAGATGAGTTTGTAGTTCATCTATGACATTTGTTATATGGAGAGGTAATATGAGCGAAAAGAGTATCGTATTGATTCCTGGTGATGGTATCGGTACTGAGATTATTGCGGCAGCGAAGGCTGTATGCGATGTGGCTTTTGAGAAAGCCAATGTAAAGGTTAATTGGATTGATAAGAAAGCGGGCGGTGCGTCTATCGATGCATACGGTGTGCCTTTGACTGAGGATACGATCGAGGCTTGTAAAGCGGCTGATGCTGTATTGTTGGGTGCTGTTGGCGGTCCTAAATGGGATAATGTCGATCCTTCTATCCGTCCTGAGAAAGCAATTCTAGGTCTTCGTAAGGAGCTTGGTTTGTTCTGTAACTTGCGTCCTGTAAAAATCTATCCATCCTTGCAAGAGTATTCTCCGCTTAAAAAGGAACTCGTGCAAGATGTAGATTTCGTTATCGTTCGTGAGTTAACTGGCGGCATTTACTTTGGTGAACGGGAAGAGGCGCAAGGTGAGGGTGCTAACGAGTTTGCTTGGGATAAAGAAACATACAGCCGTTACGAAGTAGAGCGCATCATGGATATCGCTATGGAAACAGCTCGCAAACGCAATAAAAAGGTTGTATCCGTAGATAAAGCGAATGTATTGGCTTCTTCTCGTTTGTGGCGCAAAATTGCGCAAGAGAAAGCCGCTGCCAATCCGGATATCGCAACAGATTACCTTTATGTAGATAATACCGCAATGCAGCTCGTTGTAAATCCTGCACAGTTCGACGTTATCGTTACTACAAACTTGTTCGGTGATATCTTATCCGATGAAGGCGCTGTAATCTCTGGTTCCATCGGGCTTTTACCATCTGCATCTATGGGTACTGGTACTGCTTTGTACGAACCAATCCACGGTTCTGCACCGGACATTATGGGCAAAAACTTGGCAAATCCGTTGGGTACAATCTTGTCCGCTGCTATGATGTGCCGTCATTCCCTTGATTTGCCTCAAGTGGCTGACGCTATTGAAAATGCTGTGGAACAAGTGCTTGTTGATGGTTACCGCACAGGCGATATCTACCGCGAAGGTTTGAAACGCGTAGGTACTACTGAAATGGCGCAAGCCGTAATCGAACGACTATAAGTGTCATTAAAAAAGAGAGGGAAAGGCCCTCTCTTTTTTGCAGGAGAGATTATGTTTCCTTATTTTTTACTAGCCTTGTCTATAGGGTTAGAATTATTTGATTAGCAGTTTTGTAGTGAATCAGATAATTGTATTAAATGATTGTATTAGTAGATGTATTGGAAAGAGATAATGAGGAGGCCTTTATGAATTCTTCGATGTATCGAAATTTAACCATTACTGCCTTATTGATGGCGCTAGCCATTATGATTCCTATCGTGATGCCTTTGAAAGTAGTGATACCACCGGCATCGTATACATTGGCGAGTCACGTTCCTATATTTCTGGCCATGTTTCTATCTCGAAAGATGGCGGCTTGCGTAGTAGTGGGATCTACACTTGGATTTTTCGTAGCAGGATTTCCCATCGTTATCGTTATGCGGGCTGCTTCTCATATGATGTTTGCTTTGATGGGGGCGTACTACATTAAACATCATCCCTCTGTATTGACTGGGGGCTTATCTTTTACCGCTTTCAATATCGTCTGCGGCATTATTCACGCTATTGGCGAAGTGTTAGCTTGCCTTTTGTTCTATACGACAACTACAATGCCAAATATTGATCTCGTTTACGTTGTGTTCGTTCTTGTCGGCGGTGGTACAGTCGTTCATAGCCTAGTTGATGGATATATTTCTCTATATATCTATAAAGCTATCCCAGGTTTAAAACCAACATCTCATTTAGAATAATTCTCAAAACTGTACCTACAGGTACAGACTTAATTGTGTGATATCGATATAATAAAACTATAGTTAATGACCGATTTATGTTGTATCCATTGATATAACATTTGGCCATATATTTGGTATTATCGGTGAAAGTTGCTTCTATCATTCGTGTTTCTTTATAGGTTCATTAAAAAAATCTGAGTTATGCACGTCAACTTTCACAGAAAATGGAGGTTATTATGAGAAAGCACATTAAAAACAATGTTTCTTGGGTAGGCAAAATCGACTGGGAATTGCAAGAGTTCCACGGTTCTGATTACAGTATTAATAATGGCTCAAGCCAAAATGCCTATTTGATTGAAGAGGAGAAGACTGTCCTCATCGATACTGTGTGGAAACCTCATTCCTCTGATTTCATTGATAACTTGGAATCGGAAATCGATTTGAATAAGATTGATTTCATTGTATGTAATCACGGCGAAGTGGATCACAGTGGTTCCTTGCCTGCGTTGATGGAAAAAATCCCTAATACACCGATTTATTGTACAGAAAATGCAGTTAAGTCCTTGGTTGGCCAATATCATCATCCAGAATGGAACTTTAAAACTGTTAAAACAGGAGACTCCGTAGATATCGGGAACGGTAAATCCTTGGTATTCGTAGAGATGCGCATGCTTCACTGGCCTGATTCCATGGCAACATATATGACAGGCGACAATATCTTATTCTCCAACGATGCATTCGGTCAACATTTCGCTGTAGAAGAATTGTGGGCAGATAAGGCGGATCAATGCCGTTTATGGGAAGAGGCAATGAAGTATTACGCTAATATCTTGAACCCATTCTCTCCATTGGTAAAAGCCAAAGTCGAAGAAATTCAAAAGCTTAACTTGCCAATCGATATCATCGCTACTAGTCATGGCGCCATTTGGCGAGAAAATCCAATACAAATTGTAGAAAAATACTATGAATGGTCTCAAGCGTACCAAGAAGATCAAGTCACAGTTGTGTACGATACTATGTGGGATGGCACCAAGAAATTGGCCCATAAGATTGCTGAAGAAATTGCTAAACAATCCCCTGATACACGTGTTAAGATTTTTAACATTAGCAAAACCAATAAAAATGACATCATGACGGAAGTCTTTAAGTCAAAAGCCATTGCTGTAGGTTCCCCAACAGTGGGTAACAGCGTATTATCTGCTGTAGCTGGTTGGCTCGACTTTTTGCGTGAGTTAAAATTCAAAAATAAAAAAGCTGCCGTATTTGGTACCTATGGCTGGTCTGGTGAATCTACAAAGGTACTTCGTGAAGAGTTAACTAAATATGGTTTCTCTGTAGTAGAACCTGAAATCAAATGTAACTGGAACCCCGAAGATTCTGATTTAAATAAAGCAGAAGAACTTGTAAGTGCATTATTAGCATAAACATATATATTAAATGAAGAAAGTCCTTTATTTTCTTGAAAAATAGGGGACTTTTTTTGCTTTGTTAGAACGTATACATAAAACATTGGATAATTTAAGGTGTATTTAGTAGTTTTATTCTCACTTCGTTCTCATGACGGTTTGTTTACTATTGATAAGAAGTTATATCTACTGCTGTTATACAAATATAAAATTATAATAAAATGATAAAGTCATGTATTAATATACATGATAGTTTAATTCACTAATAATTCATGAATTAAGAATGAATAAGGTATGATGGGAGTTGATAGTCTATCTTTCATACTTATAAGGTGGTTATTTATTTATAAGTTATACAGTTTGTTGGATAAAAAATGTTTACAAAGTTGAGAAAAATTTAACTTATAAGGGGCAATAATGAGTTGAATTTAATCCCTTATAAAATCAGGAATAAAGCGACTTTTAAGGGTTCTAAGAACAGGTTGATTAAATTTGTTGTATAAAAAGGGGTTGTGTATATCGTAAAACTTTGATATGCTAGGCGAGTAATTGACAATATAAATTTTTCTTAAACTGAGATAGGGGTATTTCTTTGTGTAATTTTAGAGTACTTACTTGATCAGGCCGAGGTGAGAGACGGAACATAGAGAGAATAAAAATTTGTATTGTAATAATATGGATATTTTTTATTTAGTGAGGGTGTAAGATGAGAGAAATAAAACATTCCCAAAAATTAGCGTTTGCTGTATTAGTTGCTGTCACTGCTGTTGGTGCGACTGTTAATACGGTAGACGCTGCTTCTGTTGTAATGGACAATTCTAATGTTGTTACAGGTACAAACAATGCAGTTGCGTATGGTAGTGGTAATACTGTAAAAGAATCTGCTGCGAACTTCCGCGATCGTGATTACGAGAATGAGCCAGATGATGCCACATTAAAAACTGGTGATTGGAAAAGTAATTCTGTCGCTATTGGTGTTAATAATACTGCAGCAGGTACCTCTGCATTAGCAGTGGGTCATTCTTCTAAAGCGTTGATGAATGATACTATCGCTATTGGTCATTCTGCTGAAGCAGAACGTACATGGGCCACAGCTATTGGTACTCGTGCAAAGGCATCTGAAGTTCGTGCACAAGCTCTTGGCTATGAAGCGTTAGCATCTGGCTATAAATCTAATGCAATCGGTTCTGGTGCACAAGCAACTAATAATCACTCTATTGCTATGGGCTCCTCTGCGCTTGCGTCTGGTGATCATGCTCAAGCATTTGGTGCTGGTGCACAAGCAACTAACGTGCGTGCTAATGCGTTTGGCTCTGATGCAAAGGCTACAGCGGACTACGCTATGGCAATTGGTGACCATGCAAATGCAACACATTTGAACTCTATCGCTTTAGGTCGAGGCTCCACTACAAGTGAAGCTACAGCTCAAAGCAGTGCAACCATCGCTCGTCATACTTTCGGTGGCTTTGCTGGCGTAGGTTCTGCAGCTAAAGGTTCCGTATCTGTAGGTCAAGTTGGTTCTGAACGTCAACTTAAAAATGTTGCTCCTGGTGAGCTTTCCGCTACTTCTACAGATGCTGTTAACGGTAGCCAATTGTATTCCGTAGCTAATGATTTACAAACACAAATCAACAACTCCACACCTGGTCAAATTAATAACAATATCAAAAACTTGACTAACCGTGTTGGTACTGTTGAAAGACGCGTTAACAAAGTAGGTGCAGGCTCTGCTGCATTAGCTGCATTGCATCCATTGGACTTCAACCCAGATGATAAATCGACTATCGCTGCTGGTTATGGTCACTACCACAATGCAAATGCTGCTGCATTGGGTGCGTTCTACCGTCCTAATGAAGACACAATGTTCTCCGTTGGCGGTACTGTAGGTACTGGTGAAACTCAATTGAACGCAGGCGTATCTATTCGTCTTGGTAAACGTTCCCCAGAATCCCGTTCCCGCGTAGCTATGGGCCGTGAAATCGCTGAATTGAATGCACGTCTTCAAGATATGGAAAACAGATATAACAACTTGTTACAAATCTTGAACCCACTTGCAATCGATCCTAGCAAAACTGCTGAATTCCCAGACGTTCCTCAAAATCACTGGGCTTACCAATACATTAGCCAATTGGCTGGTAATGGTATCCTTGTTGGTTACCCTGATGGCACATTCAAAGGCGATGCAAAAATGACTCGCTACGAATTCGCAACTATGTTGTACCGTGCGCTTCAAAACGGTGCGCCTATTGATGAAAACATGAAACGTGCGTTGAATGAATTCGGTCCTGAATTACAAAACATTCGTCTTAACCACTTCCGTATTGATCGTATTTCTGGTGATGATAACGATCGTCACAAAACTGAACGTGTTCGCGTTAACAACGAATCTAAAAACGAACGTGACGTATACGGTTCCCGTATTTACAAATAATTTATATCTTAACTTCCCCCTCGAGCTTGTGAAAGCTCAAAACAGGATGTATCTTTTGATACATCCTGTTTTTTTTGTCTAATATACTATGGTTTTATTTAATTAGATTTATTTTTATACAGATATTTTTGCTTTTGGCACTTACAGTACTAGCCTTCTGCAGATATTTTAGAGACTTAGTTTTTTTAGTTATAGATTACAATATTGCATGTGAAACTTTCGTTTTAGATATTAAAATTTCACGTAATATTTATGTAATTATATTGCAAATAAATACGTATTGATATATAATTACTTTCACAAAGTGAATTAATATACGTAGTTTGTAAGTAAAAATATAGATATGAGGGAAAGACCATGAAAGAATTTAGACAATTAACAGTAGCAGATACAGCAGAATATCATAAGGTATTAATTGATGGTTACGCAGCTATAAAAGACTATCCCATAAGCTTCGATGCCATTGATTTTACGGAAGAGGAATCTAAGGAGTGGATTGAAAATTATCCTGTATATGGTTTGTATATTGATGGGCAATTAGTTAGTTCGATTACATTTTGCATGCCTTGGGTGAAATATTCAACACCAGATAAATATCCGCATATTGCGCATTTTGTAACGGCGCCAGCTTTCAAAGGTAAAGGGTATGCACGGGAAGTCTTGGGCTATGCAGAGGAGCTTTTAAAAGAACAGTTTAAAACACATATTGTTACATTAGGAACGGCTAAGGAACATCCTTGGTTGCCTAAAATGTATGAATCCTTTGGATTTACTGCGTATGATAAGGTTCATTTTAGAGGAAAACAACATACTACTATATTATTCAAAAAAGAGTTAAATTAACTGAATAAAAGCCTTGTAATCTATCTTAGTGATTTGCGGGTACGGTTGTTGATCGTTGTCATTCACTAAAAATTAGATACAAGGCTTTTTCTTATGCAAGATTATTACTATTTATTATATAATATATACATATAATGCATCTTTGCACTTATATGCGGTTATGGATAATTTATAGAAAGGATGTGTCCATATGTTGATTTTATCAGGCATTTTAGTGATGGTCATCGGATTGATGCTACGCTTTAATGCTCTATTGGTGGTTATTGCGGCGGGCTTTGTAACGGGCCTTGCGGCAGGTCTTAGCATAAACGATATCGTTGGTGCTATTGGGGAGGCTTTTGTTAAGAATCGTTATATGTCCTTATTTGCCTTAGTCCTTCCCGTCATTGGTATTATGGAACGGCACGGTTTGCGTGAACGGGCAGAAATTTTGATTGGCAAGATTCACGCTGCAACGGCGGGGCGTATTTTTATGATTTACCTATTCGTTCGTCAAGTGACGGTAGCACTTGGCATCAGTATGTCTGGTCTAGTAGCCATGGTTCGTCCTTTGATTTCTCCAATGAGTGAAGCCGCTGTAGCACAAGGGCGACCTATATCTCAACGTACACTTGATAAAATCCGTGGTGTAGCAGCATCTACTGATAATCTTGGTAACTTCTTCGGTCAAAATCTGTTCTTAGCAGCAGGTGGGCTTTTATTGATCAAAGGCGTGATGGAGCAACTTGGATATACCGTTGAACTTACAGATATGGTAATTTATGGAGTGCCAACGGCCGTATGTGCCTATGTAGTTAGCGTTATTCGCTTCTTTGTTTTCGATAAAACGATTCAATCTAGCGTGGCTCAAGACGAGGCCGATATGAAAGCTGGTAAATTGGTGCCTAATGAGTTAAATATTCTTGTAACACCGGAAGAGTTAGTGAAGGAGGGCAAATAATATGTTGGAATTAGTATACAAAATGCAGCCCTTAGACTATGTATACCTTCTCATTGGTATCATCTTAGTTATCTTCTCTATACAATCCTTCCTTGATAAAGAGCATAAACATCGGATAGGTACTGGTTTGTTCTGGCTGTTATATGGGATTTCCTTTATTTTTGGGTCTTATTTGTCTAAAGAGATTAACGGATGGCTCGTAATTGCGATGGCTGCCATCGTGTTGTTCAAACAACTTGGCAAGGGAAATTACTTTGAATCTGCTGTGGACTTCAAAAAACTTGAAGCATTACGCATAGGAAATGTTATCTTTATTCCTGCGTTGCTCGTTGGGATTATTACGTTTATCATTGGGTTCTTTACGAAACTCGGCGCCCTTGTAGGGCTTGCGATTGCCTCCATTATCGCCTTGTGTGTGGCTTTATATATTACAAAAGCAAAGGTAACGCAAAGCTTCCATGAAGGTCGTCGCCTTCTCGATGCGATCGGCTGGACGGCTATCTTGTCCCAATTGTTAGCGGCTCTTGGTTACTTATTTAACCTCGCAGGGGTAGGTAAGTTGATTTCTGGCATGGTGGCTAGCATAGTGCCCGCAGATAATGTGTTCCTTGTTGTTGTGGCGTACTGCATCGGTATGGCTTTCTTCACCATGATTATGGGGAATGCTTTTGCAGCCTTTGCAATGATTACGAGTGCTATTGGAGTGCCTATGCTCGTTGTAGGTCATGGTGCCAACCCTGCTATTATCGGACCTATCGCTATGCTCGCAGGCTATTGCGGTACGTTGATGACCCCGATGGCGGCAAACTTCAATATCGTGCCTGTGGCGCTTCTTGAAATGAAGGATACGTACGGCGTTATTAAAGCGCAAATTCCAGTAGCTATTGTGATGCTGATATTGAACATTCTATTGATGTACTATTTCTTATAATGCATAGTAGGTGTTTACATAGTTTAAGAACCATGCATTCATAATATTGAGATAAGTGCGGTTTTGAAAACTATAAATATTGATAGTATTGCAATATGTAATACTATTTCGGTTAAACTATTTAAATTCACAGTATCAATTGATATTGTTATGAGGTAATATGATGAAAACGATTTTGATTACAGGTTTTGATCCTTTTGGTGGTGAAAGTATCAATCCTGCGTGGGAAGCTGTAAAAACGATGGAAGGGTATACAGATGGGGGCTATACAGTAGTCACTCAGATGGTACCTACTGTGCGTTATAATTCAGTGAAAACAGCAATAGAGGCTGCAGAAAAATGTAATCCTGATTTTATTCTCTGTGTAGGTCAAGCTGGTGGTCGTCCAGACATTACGATTGAACGCGTAGCCATCAACTGCGATGATTTCCGCATCCCAGATAATGGGGGTAATCAACCGACGGACGAACCCATTGTAGCTGATGGCCCTAGTGCTTACTTTGCTACACTTCCTATTAAAGACATCGTAAATGCATTGCATCAAGCGGGTATCCCTGCAAAAGTATCCAATACGGCGGGTACTTTTGTATGTAATCATATCATGTACGGCGTATCTCACTATGCGGCTCAAAAGGGTGGTATTAAGGTAGGGTTCATGCACATTCCGTACTTGCCATCTCAAGTGGTAAACAAGCCAGATCAACCGAGCATGGCCGTTGAAACGGTACGCGCTACGCTAGAAACCATCGTTCACGTATTGGCTCATGGTGAAAGCTACGAAGCGCAAAACATTACATATACGACGCCACATGAATAAATCATTTGGTCTGAATTGAACTAAGACAATAAATCAAAAGCTCAGGTTACATCGACGATGATATGAGACCCTTTTACTGGACAACCAGTAAAGAGGCTATCTATTAGAACGACGATGTAGCTTGGGCTTTTTTTGTTTGAGCACTAGACTTTAAGGGTTTATTGATATGAGAACGATATAATATATAACGTACTCTGATGATGGTTTGATGTTAGTTACTTTTAAAATAATTAGAAACTTTAAATACCTACTATTGACATAGGTATTTAAATAATGTAATATAGTCACATAATCATATTAAGTTAGTAGGAATAAGTGAGGAATATCACAAAAGCTTTTACCATAAGACGTATGGCAAGGCTAATGGCGATGACCTCTGTAAGGAGTATAGAATGAGTGAACAAGTAGATGTAAGTAAAATCAAGGATCCTACCATTGCGGCAGCTCGAAAAGAGGTTGAGTTCCAACGCGCCATGAATCCTTGCCCCATCGATTTTTCTGAGTTTCAATCTAGTAACCCTCGTTCTCAAGGGGAGCAAAAGGAGTATGAAGGTAAAGATGCATCTAATTTTAACCGTCGTCAAAAATATTCTGATAGTGAAGAGCCTCAATTCACAACACCTTTTGGCAGTGAACCAGGGTTTTTACCTGTAGAAAAAGATCGTTACCGCCTTGTATGGTCCAAGCATTGTCCTTGGGCCCATCGCATTGCTATCGCCATCGATTTGCTTGGCCTAGATAAGGTAATCTCTAAAGGTACTGTTGATCCATTGCGCCCAGCTGGCGTAATTGCAGACTGGTTCTTCACCCTTGATAAGGATGAGAAAGACCCTGTATTAGGCATTCACTCCTTAGGTGAAGCCTATCGCAAAGGTGATCCTAACTATGACGCACGTTCCACGGTACCAGCCATTGTAGATGTTACGACTGGTGCCGTAGTAAACAACGACTACCATGCGTTAACAACGGAATTAGCATTGGGCTTTAAAGATTTCATCTCTCCTGATGCACCAGATATTTATCCAGAGGAATTACGTGCCGATATCGATGCGTTGAACGTTATTATCTACGCTGATTTTAACTTAGCGGTAAACTTGGCAGCTCTCGTAACAAACCAAAAAGATTACGAATACTACTACGACCGTATCTTTGCTCGCTTGGACTGGCTCGAAGAACGCCTTAGCAAGCAACGTTATTTGATGGGTGATACGATTACCGATCCAGATATCCGTATTTTCCCAACATTGGCGCGCTTTGACCTCGTATTCTACCAAAAATACTTGGTAAATAAAAAACGTCTCGTAGACTATCCAAACCTATGGAACTATGCGAAGGACTTGTATTCCAATCCAGCATTCGGCGGTACAACAGACTTCGACTCTATGCGTAAACGTTTCTACTATGTAGACCATACACCATTTGAAGATCTACCACGCCTTGTTCCAAAAGGTCCAGACGACTCTATTTGGTTAGAGCCAAATGATCGGGCTGAAAAATTTGGTAAATAAAATCGGCAGTAAATTTATATGTTGTCTGAACTGTATTTAGTAAATCTTCTACTATGAAATCTGATACATTACTGACGAATCAATCGATATATATTTAATTATAGATAACTGAAAGGGAGACTTTATGGATTCTGTAACACAGACGATTGTGAACTACATAGAACAAACGGATGTGACGAACCGAGAGGACCTCTTAGCAGTGGCTCGTATTGCCTTCCTAGATTATCTGGCATCCTTAGCACCAACAGAGAGCGAACAAGCCGTTCAAGAGTTAGCTCGCTTTATAGGGGCTAAGTCATCTATAAGCTCGGATGTTAGCCGGGACATGAACTCCAGTGTTTTGAGTGGCAAGGTTATATCAGAGGGCAATACTGGCTTAGCAATAGAGAATGTATCTAAAGCTGATAAGGCTTTGTATTATGGCTTTGCCTCGCATTATCTAGATTTTGATGATGCGCAAGCGAATCTAGCAGGTCACTTCAGTACTGTTTTATATTCTGCTTTACTGGCAGTGCTCGAACCCACAGATAGGTGGCACGATTTCCTTCGTGCTTATATCGTCGGTGCCGAGCTAGAGGGAATCATTGGTTTCCTTATCAATCCTGAACATCGGACCCAAGGATGGCATTCTACGGGGACCGTTGGTGTGATTGGGACGGCGGCCGCTATAGGTGCTTTGCGAGGCCTTCATGGTGAAAGCTTGGCTCAGCTCCTGTCTCTAGCTTCGACTCAGTCGGCGGGCATGTTCTTTCAAAGTGGTACAGATGGTAAGCCTCTCCATGCGGGACTGGCAGCACGCAATGGCGTATGGGCTTACGAACTGTTACAACATACATCACTTCAAACTAGTACAAAACCTTTTGACCCTGAACGGGGGTGGTTTAAAACTATTGGTAATACTACCATTACATCAGATGATATCAGTAGTCGATGGTTAGCACCAGGGCAACTTATTGATCCTGGTTTGTGGATGAAAGTCCACCCCTATTGCTCGGCAGCTATTTGTGGCGCTGAAGCAGCAGAAATCGTGGCACATAGACTATATACATCCTCTTCGTATGTATCTAAACATAACTACCTTTCACCAGATGCAGAGGAACAAGATCAATGTAGACTATGTGCCACCCCTGATTTCTCCCTTTGGGAGGATATAGATCGAGTTACTGTTCACTTCCCGCCTGGTGCTGATGCGGCGTTGCGTTATACAACACCAAGTACAGGTCGAGAAGGGCAGTTTTCCATAGAGTACATCGTGTACCAAGTCCTAGCCTATGGGGCTGTACAGGATGAATTGTTCAAGTTAGATGCCATAGACCAAGAAGTACGAGACTGTATGTCACGGATAGAGCGCGTCTATGACTTGCCGAAGGTATCCCAAACAGAGCGGATTACGAGCGTAACCGTTACACTGAAAAATGGGGATACTTTCACAGAAACGGTGAACAATCCGAAAGGATCGCCGAATAATCCTCTCAACCTAGAGGATATACGCATTAAACTAGGTCTCACCTTAGAGACAAAACAAATAGATAGAGTTATTGAGGCTTTTACCAATACAGATAAGGTGGAGCCGTTCCTGCAAACATTGCGAAAAGAAGGAGTTTTACATGTTTAATACAAAGAAATTGACGAAATTATTCGCCATCGGCGCATTGGCACTAGGCGTGCTTGTTGTGGCTGGTTGCGGTGATGATACATCTAAAGAAACAAAGGTGAATCCAGATGCCAAAGTGATTAACGTAGCTACACGCGGTACAGTTCGCCCGTATTCCTATACAGACGATAATGGCAACCTTACAGGTTTTGACGTAGAGTTGTTGAAAGAAATTGAACGTCGTAATCCAGACCTTCATTTCAACTTCAAGCCTATGGCCGTTGATGCTGCCTTCGTAGCGATGGATGCAGGCCAAGTCGATATGATTGCAAACCAAATGCGCCGCAATCCAACTCGTGAAGCAAAATACTACTACACAAATGAGGTTAATAACTACTCCACACGTAAATTAGTGGTGAAAAACGACCGTAATGACATTTCTAAATTAGATGATTTGAAAGGCAAAAAAATCGCCGTTACCACATCCTCTGAGTTCAACGAATTAGTAAAACAATTCAACGAAACAGCGAATCCGCAAATTGAAGTGATCTATACAGATAAAGCCGGTGCCGAAACATTGAACCTCGTTGCTACCGGTCGTGCCGATGCAGCTGGTGAGTACGAATACGTAATTAATTCTGCTATTAAGGACCGTGGCCTACCACTCAAAGCCGTAGGCGATGTATTGGCAGTAGTACCAACATACTTCTTATCTAAACGCACAGATGATATGAAACAAGTAAACGAAAAAATCGATAAAACGATGAAAGAAATGCGTGCTGACGGTACGTTGAAAAAACTTTCTGAACAATATCTTGGTGGGGATTACACATTCGATCCAACACAAAAATAACGAATAGGCCGCCTTGACGGCCTTATTCTATTATGTCTAGAAGCGAGGTGCTACTGTGGGCAAGTATTTTGATGTGTCCTACATGATCCAAGCCTTTCCACAGCTCTTGAATTATGTTCACGTAACGGTGCTCATCACCGTTATTTCTGCCATCTTAGGTGTTATTTTGGGCTCTATCATAGCCATCATTCGCCTCAAGAAGGTACCAGTATTAAACCAATTATTTATTGTCTTTATCTCTTTTATGCGGGGTACACCGTTCTTGGTACAACTCTTCCTTATTTACTTTGGGGTGCCAGAAATTATGTCCCATATGGGGCTTAACATGAGAAATGTGCCGGGCCTCGTATTCGTGTATGCCGTGTTTACATTGCATATTGCGGCTTATAGTGCTGAAATCATGCGCTCCAGTATTGATGCGGTTGCACCTGGTGAGAAGGAAGCCTCTAAAAGCCTTGGTATGACCGAATTCCAAAGCTATGTGCGCATTATCTTGCCGCAGGCTTTCACCATGAGCATTCCGCCGTTGACGAACCTCGTTATCGGCATGCTAAAAGGGACGGCGCTCATCTTTAACGTCGGCGTTGTCGATATGATGCGTAAGGCGGACCTGATGGGTGGCAATAGCCAGCGCTATCTTGAGCTATTCGTAGACGCAGCTATCATTTATGGCATTTTGATTATCATCGTGTCCCTCTTGGGACGATTGCTTGAAAAACGGTTTACCGTTGCGGGCAAGGAAACGCAACACATTTTGATCAGTGAGGAGTAGGGGCTTATGGGACATATTATTGATTCAACCTATATTTATGGCACCTTCTTTGCTGTCATTCCTTATGTGAAAGTAACCCTCATGATTACCTTCCTCAGCGTTGGTTTGGGTACAATCCTAGGGCTATTAAGTTGCGTGCTACAACAAAATAAAGTACCTGTGCTCAGTCAGCTTAGCTACTTGTACGTATTATTGTGCCGTAGTATTCCGAACATGGTTCTCTTATATCTCGTGTACTATGGCTTGCCAATTCTATTCCTCGCACTAGAGGATCAAACGGGGGTGCATGTGCCTTTTGAAAAGGTGCCAGCTACCTTCGTAGCTGTTGTAGGCTTGACGTTGCATACAGGGGCGTATTTGAGTGAAATCTTCCGGGCTGCGTTGCAATCTGTACCAAAAGGTCAAATGGAAGCGGCTCAAGCTATTGGTATGACTTGGTTCCAAGCGTTCCGTCGCATCGTATTGCCACAAGCAACAGTCTTTGCGTTGCCTCTATTTACAAATCAATTCCTTAACACTATGAAGAGTACGAGCATCGTATTCGTCATTACTGTTATTGAATTGTTCGGCGCTGCAAAGTTATATACAGAGGAAAATTCACAGTATTTTGAGGCCTACATTGTGGTGGCCGGTCTATTCTGGGTGATGGGGATTGTCTTTGAATTTATCTTCCATCGTTTAGAAGTCTATGCAAGCAAGTATAAACGAGGTAATGCATTATGATAGATATTAAACAAGTTCACAAATCCTTCGGGAACCGTGAAATTTTAAAGGGCATCGACCTACATGTGCCAACAGGTTCTGTAACGGTTATCCTTGGCCCATCCGGTAGTGGTAAGACGACGTTCCTTAGAACGCTCAATTTCCTTGAAAAGGCCGATGCAGGGACGATGCAATTAAACGATATTTCCGTAGACTTACATAAAGCGTCTAACAAGGAAATTTTAAACGTACGCCGCAATACATCTATGGTGTTCCAGTCTTATAACTTGTTCTCTAACAAGACTGTTATTGAAAACATTATGGAAGGCCTTGTAACGGTTAAGAAAATGAAAAAATCTGAAGCCCGTGAAATTGCGCAACGCTTCCTTAAGGAAGTAGGCATGGAAGGTTATGATGATTACTATCCTGTACAACTTTCCGGTGGTCAACAACAACGTATCGGCATCGCTCGTGCCCTTGCGATGGATCCAGAGGTTATCCTCTTTGACGAACCTACATCAGCTCTTGATCCAGAGCTCGTAGGCGAAGTATTGGCCGTTATCCGCAAGATTGCGAAAGAGTTAGAGGTAACCATGATTATCGTAACTCATGAAATTGGCTTTGCTAAAGAAGTAGCAGACCAAGTGGTATTTATGGAAGGTGGCGTCATCGTAGAACAAGGGGACCCTAAGGTTGTCCTTGAACATCCAAAAGAAGAACGAACACGTAAATTCTTGAGCCGTTACCTTACACTAGAAAGTGACTTGCCTCTAGATAGCGCAGCTTTATAAATAGTACAGCGTTATACATAGTATAGTGCTATAAATAATACAGAACTCTAATAATGCGCGCTGTCTTAGTAGTATAGAAATTAATGGCGACCTAATATCTTTAGAATTAGGTCGCTTTAAACGAGGTACATAATGAAAGAATTTAGACAATTAACCGTAGATGATGCGGCAGAGTATCACGAGGTGTTGATTGCGGGCTACGCAGAGAATAAGAACTATCCTATATCCTTCGATGCCATCAACTTTAGCCAAGAAGAATCTCGCGCATGGATTTTAAAATATCCTGTGTACGGTCTCTACATAGATGGATCTTTGGTGTGTTCTATTTCATTCCGCATGCCTTGGATACCAAAGGCTACACCAGATGTATACCCGCATATTGCACACTTTGTGACGGCTCCTGAACATAAGGGGAAAGGGTATGCTCGAGAAGTTCTTGCCGAAGCAGAAGGCTTATTGCGTAATGTATATAAGACTCCTGTTGTAACACTTGGTACCGCCGCGGAACATCCGTGGCTTGCCAAAATGTATGAAGGCTTTGGCTTTAAAGAATATAAGCGGACGCAACTGCCTGGAAAAGTTCATACTACTATATTCTTTAAGAAAATACTATAAAGATAAGAAAATTAGTATTAATTTGAGATTTTAACTAAAAGAGTCGCATCTAATTGGTGCGACTCTTTGTTGTTCTATAAGATGTTACTATTGCAGTATTAATCTTAAGATTACTTTGGAGTTATTCATATATGGTTATCATATTCTCTAATTTTGATATTGGTAAATACTGATAAATCAGAATGCCTAGTAAATAGATACTAAAAAAATATATATATGTTTGCTATAATAATGCTATATTAATGGATAAAAAGGAGATGCATATATATGGGGTTTCCTAAAGAAATAAAAAGAATTAGACAACGTTCATTTTTAACACAGCAGGAATTTGCCAATGTAATAGGTGTGGCTTTTTCTACTGTAAATCGTTGGGAATCTGGACGTTCAAAGCCAAACCTAAAAGCAATGAAAAGTATTAATACATTTTGCTTAGATAATAATATCCCTTATGAAGTATTAGAGGAGTCTTGGTTTGACTATAAAATAGAAAAATAAAGGAGCAATACTGTTATGACAGATAAAGAATTAAAAAAGTTAAAAGACACTCTATGGCACTCTGCTGATGTGCTTCGAGCTAGTGCTCATTTGGCTGCGAATAAGTATGGTCAACCTATTCTGGGACTTATCTTCCTTAGATATGCAGATATCTTATACAAACAATATAAGGAAAATATTGAGGAAGAGTATAATCGTCTTAAAGGCGGTCGTATGGAAAAGTCCATCAAAGAAATCTCTATCGAGAAGTGTGGATTCTATCTTCCTGAATGTGCTTATTATGACTTTATCAATGACGCACCAGATGATGCTAGTAAAGCTACTCTTGTAAAGAAAGCTATAGAAGTAATTGAGACTGAAAACCCTAAAATGGATGGTGTCCTTCCAAAAGAAGTATATGCTCAGCTTGTACCAGAGGAAGAACCGGAGCTTCTTTCTAACATCATACGTATTTTTAAGGATATTCCTGAAAATAGCACCATTGATATCTTTGGTGAAATTTATGAATATTTCTTAGGAAATTTTGCACTTGCAGAAGGAAAGGATGGAGGAACATTCTACACACCTGCAACTGTTGTAAGATATATGGTTGAAGTATTAAATCCTCAGCCAGGTGAAAAGAAGTTCCTAGATCCCGCATGTGGTTCTGGAGGTATGTTTGTTCAGGCCGCAAGATACATGCATGATCACAATTCCAACGAGAGTGAACAAATGAAATTCCGTTGCTATGGTGTTGAAAAGGAACCTGATACAGTAAAACTAGCAAAGATGAATCTTCTCCTTAATAATATCCGTGGTGACATTACACAAGCTAACTCATTTTATTCTGATCCATATAATGCAGTTGGACAGTTTGACTATGTAATGGCGAATCCACCCTTTAACGTCGATGAGGTTGTGGTTGAGAGGGTTTCTGACGATGCACGTTTCAATACATATGGAGTGCCAAGAAACAAAAGCAAATCAACAAAGAAAAAATCTGACAAGAAAGAAACTGTGCCTAACGCAAACTATTTGTGGATTGGCTACTTTGCTACTGCCTTAAATGAGAATGGTAAGGCAGCACTTGTCATGGCCAATTCTGCATCTGATGCATCTGGTTCAGAATATGAAATCAGAAAGAAAATGATTGAAGAAGGTATCATCTCACAGATGGTAACCCTTCCTTCTAATATGTTTTCATCAGTTACACTTCCTGCTACTCTGTGGTTCTTCGATAAACAGAAGCCAAACACTGAGAAGAAAAATGAAATCTTATTTATTGATGCTAGAAAGGTATTTACACAGATTGACCGTGCTCATAGAAAGTTTTCTGACCAGCAGATTAAGAATCTTGGCGTAATAACAAAACTATATCACGGTGATACACAGGCTCTTGTTGATTTGATTGATGAGTATAAAGTAGAACTTGCCAATGCTCCAGAAGCATCTGACAACAAGGAAGTTCTTACAAAAGTATATTGGCAGTCACAGATTGACTGGTTAACTGAAAGATTTCCAGATGGTGTATATGTTGATATTATCGGTCTTTGTAAGGCAGCACCCATGGATGGAGAGGATGGAATTATTGACCAAGACTACTCTCTTAATGCAGGACGTTATGTCGGTGTGGTTATTGAAGATGATGGTTTAACCCATGAAGAATTTAAAGAAGAAATGTATTCTTTAAATGCTGAATTCACTGCATTAAGTGCCGAAGCAAAATCCTTGGAAGAACTCATCGCAAATAATCTGAAAGGATTGTTGGGTGAGTGATATGAAAAAAATAACATTTGATGAGTTTGTTAGACTAAATAGAGGATTTGATTTGCCAGAGAGCAAGATTGTGGATGGTGAATATCCCGTTGTAGCCTCAACAAACATAAAAGCCTATCACAATGCATACAAGGTTAAGCCTCCAGTGGTTGTTACGGGGCGATCTGGGAGTTTGGGGAAGGTTCAATATATAGATAGTAAATGTTGGCCTTTAAATACATCCCTGTATTCTAAGGACTTTAGAGGGAACAACCCTAAATATATATATTATTTTTTACAAACGATGCATTTAGAACAATATAATGCAGGAGCAGGTGTTCCTACATTAAATCAAAATCATTTGAAACGATTAAAAATAGTAGTCCATGATATAGATGAACAAAAGAAGGTTTCCGATATTCTCTCTGCCTATGACAACCTCATCGAAAACAACAACAAGCGAGTTAAACTCTTGGAACAAATGGTTGAAAATCTCTACAAGGAATGGTTTGTAAGATTTCGCTTTCCGGGATATGAGAATGTTGAGTTTGAAGGTAAAATTCCCAAATTTTGGAAGAAATTAAGATTGGATCAATTTGGTATACAACTTGAATCAGGTGCTCGCCCAAAAGGAGGCATAAATAGTTCGATTGATGATGGCGTACCTTCTTTAGGTGCAGAATCTGTTAAGGGGTTAGCCGAGTTTGATTATAGTGATGTAAAATTAATACCTGAAGAGTTTTATCGGAAGTTAAAAAGAGGAAAGAATAGAGGAAATCATATTCTGATATACAAAGATGGAGCATATATTGGAAAGGTTACCCTTTTTAAATATGGATTCCCTTTTGAGCGTTTTGCTATTAATGAACATGTCTTTTTTTTGAATTCTATAAGAGCGGAATATCAAAACTATCTTTATTTTACATTAAAACAAACCTCTTATTTTACTCTCATGCAGAATTTGAATCGGAATTCTGCACAGCCAGGTTTAAGTCAATTAGACATTAATAGAATAAAAATAATCGAACCTGATCAAGTTACGCTTTTTAGTTTCAATAATTTTGTCGAACCGATATTAAAAGAAGTATTCCAGTTGGCGAAGAAAAATCACTCATTAATCAAACGAAGAGACATGCTTTTACCACGCCTAATGAGTGGAAAGCTTGAAGTGTAATTAGGGGGGGATTCATATGCGTAATTTTATATCTGAAGATGATATAGAACAGGCTATACTTACAAAATTAAAAGCTGAACCATTTAAGTATGATATCCTTATTTGTGATGCTGACCCTAGTAAGAGAGACGATTTGAATGATGGTACGGGAAGATCCTCTAAGAAAGAATGCGTTCTACCTGATATTATGTTGTCTTCTTTTAAACGTATAAATCCTATTATCTCCGAAGACAAAATTAAGGAAATAGTAAAAAACTTACAGCAGGATTATACAGGCACGGATATTGTTGATACTAACTATAAAATATATAGACAAATTCGCAATAATATAAAAATCACAGTTCGTAGAAACGGTAAGGAAGATTTCGACTTTGTAAAATTGATAGACTTTGAACACCCGGAGAATAATACTTTCACAGCGGTATCTCAGATGTGGATTCAGGGGAAGGTTTACTACAGAAGACCGGATATCCTTATTTTTGTCAATGGTATGCCTCTTGTGTTTATTGAACTGAAAAATAGCATTGTTAAGGTTGAAGAAGCCTACAACAAGAATCTCAAAGATTACATGCGGGATATTCCGAATCTCTTTGCATTTAATCAGATTTGTGTGCTTTCAAATGGTTTGGAAACGAAGCTTGGTGCATTTAATGCGACCTATGATTATTTCTTTGAATGGCTCAAAATTGATAGCGAAAAAGAAAAACTGGACAGAGAAGCCATTCTTACTGCGGATAATGTTAAGGATAGCTCTGTCAGATATTTTGTTGATGGTATTCTTAACAAAGATAGACTCATTGATTATATAGAAAACTTTATTCTTTTTGAAAATCAGAGAATAAAGATTATCGCTAAGAACCACCAGTACTTAGGTGTAAATAATCTAATGGAATCAGTGGAGAACAGAAAAGAGCTTAACGGTAAGCTTGGTGTCTTCTGGCATACACAGGGTTCAGGAAAATCCTACTCTATGGTTATGTTTGCACGCAAAGTAAAGCGTAAGATTCAAGGTAATTTCTCGTTCCTCATTATCACAGACCGTGAAGATTTGGATACACAGATTCATAAGAACTTTGTGCGTACAGAGGTTATTGGTTCTAAAGAAGAATGTCAGCCAAAGGACAGCAAGCAACTGCGTGATTTCCTAACTACCAATAAGGCTTTTATCTTTACTTTGATTCATAAGTTCAGATACGATAAGACAAAGAAATATCCAGTGCTTTCTACTCGTGACGATATTATTGTTCTTGTTGATGAAGCACATCGAACACAGTATAAAGACTTAGCAGAGAACATGAGAACTGCACTTCCGAATGCTAACTTTGTGGCATTCACAGGAACACCTCTTCTTGGCGCTAAACGCCTTACCAATCAATGGTTTGGTGAGTATGTTTCAGAGTATAACTTTGCACAATCTGTCGAAGATGGCTCTACTGTACCGTTGTTCTATTCTAGACGAGTTCCGGAAGTTGGTCTCGAGAATGATTTCCTTGACGATGACGTTGTGGACATTATCGAAGAGGAAAATCTCAACGAGGATGAAACTCGCCTCTTAGAGAATGCATCATCACGTATCCTTGAAGTTATCAAGAGAGATGACCGCTTAGATAAAGTGGCACAGGATATTGCTTACCACCTCCCAAGACGTGGATTCCTTGGAAAAGGTATGGTTGTATCTGTTGATAAGTATACTGCTGTCAAAATGTATGACAAGGTTCAGCATTATTGGGCTATAGAAAAGCAGAACATCATGAAAGAGCGAAATACAGCTGACACTAAGGAAAAACGTGATCAGCTTACACGTATTCTTGCTTATATGAATAAGGTGGAAATGGCCGTTATCATTTCAGAAGAAAATGATGAAGAAACCAAGTTTGCTAAGCAAGGATTAGATATTACAAAACATCGAGCAAAGATGAAAGAAATCACACTGGACGGCAGAGATATTGAGGATAGATTCAAAGATCCTGATGACTCACTGCAACTTGTGTTCGTTTGTGCCATGTGGCTGACAGGATTTGATGTAAAGAACTTATCTACACTTTATCTTGATAAGCCAATGAAAGGCCACACGCTGATGCAGGCAATTGCTCGTGCCAATAGAGTGTATCCAGGAAAACCTGCCGGAATTATTGTAGATTATATCAATGTGTTTAAATACATGAAGAAGGCATTAACAGAATATGCCACTGGTGATGACGGAACAGAATTCCCTGCAAAAGATATTGACCAATTAATCAGCTATATTGACGGTACAATCTATGAAGCAGATTCTTTCTTATTGTCTCTTGATATTGATTTAGAAAAGATAATTGCTGATTCTAATACACTGGATCAATTAGATGCATTAAGAAGTGCTTATGATACTATCGTTGCAAAAGATGATGATAAAGAAAAATTTAAGGTTATCCTTAATTCTTTGACAAATCTACACGAAGCATCAAAGCCGGAAATCTTTGAGAAGCATTGGAGCAACGATAAGTTTGCACCACTTGTGTATTTGCATGGTCTCTTATATAACACTGTTAACGATGAAAAGGTTGCTCGTGCTAGACAAAAAATGAACCAAATTTTAGATGGTAGCGTTACCGCCAGTCAAGAGTTTGTAAACTATGTACGGGAAAAACCTGCACAGTACATGATAAAAGGAACAAAGGCTATTGATCTTTCAAAGGTTGATGTTGAGCAATTGAGAAAAGAAATCAAGGTTGCTAAGTATAAAGCTATTGAGATTAACGACTTGAAGGAATACATTGAGCAAGCACTCGAACAGATGCTTAATAGAAACTGTACGAGAACTAAATTCTCCGAACGTTTCAAGCGAATTATTGACTCCTATAATGCAGGTGGCACTGAAAATGAGGATTACTATGAGCAACTTGTAAAACTTCTTGAAGATCTTCGTCAGGAAGATAATCGTGCAAATACAGAAGGCCTTACAGAAGAAGAACTGGAAATCTTTGATTTGCTTATTGCTGGAAAAAAGGTGACAAAGGATGAAGAGCAAAAAGTAAAACTCTCTGCCAAGAATCTTTATAAGAAGCTAGTCGATAATCGTAATAATCTTCTTGTAGTAGATTGGTATAAGGATGAACAGCCAATTGCTAAGCTAAAATATGAGGTAGAACTATCCTTGAATGATGATTTGCCTGAAAGTTATGATAAAGCATCTTTTGACTCTAAGGTATCTTTACTTATGAATCATTTTATGGATATGGCAGTACAAGGATATGGATGGATTGGGTCTGTCTAATTTCTGGAAAAACTATAATTTCTTTTACATTCACAAATGCAGTGCTATAATAAATAAAAATTGTTGTTTGTGGAGTGTGACAGAGAATGTATGAAATTGTAAATGAACCAAATTTAACAATTGCCTTTGATATGGATACAGAGTTATCTCAATTTGGTGTGTTTGGCATATATATTAAACAGGGCTATAACATTTGTTCTGGATATATTGACCCTAGTGATTGGTCAGGAATTCGCGCTGGTTATAAAGAATTAGTTGACTTGTATGAAAACTGCAAAGGCAAAGCAACCTTTACATATATTCTGACGGGAGAAGGGGATACGCTAACATTCTCTTTAGACCAAAAGGGTGCTTTGATCATGGATGTTACTATCTGTACCACTTGTAATTACAAATGTAATATGACTATTGAAAGTTTAGATCAAACCTATTTGCCGAGGTTTATTGAGTTTTTCAAAGAATTTTTAGAACGAGAGCCCAAATAAAAAGAGTCGCATCTTTGTGATGCGACTCTTTTTTGTACCCAGTTTCTATATACAATTATTTTGTAACAACTTT
>NZ_CALLVP010000042.1 GCF_938010505.1 uncultured Veillonella sp. | reverse complement strand
TTACTTTATTTGCCAGTTCTAAATAACATTGCTTCAGAAATATGATGTGGTTCTACTTTTGGATTTTCTTCTAAATCAGCAATTGTACGAGCCACCTTTACTATGCGATCAAAAGCGCGTCCACTTAAATGAAAATGGTCAAATATATTGCCTAAAACGCGCCAAGCTTTATCTGTAATATTGCATAGTTTACTAATTGCCTTATGAGGAACTGCTCCATTCGAATTAAAATCAAAACCTTCAAATCGTTTTTGCTGCATAGCAGTAGCCATGATGACTTGTTGTCTCATACTTTCACTCGTCATATTTGAAGATGATGTATCTAACAGCTGTTCAAGGGTCGGTCTCTCAACGGGAATATGTAAATCAATACGGTCCATAATCGGCCCTGATAACCGTTGCTGATAGTTTTTGACCATCGTTTCAGAGCATATGCATTCCTTATGAGGATCATGATAATAACCACAAGGACAGGGATTTGCGGCCAATATACAAATAAAATTGGCTGGATACATATAATTACCTTGAGATCTATTGATAGTAATTGTGCGAGACTCTAAAGGCTGCCTTAGGGCATCAATAACTTGGCGCTGAAACTCAGGTGCTTCATCCATAAATAAAACACCACCGTGAGCAAGTGTGACTTCCCCAGGGCGTCCTTGTATTCCTCCGCCTACCATACTCGCCAAAGTCGCCGTATGATGTGGATGCCTAAAAGGCCTAGTTTTAACGAGTCCCTTATCACCGAGTAAACCAATCACATCTTGTATGCGATTTACCTCAACCATTTCATTCCAAGTCATAGGAGGCAATATGGTCGGTAATCGTTCGGCCATCATCGTTTTACCACCACCAGGCGGACCTATCATAATACAATGATGATGTCCTGCAGCGCTGATGAGCATGGCCCGTTTACCAAGCTCTTGACCTTGTACATCGCCAAAATCTACATCATATGTAGTATTAGAATTTTTCTCATCCATCGTATCTGTTAGTATCTCATCTTGATTTTTCCCTATTTTTACCTTTTTGGAAGTTGAAATAGATTTAGATTTAACTTGATCTTCTAAGACGGTAATAATATCTTGTAATGAAGACTCGCCATATATAGTAAGATTTGGAATAGCTTTTAGAGTATGTCCATTTTCTACGCCTGTATATATAGTGGAGTAATTAGCTTCTAACCCTGCCAATGACATCGCCAAGGTTCCAAAGGTAGGTAGCAGTGAACCATCTAAGGCTAGCTCACCCATAAATAGACATCTATTCAATAAAGCTGAAATATTAGCTTTACGCCCCTTTATCTGCCCCGATGCAATGAGAACCCCTAAAGCAATCGCTAAATCGAGTCCTGCGCTACTTTTACGAATTGTAGCAGGTGCTAGATTGACTACGATACGCCTCATAGGGAAGTTATAGCCACTATTTTTAATAGCCGCCCTCACACGTTCACGAGCTTCCTTTACGGACTGATTAGGCAGTCCTACGATATCAAATACAGGTAAACCTTGGGATATATCGACTTCAACCGTAATAATACATCCATCTATGCCATGTAAGGTGGCTCCATAAAGTTTTGCATACATAAGAAACCTCACTAAAAGCACTGCGGCAAATAATGGATAGAACTTTGAAAGTCCTCGTGAAGATACACCTCTATAACATCAAAGGATATTTCTTTCCAGTGTCGTTTCTTTTGATGTAGATCATATAAAAATAACATGGCCGCCCGTTTAATATGCTTTTGTTTCTTTTTAGTAACCGCCTCACGGGCCAATCCATGTTGCATGCCACGACGAGCTTTGATTTCAATAAAGTGATACACCAAATCACGTTTAGCAATGATATCGATTTCCCCTAACCTAGTTCGATAATTTGTATCTACTACGGTAAGACCTAACTTTTTAATATACTGGGTAGCAATGCGTTCTCCCCATTTACCAAGCTCTTTAGAGTCTAGTTCATTAAATGCTTTACCTGTACTAATGGTCTTCATATATACCTCCTATTTAGGTGTATTAGCTACAATAACCTTCTGAATTGTAATATTCAAAGTATCTCTAAATTTTCAACAGGTAATACTTACTTGTAGCGTAGATTATGAATGCTGTAAAAGTAAATACAAAAGAGGTTCCTAATAGTCACATAGGTGACCAATAGGAACCTCTTTACGGTTATGAACTATATGCAATTTATAATGATACAACTAATATAACTAATACAGTTAATACAAATATAGAACTTAATTTAATAGTCGAATCATAAAATAAATTTATTAAGAATTACTCTGGCTTAACCCAACGAACGATAGATTTAATAGGTTCAAAGCTCTTGCGATGAAGTGGTGTTACCCCTTGTTGTTCTACCGCTTCTTTATGAAGCTCAGTATAGTATCCCTTGTGGATACCAAAGCCATAACCAGGGTATTCCTCATCGAGCTGTTTCATATAACGATCTCGCGTAACCTTAGCAATGATGGATGCAGCTGCAATATTAGCACTCTTACTATCACCTTTTACGATAGACTCCACAGGAATCGTTAAATCAGGTAATTTCATAGCATCCGCCACTACTGCTTCCGCTGGTACGCTGAGGGTACGAATCGCCTCATACATAGCTTGACGCGTAGCTTCGTAGATATTGAGTTCATCAATCTTTTCTGGACCGTAGGAAATACAGCTCACCGCTACGGCTTCTTTCATGATGATATCGTAGAGGGCTTCACGCTTTTCTTCGGTTAGCTTTTTAGAGTCATTCAAACCTGGAATCAATGTCATAGGCGGCAATATAACGGCCGCTACCGTTACAGGTCCTGCAATAGGGCCACGACCTACCTCATCGACGCCAGCTACGTGATACATACCTTGATCGTAGAACATACCTTCATAGTCATACATGCTCATGAGGCGTTGCTGTTCTTTTAGCTCTTTTTCTTGGCGCTTAATGTAAGAAGCGGCCAGTTTTTGTACGGAGCTACGATCGTCCTCTTGAGCTAACGGCAAAATCTCTAAGGCTTGTTCAGTTTCCAAAAGAGCTTTAATATCTGCAACCTTTAACTTAGAAAAAACATCCTTATCCATTTTGTTTTTCCTCACCATCTTCAGGATAGTATGGTTCTTCATCTACTTGGTCTAGTGTAATTGTACCAAGTTTAGTATTGCGGTAGTCTTGCAAGATAATGCGACGTGCTTTATCGAAATCTACTACGCCACCGCTAACGAGACAGCCGCGACGACGACCGATACTTTCAAGAATAGTATCCACATCTGTCATCTCTTCTTCTTTTAATTTATAACGTTCTACCAAAATATTTGGTGTATTCGTCAATAAATGATTTAACAGCTGTTTCATTACATGCTCTAAGTCGTATACATCATCAGAAACAGCACCCGTCATAGCAAGTCGAGCCGCGGCGCGTTGGTCCTCTAATTTAGGCCATAATACACCTGGTGTGTCGAGCAATTCAAGGTTTTTACCGATTTTAACCCATTGTTGACCACGAGTATGACCAGCTTTGTTAGCTGTACGCGTTGCTGCAGAGCCAGCTAAGGAGTTGATCAACGTGGATTTACCAACGTTAGGAATCCCTAAGATGATAGTACGTACAGAACGACTGCGAATACCTTTTGCGACCCAACGGTCAATAATAGGCTTGCTCAAACGCTCTACAGTAGATATTAACTTCTTATTGCCCTTGCCAGACTTAGAATCAATAGCCAGCACTGTGATGCCTTGTTTCGTAAAGAACTCAGTCCATTCCTTTGTAGCTTTAGGATCTGCTAAATCTACTTTATTTAACAGCACGATATGAGGTTTCTGACCAACGAGTTCAGTGATTACAGGATTTGCACTAGAACGAGGAATACGCGCATCTAGTAACTCAATAACTACGTCTACCTTTTTGATATACTCCGTAATCATACGTGTGGCTTTCGCCATATGCCCAGGGAACCAATGTACGATAGGTGAATCTGCCATAGTATTTCCTTTCATATCTAAATTTTAGCAAAAATAAAAGGCTGCCAACGGCAGCCTTTTATGAACATTAGCGTTTTTCGCGAATACGAGCAGCTTTACCAGTAAGGTTACGTAAGTAGTACAATTTAGCACGACGAACAACACCACGGCGCATAACTTCGATTTTAGCTAAGCGTGGGCTGTGAAGTGGGAATGTACGTTCTACACCTACACCGGATGCAATACGACGAACTGTGAAAGTTTCACGTACGCCACCGTTTTGACGTTTAATTACCAAACCTTCGAATACTTGGATACGTTCACGAGTACCTTCCACTACTTTTACGTGTACGCGAACTGTGTCACCAGCGCGGAAAGTAGGGATGTCTGTACGAAGTTGTTCTTGTTCAAGTACGTTAATAATGTTCATTGTTTCCTCCTGTTTGCAGACATTCAATACCTACACCTTATAGGCAGCGGACTGTCTCAAATTAACAGAAATATATTAACATAAATCACGTACTCTTAGCAAGTATTTTCTATATAATTTTGAGAATAAAATTATTTTCGTAAAATAGGCCGTTTTAGCTTACCTAATAAATGATATAACTCCTCTTGTTCCTCTTCAGATAATTCGGAGAACAAGACATTCAAAAATTGGTCATACGAATGCAACAGTGATTTGCCTAACCGTTTCCCCTCATCTGTTAAGCCTACCACGGAAATGCGTTTATCCATAAAGTCGATATGTTTTGTTACATATCCTAATTCAATGAGAATATCCGTCTGCTCAGATACCGTAGCAGGACGCATATTAAGAGCATCTACTAACTGCTTTTGTGATGCTCCTTGAGAACGCATATATAATTCAATAATAATTCTATCACGAGACTTTTCTTTGCCACTTGGCACCTTACATAAGGCTTTATATAATTCATCATGATTCATGATCGGTATTCTCCTCATACAACTTTGTATATTATAAGGTATTCGCCACAGCATCCAAAAATCCTGCATATAATCTGTATATTCTTCGTAAAAGCAAAAAAAGAGGCACCGTAAGGTACCTCTTCTCTTATATGTCATGGTAAAAGTCGAATCGTTCTTTTACTAATATATTATTTTAATGCGCTAATATCGCCGATAATAGCCATTACACTGTAAGCCAAGCGAACAAGTTGCAAACGGTTAGCTTTAATAGCTTCATCTTTGTCCATAACCATTACATCTTCAAAGAACTGGTTAATCGTTGGCACAAGAGTTGCTGGAACTGCTACTACAGCAGCATAGTCGCCAGCCTCCCATGCTACAAGACTTGCTTCAGATGCTTTAGAAGCGGCTTCGAACAATGCTTTTTCAGCATCTTCTTTCAACAAGTCGCTATTAACACCTGTATATTCCACATCTTTTACAAGATTGTACATACGAGTATAGGCTTGAACAAGCTCAACATTTTCATCGATGCGATTTGCTAACAATGCGTTTACAAGACCTTCTGCATCAGCAACGGACAATTCATTGTTGGACAACAACAAGTCGATTACATGATGAGGAACTTCACGATCAAGGAAGATGTTTTTCAAACGAAGTGTGAAGAACTCTTCAACTTGGTTAAGCAATTCCTCTTGTTTATCAGCAGCTACATTCAATAACTCCATAGATGCTTTGAAGATTGGACGCAAGCTGATATTCCAGTCGCTACCAAGCAAGATGTTCAAGATACCAATTGTTTGGCGGCGCAATGCATATGGATCTTGAGATCCTGTAGGGATTAAACCACGGCTGAAAGTAGCAACGATGTTATCTACTTTATCGATGATGGACAATACTTTACCTGCTTCAGTTTGAGGCAATACATCGCCTGCAAAGCGTGGTAAATATTGTTCGAAAATAGCTTCTGCTACCTCAGGAGATTCACCATCAAGTAAAGCGTATTCTTTACCCATCACACCTTGTAATTCAGTGAACTCTGTAACCATACCTGTAGTAAGGTCAGTTTTAGCAAGCTCTGTAGCGCGTTCCAATACAACAGCTGCATCTTCGTGCAAGCCACATTCTTCACCAAATATACGGCCCAATTTAAGCAAGCGTTCAGTTTTATCTGCTAAGTTACCAAGGCCTTCTTGGAATACGATTTTAGTCAAACCATCTTGACGGTCGATAAGAGGTTTCTTGCGGTCTTCGTTAAAGAAGAATTTAGCATCATCTAGACGAGCGCGCAATACGCGTTCATTACCAGCTTGAACTACTTCGATGGAATGGTCAGAACCATTGCGCACTGTTAAGAACATTGGCAACAATTTGCCATCTTGACCAACTAATGGGAAGTAGCGTTGATGATCTTTCATTGGTGTAATGATAGCTGCATCAGGAAGTGCCAAGTAGGACTCTTCAAAGCCACCGCACAATGCTGTAGGCCATTCAACAAGATAGTTGATTTCTTCTAACAAATCATCATCCCAAACGATGGATGCATTTTTAGAAGCTGCTATATCATGTAATTGTTTGGAAATCAACTCACGACGAGCATCTTGATCAACCATAACAAAGTTTTCTTTTAATGTGTCTACATAGGATGCTGCATTCTTAATAGTGATTTCATCAGCACCTAAGAAGCGATGACCACGTGTTACATTACCAGATTTTACAGTAGCAAACTCTACAGGAATTACTTCTTCATCAAGTAATGCTACAAGCCAACGTACTGGACGTACAAACTTAGCATCTAAATCGCCCCAATGCATGGATTTAGGGAAGTTAAGACCTGTAATCAATTGAGGCAACATTTCACTTACGATATCTTTTGCAGGTACGCCTGCAGTTTTAGTTTCAGCATAGATATAGCCATCTTCTACAACAAGATCAACTACATCAAGACCTTTACCACGAGCAAAACCGATAGCCGCTTTTGTTGCATTACCGTCAGCATCGTAGGCGATGGATACAGAAGGGCCTTTATGACGTTCGCTGATTTCAGCAGATGCGTCAGCAAGACCTTTCACGATAAGAGCCAAACGACGTGGTGTACCGTATGTTTCGATGCTTTCAAAAGGAAGATGGGCATCATTTAATTTTGTTTCAGCCAATTGTTTCAATTGACCTAAGATATTTGGCATAAAGCCGGCAGGAATTTCTTCTGCACCGATTTCAAATAATAAATCTTTTGCCATCTTATTTATCTCCTTTCAAAAGTGGGAAACCTAATTCTTCGCGTTTAGCAAGGTATTGTTGTGCACAAATACGAGCTAATGCACGTACGCGGCCGATGAAAGCAGTACGTTCACTGATGGAAATAGCACCACGGGAATCAAGCAAGTTGAATGTGTGGGAACATTTCAATACATAGTCGTAAGCTGGTAATACATAGCCCGCTTCGCAAACGCGTTCTGCTTCTGCTTCATACATGTCAAACAATTTGAAAAGCATATCTGTATCTGCTAATTCAAAGTTATATACGGATTGTTCTACTTCATTGGCATGCCATACATCACCGTATGTAACGTTTTCATTCCATTTAAGATCGTAAACGTTTTCTACGCCTTGAATGTACATAGCTAAACGTTCTAAACCGTATGTAATTTCTACAGATACTGGTTTACAGTCGATGGAACCAACTTGTTGGAAATATGTAAACTGAGTTACTTCCATACCGTCGAGCCATACTTCCCAACCAAGTCCCCAAGCGCCTAATGTTGGAGATTCCCAGTTATCCTCTACGAAACGAATGTCGTGATCTTCAGCGTGAATGCCTAATGCAGCCAAAGATTGTAAGTACAATTCTTGGATATTATCTGGAGATGGTTTCACGATAACTTGGAATTGATGATGTTGGAACAAACGGTTAGGGTTATCACCATAACGACCGTCTGCTGGACGACGAGAAGGCTCTACATAACATACAGACCATGGTTCAGGACCAATAGCATGTAAGAATGTAGCAGGATTCATTGTACCTGCACCCTTTTCGATATCATATGGATTTTGAACGATACAACCTTGATCGCTCCAGAATTTTTGTAGATTTAAAATTATCTCTTGAAATGTCATTGCTGCCTCCACTTTACACAACCGACATAAAATCAACCATTTCGTTACAAACAAAAAAGTCCCTGTAACGAAAAACGTTACAGGGACGAGTATACCCGCGGTTCCACCCTATTTGGCTTGCGCCCTCTTTTTTCTATGTTGGCCTTTACTAACAGATACCTGCGTTCCTGCCAATGCTCTACAGCGCCTTCAACCAAATGTGAGCTTACACCATCCTCACTCGCTAGAGAGGTTTACTACTCTGCTTCATCGCATATGTTATACACAATATTGTAGCAATACAGAGGGATGAATGTCAAACTATTCTTTTATACACGTAAAGCTAGTTTCAACACAATAAAAATATTGAGAAGCAAATAAAAGAAATTATGTAAAAATCATAGTGTATTTCGATACCAGTAATAAAATCATAAGACATTCCTTATATAATGGAAGTTATTGAAAATATTGGAAATGCATAAAAATAATTTTTCGTAATATTTACTTCAATAATTCCCAGAATAGAAATACTATTCCAATAAGACTAAAACATACAATTATAATGATAGACAAAGATTTATTTATATCAAAATATATTTTAGATATTCCTTCCAATCTTCCTTTCTTATATCGATAATAAAATATATATTCACCAGCCAAAATAAGGAGTAATGTGCATAAAGTATTAATTTTTTCAATACCATTAATATGCTCATACATAGAATAAAGATTTATTCCTCCCCATATATTACTAAATAAAAAAACTATTATAAATTTTTTGAGATTATTATGTTGATTTTTAATTAACATATAGTTAAACAGCAGTAAACCAATTAATAAAAGTTCCATATCTTTTATTTCTTCCATTCATTTTCAATATCTTTAATTTTATTTTTAATTTCTTCATTAGTAATATTAATAGTTGGTGAAATTGTTTGATTAACTATCAACCCACCAGAAATAGCAAATAAAACTCCTTGAGCCATACTTAAATTATTAGGATATGGATTCATAACTTGCTTTCCTGCGTATGCAGTAGCTAATGCATTTGCAGTACTAAAGCTTAATCTTGCTTTTAGTGCTTCACTTCCAAAATCACTAACCCCTGCTAAATATTTGCCTGGAAAACTCTCAAATCGTGAGTTGTTATCAAAAAACTTAGGTGCAACTTGGCCAAAAGTGACTGCAGTTCCACCATATTCAAGACCTTTATAATCTGTCATATAACTTACAGTATCAGCCATTATACCAATACCTGTATCCGGCTTATTAATAACCTCTATTACTGATTCCTTTTTTTGTTCTAAACTTTGCTTACGAATAATAGAGTCAGTTTCAGCAGTACGATAAATAACATATCCACCAGCATACCAAGCTTTATGATCTGGATTATAAACTGCAGTAGCACCTGACATTAAATTCCTATTTCCTTGGTATTCTCCTGTAAATACTGGTTCTGAGCTATTACTATAAACTCTATAAATTTTACCTGTAGATTCTTCTGGCCATTCATCTATAACTCTTGGTGTTTCTTCAACTACTGCAGGATTATTTACACTAGGATTATCCCATGAGGAACTTGTATTTGTTAGCAAATGTGCTGAACCTACATGCACTTTTCCTAAAGGCTCATCAATATTAACATATGAACCATCTGGGTAAACAAATACTTCTTGGCCGTCAGATTGATAACCTTCTGCAGGATTTTGTTTAACAACAGTTGTTAAAGTACCATTGCGAACCACTGATGGAGATACTATATAATCACCAGTGTTAGTTCTTTTATACACATTACCATAAAGATCGATAATATAATAATAATCCCAAAATTCGAGTTCTTTATTTTCTTTCATTACACCATATGCATTATTTTTTGTTGCATTTTGTGCTTCAGTCGCACCAGTAATTGGAGATTTACCAAGCCCATGATTTACTAGGGCCCCTAAACTTGCACTTAGCCATTGTGCTACAGCAGGATTAGATTTAGCAATTTTTTGAATTTCACCAATCAAGGCTTCATTTGTTGCACCAGCATAGAAGCCACTACCTGTAGGGTTTCCAGCTATACGTGCAGATGTTTCAGCAACTACTGCATGCGCTAATGCCTTTGCAGCTTTTCCTTCTTTTGTTTTAGGCTCCCAATAATGAAGTTGCTCAAATGCATCTTTTGCAAATAATCGTGCTAATTCTTGCCGTTCTTCAACCTTTTTCTTATCAAAAATAGTATCAAGTTTATTTAGACTATTTTTAGTATCTTTGGAAATCTTATTAATATCAATATTAGAGGATTCTGTTATTATTGTACCATTAACAATAACAGATTTTGTAGTACTTTCAGCTGATTTTTCTGAATCCGGCAATAATTTTGGCAACAAACCTAAAGAGTTATACACAGCATCTTTACCTGCTTGACTTAAATTTTTAAATCCAGATACAGATGTATAACTTAAGCCTGTATTACTAGATTTATATTCAGCTTTATTTTTAATATCTTTAACTGTTAAGGAATTCGTTGATATTTTATTTTTGTCTACTGTTGCTTTACTATCAATAACAGCACCTTCTAATGTAGTATTTCCTTTAGTTGTGATATTAAATCCTTCAGCACCTGCATATAGTCCAGCTTGCTCAGTAACACTAGCATAATCACTAGTCATTTTACCTTTTGAATATTCTGCAGATACGCCACCTAATTTTGTACCATTTGTAGATATGCTAAATCCTACATTTTTCTTTTCGCCTCTATAGGTTTCACTATCTTGCAAGCTTTTAATTGTTAAATTCCCACCTATTTTAGATTGAATGGAGTCACCATATACTTTTGATCCCACAATAGCAGTATCAGCTCCAGAGTTTGTTATTACTTTATTACCTTGAACAACCGTCCCTAAATGAGTTCTTTTAACTGTAGTACCATTTTCATTTGCTTTATTATAATTAGCATCAATACCTAGTAAGCCACCACCATTTACACTAAGGTTAGCTCCAATTGACCACCCCTTACTATCATATTTATCAGTTATAGTAGTTGTATTTGTTCCAGCTTGTAGAGAGAGATTTCTACTCGCATCCAATTCAACAGATTCTCCTCGAATGGTTTCACCAATAGCCAGTATATCTCCTGAATCAATCGTAGTTGGTTTTGTAACTAATTTAATTCCATTATCAGATAATATATGCCCTCCTGCATACTTACTACTATCTAATCTTGATTCGCTTCTACTTTTACTAGAGCCAACACTTACATGAATATTAGCTAATCCATCTTTTTTTGCCCGTTTATTTTCTTTGAATTGCTTTTGATCCCCATTTATGTCATTTAAGTCATTATAACCTTTTGCTTTTTCATAACTTGCTTCTTTAGCTAATCTTTTTCTTTCTTTTTCTAATGCCTTTCTAGTTTTATCGGTTAATTTATTATTTTGTAGAAGACTATCAATTTCTTTTACTTTTTGTTCTTTAAGTATTCCAGACACTATTGATTTTTGTGCTTCATCTCGTACAAAATCAGGAGTAAAGTTTTTATACTCTTGAATCTTGCTATAACCTTTTTTAAGTTCCTTACCAGCTTCAAGAGATTCTAAAGTTCCTAAGCGTTTATCATCACGACTATTAGCCTTACGTTGTAATCCACGTGCAGTAGTCAGCGCTGAAGCAATAGATCCACCTAAGCTAACAGTTAAACCGGATTGTTTCTCCTCATGTACCTGTTTTGAAGCTATAGTATCATGTTTACCATCAAGGGTTATATCTGAAGCACTAACTACAATATCATTTTTACCAATTATATCAGTACTAGTGAGATCTGCCTTATTATTAGCATCAATACTAATCTTTCTATTAGCAGAACCAATTAATGTATTTACATTTATTCTAGAATTTTCATCTAATGTATCAGTCACTTTTTTACTACCAATAGTAAATCCTATACCAGCGCCCATTAGTCCAGACTTTTTACTATATTGATATACATCATCACGTTGAGTTTCTTCACCCGAATCCGTATGCACATCATTACCTGCTGATACTGATACATCTTTTGTTCCTAAAATATTAGAACCTGTTACCGAAACGTTACGATTAGCTTTCACATTAATCGTATCGCCACCAATTGTAGAAGATAATACACCTGTATGTTCGTGATCTGTACGTATGATATTAGTGGTGCGAGATAGTAAACTTTTTTCTTTGTATTTTAGACCATATTCATCACGGCTATAGCTTTTCCCATTAGTGATAGTAACATCATTTCCAGCTTCAACTGATGTTAAGCCATGTTCACTATTAACAATACCATTACGGATATTTACATTATTTCCCGCTCGTAAAGTAACATTGCTATCACTTAAAATAGCAGTACCTAATTCTGTACGGCGGTCAGTACGATTATAATTATCACTAATAACAGTCATATCCTTTTTAGCAGATAATGCTTCTGTTGTTAAGTTAATATTCTGACCAGCCTCAATCGTTGCTTTAGAATTTTCTCCAGTATGAACAATAGCACCTTTAAGGTTAACATCTCGTTTGGCAGATAAAACTAAATCACCATCTTTTGCTACACCAATAGTACCTTGTCGACCAACAATATCGTGATGTTGTAATCTATCTACATGAGCACCTACATTAATATCACGACCAGCATTAATAGTAACCTGTTTATCCCCATGAATATTACCTGTATTTTTTACATCTTGTGATGCTTTAATAGTCACTTTACGTCCATCTATACGGCCTGTATTTTGTACATCATTAGCTCCTAATACAATTGTATTCGCAGTCATAATGCCTTGATTTAGAATATCTGCATTAGTATTACTAACAATGGCTTTACCACTTATGATTCCACCCATTGCATCAACAGATTTTGCAGGTTGTTTCGCTAAATATACCTTAGGATACAAAACTTGTTGAGCTTTTCCATCTACTACAACCGTTTTAGTTTCTAACCACACCATATCAGTCGTTATAGCTTCCATTTGTTTTTTAGATAAAGATATCCCTGGAGCTAATTTAAACGCTTTACCAAAAGCTATACCGGCCTCTAATAGCGCTTTATATTCAGCCTCATTATCTGTATACCCTTCTAAATATTGTTTGCCTGTAGCGGATACAATTTGCTCATTAATAAGTTGCTGTTCATAGAATCCATCACCTAAGCGTTTGAATCTTCTTTCAGGATTATTTACCAAGGCATCAATAATAAATTGAGAGGATAAAAAATTCTTTCGATTAGTAAAAGCAGGGTCAGTCTCTATCAAAGCATTAGCCGTAATATCAGGATGAATTTGATATAGTGCCTCTGTTGGTAACGATAAACCATCTATAGTTTGACTTACTTTACCTTTGCCCCCACCCAGACCATAGGGATCTAAACTATCATTAACCTTTTTAATAGTTGCGTTAGATACTCTATCTTCAGCGTTCTCTTTTAGAGTACCAATTGGTTTTACATTTTCTTCAGTAATCGACGGTGTCATAAAGACTTCAGGGCCCCAAACACGTATACGTTTACTTCTATAACCGTGACGTTTCCTTTTCTTTTCTGTTCTACTTTCTTGAGTAGTGCCAGTAATAAAAGTCTTATCACTAATCATATCTGATATGTTTTGTATCGAGCCATTTGTCTTAAAAGTTCCTCCTGAAATCACTCTGCTATTATCATTATAAAGTATACCACTAGTTATTAAATCACCACCACTACTAATGATACCTGGGTCATCATTAGTAACCTTTTTGTGAGTTTGTTCGGCTTCACTTCTAATGATTGTAAACTGATTTATTCGATTCTCATTCTTATTCATTTCCTTATTATAGGCTTCATCTTCAGGCGTTTTAACTGGTTTGATATGTGCTACACCATAACCACTTGAATCATCAGCATATGGGAACTCAGACTTATCAAATACCTGTCCTTCTAATTTATGATGTGGATGAGTAACTTTAATTTTATCTGGATTTTTAGTAATCCCATCTGAAACACGCTTTACACCTAATGCAACATTTTTATTATTTACTACAGGTGTATCTAATTCAATAGACTTAACGGATTTAATAGTCGCTCCCGTATTATTTATACCTTGTTTAGCTGTAAGGTCCATAGTTCCACCACTATAAATGAGACCTTTACCAGTATTATCTATTGTATCTGAAGTTATATTAACGTGATTACGACCCGCAATTACACCAGACTTATGAGAATTTAGTTCTGCCTTAATAGCAGTAACCTTCTCTTGTACATCATCATACGCTTTTGTTAAATCTTTAATCCGTTGACGATGTGCCTCTAACTCAGGCTTGGTCTTATATTTAGATATATCAGCATTCCATTCGGCATCAAGTTCATTCTTTGCCTTTTCTAGCTCTTTACCAGCTTTATGATAGCGTTGTTTTATTTCACTATTAGTATGATTTGTAACTATATTAGCTTTAATAGCTACTGTATCACCATAAATACGTCCACCTTCATGATTATCTACGGATTTAGCTTTTATGGCCGTAGTATTTCCAGAGTTAATAAGACCACTATTATTTAGTGTTTCTTGGCTATTTACAGTCGTAGATACATCACCTTGAACCACACCACTATTGTGAATGGCAATACTTTGACCCGCTAACGTAGTGTTGCCATTACTCGTAACACCACCATCAACTATGATTTTGCCATCACTAGTAATACTAGATGCTTGTGTAGAGCTGACTACACCTTTAACATTTACACCAAGACCAGTATTGGTACCTTTCATGGTAATAGAATTAGCATACATACCACCAATAGCAGAGACATCTAAACCAACATTGCTAGAATCACCAATCTTTTGAGTGTCTAATGTATTAGCATCTACTCTATTCTTGCCAGTACGTGTTTCAATTGTGTTAGCCCACACTCCGGCATTTACATTGGTTGCTTCTGTTAAAATTTGTAACGAGTTAGCCTCTTTGGCATTAAGACCGTTTCTATTAATAGCAACGGCTCCTCGCTCTACCCGATATGAGTTTAGATTTCCCGCTGAATCATATTCAGGTTTACCTGTAGTTAATACTGCTCGATCTGTATTGATAAATCCACCACCATCTACAGTAATGCCATTAGGATTTGCTATAACTACTGAAGCTTTACGACCTGCTACCTCAATAAACCCGTTCATATTAGTTGGATTGTGTGAAGTAACCTCGTTAACAATGACATTGGCAGAACCACGCATCATATTAGCATTACCAGGTACATAACCACCAAGCTTAGTATTAGACATTTGGTAAGAGTTATTAAGAATTACACCATTTTGTGGTACATTAAAGTTAGTATAATCATTTCTAGATACTCCACCAGCACTAGGGCCTACGACATTTACTAATGTGACACCATTAGCAGCTTGTCCAATCATGGCTTGTCTTTCATGTGGCGCATTTCGATCTACCTCTATAGGATTTTCTGCATATACAAACGATACGACTAAAGGATCAACAATCATTAACCCCATAGTAAGCCATACTGCAATTTTATATTGTAATCGTTTTTGTTTCATATTTACTCTCTCAATTAATACGTATACTATATTAGAACCGCACACCTGCTTGGAAACCTGCGGTTACAGAATCAGTTTTGTAACCACTTGGTTTATATAAAGGAACCCCAACAAATACATCATAGAATAATCCAGATTTAAATTGTCCTCTTATACCAAGACTAGTACCAGCAATAAATTTTCCTGTTAATACCTCTGTACTTGGACCATATACGGCGCCAAAATCAATATTAGCATAAATACTTGATTTCCATTTAGGGATGTAACTAGCAACCTCATTACGCATATACCAACCACTTTCAGCCATTAGTGTATTTTCACCATCAAATCCTTGTACAGTATATCGATTCCCAAGACTAATCATATCTCTAGAGAATAAACGTTTATCCCCTAATGTCCATTGTCCATGGAAAGATGTAGTAATACTTGCTGGTCTATGTCCCCATATACGTGGAATTTGATAATCCACATCTACTAAAAGTTGTGTAAATCGAGTACTAGGCGCTCCATTACCATATTCTGGTTGCGAACCAAACCAACCAACCCCTTGTTTAATAGCCACTCTAGAGTATAACGTGTTTTGCTTAATATATCTCCGTTCTGATATACCTACTTCTAAAGAAGCTGTATTAGCACGTTGTACAGCAATTTCTACATCATTAATATAGTTTTTAGCATTACGCTTGCTGATAATAATATCCCAACTACGTTTAGTCGTTCGATCTCGATGAAATACATGATTCCACGAACCTCTTACAGTTTTGGCATGACTAGAACTAATAAATGGAGTAGCCATAGAATTAATCGTTTGATGATATTTCATATCACTATAGGAAATACTAAAGGTATCCTTTCCTCTAGGTATTGAATAAGAAATAGTATGGTTTCGACTACCTTTTCGTTCACCATCTTGAGCAGCATCTCGATTAATACTTAAATTTAATGAATCATTAGCATTAAATACCCTATCAACTCCAATTGTAGCCGTCCACTGTAGTTTACCAGTATCTTTTAATCCAGAATCATCTATGGATATCATTCCATGAATTGCTGGTTTTTTAGTAGTTTCAAGTACAATATTCGTAGCTAACGGTTTTGTTCCTGGCTCAAGCTCAACAGACACATTTTGAGAGCCAATTCGCTTCATTTGCTCGATACCCTGTTCTATATTTCGAATATTAAGGATATCCCCTTCACGAATAGGAAATGCATTTTGCCATGGCAATGGTTGTGCATACGTTTTATATAAGACAGACTCTACGCGACCGAGTTGTAAATTAAATTGTAGATTACCTGAAGCTAATGATTGGGATGGAATGCCAATCCGAGACGTGACGTATCCATGTTCTATAAGTGCAGTATTTAAGTTAGTAGATAATCTATTTACATCTTCAACTGTAAGTTTACGATTTACAAATGGTTTAATTGTTTTACGTAGAAACGTAAACTCGTTAGGCACATCTAATTGTATCTTCTTTTTTTGTGCTTCATAATATAATGGACCTTTAATTAATCGTACACTTGCTGCAGAACTATTATCCACAAATGTCGTCTGATCCATAGTAGTATTTATCATATTACTATATGTTAATTCTGCAGACTGACTAATAGGTTCTTCAACAAAACGGATATGAGATACAAAAAAAGATGGCTCTACATGTGCTGGCTGTTGTGCCGGTACTGTATAACCATCTTGTGATGTTAAAGAACCAGATGAAAAATCTATTCCACCTGTTTGTACTGTAATTCGTCCCTCTCCAAGCCGCGCCTCTCTCGCTAGTTGTTGTTCTCTCGCTCTATCTAGTTGTTCTTGAGTATCAATAGGTTTAGCACCCCAAATATGTATTGGTACCATACACACTAAACTTAGACAGAATAATAATTCTCTCTTTTTCATATTTCTCCTTTTGTAATAAAATGTAAACCTGCTTTATATTTTATTATGTTTTTATTTTGATAGTCAATAGAGAGTTTAAACTGTAAAACCACCTATCAAAGATAATCAATTTATCTTCAATAGGTGGTTTATTTTATTCACCCTTAGCAATACGGTCTAAGAGTTCAATATAGCTTTGTTTGTTTAATGCTGGTGTAAAATTCTCTAATACATCTTTAGCACCTGCTGCGTCATCGTATAGTAAGTCTACGATTGTCATAGCCAATGCTTGTGCTGTTTTGATGTATGCTACATCAGGTACAGAGATTTCATATTCTGCGCTGTGTAGTACACCACTAATGCATCCTACCCATGGATGGATTACCGGCATCAAGTGAGATACGTCCCCCATGTCTGTACTAGCTGTAATATGTGGGCCTTGATATACATTGGCTTCACCAAAGATAGGATTTGAATTTTCTCGCAATAGAGCATTCATACGTTCATCATTACGCATCGGTAAATAACCAGGGAGGTCCTTGATAACACATGTGGCCCCTACTGCATCACCACCTGCCTTTAGGGCACGATTTACACGATGATTGCCATCTACAATAGCTTCAATATTAGAGGCGCGCACGTAACTTTCAACCTGAACATAATCAGGCACACAGTTTACCAATGTACCACCTTGATTAATAATTGGGTGGAATCTGAAATAGTCGCTTTCTTTGAAAGTTTCACGAATGGAGTTAACCCCCATTACGCCCATCAAAGCAGCATTAAGAGCATTGATACCTTCGTGAGGCGCCGCCGCTGCATGAGCTGTCTTGCCATGGTATTCAATCAATTTAGCTACAAAGCCATTAGATGTACTACCTAAGCCCATTTCACCAGCCGGTGTCTTTGCAGTTTCCACATGCATTTGCATGGCCATGTCGATATCGTCAAAAGCACCTTCGTAAATAAGCTGTTGTTTACCGCCCATATATTTAATCTTACCTTGCTCACGCAATTTATTGCGGTAATCAACTTCGATCATTTCTTCGGCTGGAACAGCAAATAGAACTACATCGCCAGCAAGTTCATCCATAACAGATTGCAAGCCCATTGCTACAGCAAACATATTCGTAATTTGAATATTGTGACCACAGCAATGTGCTGCCCCCGTTAAATCATCAGCACGAGGATGGCGCGGACAAAGAATGGCATCTAGTTCACCAATCATGGCAACTGTATATTTGCTGTCACGACCTTTCATACGACCTTTTACACCTGTCAGTGCATGACCAGTAGTATAAGATATGCCAAGTTCATCAAACATATCTTGAACCTTTTTAGAGGTTTTTACCTCTTTAAAACCCAATTCTGGTTCAGCCATAATAGATTCTGCTAGTTCTCGTAAACGCGGTTGTGCATCAACAATAGCTTTACAAACACGTTGTTTTGCTTCTTCCTTTGTTATACGGCTCATACTATCTCCTTTATAAAATCGACCGTATAAAATACGGTCGATCATGTCATCATGATGTATAGATATCTTCTAAAATATAAATCTATAATTATATCTTAACATAATTTAGACATCTAACATTATGATTTAGTATTAAATTAAACCTTCTAAATGAAGTACTAATTGGGCTAATGCTGTTGCACAGATGAAAGTACCTGCTGTTACAGCTAGTGCAACAGGAATAATGCGCCAAGATAAGCGACGGAATGCACCAAGATCTTTACCTAAGGATAAACCAGCATAAGCAAGTACAGGTGTTGTTGTTGCAAGGAATGTAACTTGACTAGTTTTAGCAATAATCCATTCTTGGCCAGGCATACCTGGTAATGATGCAATAACACCAACTAAAGATACCCAGAATACCATAGGTAATTTATTAGCATATGGCAAGTTAGAGATTAAAGCACCAATTGTAGCAAGAACTGCCAAGATAGCTACGCCAACTAAACTATCGCTAAATAGATGTTTACCATCCATTACGTTACCTACTGCAGTGATGATAGCAGCGATACAAATAACGATGACAAATTGTGTTAATTTTTCACTTTTACTCATGATGTGCTGCCTCCTCTGCTAAATCTTGTTCACGGGTACGGCCTGTAAAGAAGTTGTATGTTTTCTCCATAACTGGTAACGAAACAAATAGGCCAAAGTATACGCCTAGAACGGTAGTCAACAAGTTTGCAGCCCCAGCAAGAGCCATAATTTGTTGTTCATAATCTGGATATACTGCAATGATTGGAGCTGTAGCTGCCGCCATCATACTAGCACTACCTACGCCAGCGCCCATAGCTAATGCCAATGGATGAAACCAACCAGATTGTGCCAACATGCCAGCCAATACGGAGGACCACATAGCACCGATAAGAACGCCACAGATGTACATGCCCATAACGCCACGGCCCTCAGGAGAGCTAAAGCCAAATTTGTCGATAATAATTGCTACGTTCGGCTCACGGTCTACGGAGTAACAAGCACCTACTGCTTCTCGACGCATACCAACTAATAATGCTACCGGTAAACCGAATACAATAGTACCAAAGAAATGACCAAGCTCTTGTAATAACAATGCCCAACCCGCGCTTGTAAGAATACCAAGATTTGGACCAATACCTAAGCCTACTTTTACCATCAAAATCATAACGGCGATACCGATATAATCAGCGGATTTTTCCATTTGTTTAATGGTAAGGATTTTAAACTTAGGAATAGAAATTAATAAACCTAGAATCAATGTGTACAATAATGGCAATAATACAACGGGACCTAGTTTTTTTATGCCTATAAATTCAGCGACTACGGTTAGTACGAGCGCTAGAAAATGTATTTTGAGATTTCCCAAAAGCTGCATAATGACCTCCTATAAAAACATATAATATAACATTGTTATATTATAAATAATTGTTATAAAAAGTGTCAATTACAGATGTACATTTGTCTATTAGAATTATTTTTTTCCAATAATATAAAGACCCTTTTCAGCGTCAATTTCCTTAATAATAATATTTTCTATCATTGACGGTTTCACTTTATGAAACCTTTTTTCTTCTTCATCATAATAAATGGCCCATTTAGACATAGATGCCAAAATAATGTCACTATCATAATCCTTTCCCCTCCAAATGGCATCATCTCTAAAATAACTTAGTCCATCTTTTACTAATTCTGTTTCTAAACAAAATTCCCCAGCTAAGCTAACATGATTATCTAATAAAAGATCTCTAACAATGATAGCTTCATATTCCCAACTTAAGAAACATAAATAGTCAAAGTATCTGAGTGCCATTTTGGGATCCCAACGATTGTTTAAAACCATCGTTTGAAATAACTTATTTATTACCCCATAATCAGCAGATATATAATAGTCATTAATTAAAAGAAAATTATATATCTGTTGAATTTCTTGTAAATCTAAAGTTTTATCTTCATTTATTTTGTCTATAGGCAACGAAGAGAATATTATATCCATTTAGTACCTCATAAATATTTCAACAAAAGGCAGTTTGATTTCTCAAACTGCCTTTTTACTATCACTAAATTATAGAGTTTAAAAACTTAACGCTTTGTAATGGTTTACCTATTTCTTGCTCGCAATATGCAAATAATAGCTTTTCTAGTTCCTTCCATATTGTTTTCGGAAGTTCTAAAGGCGTATCTTCACCCCACTGATAAGCTAGAATCTGAGGTAATGCGGCTTTTACAGAGGGCGAAATAGTAAGACTTGTTGATTCTCTCACCTGCATCCAAAATGGATCGATTCCATCTTGATGGCTAAAAGCATTAGCACTAGGTACAACCCCTGCGAGAGATAATAATTGCCATCCAAGCATTATCGTTCCCAATTGCACATTGCGGCGTCGAATTTGCTTGGAGTAATTTACTACCGTATCAAAGACTTTACGATCTACGTCATACATGGCAAATAATTCTTGAATGAGCTCACTCGCTACCGCTGCATAAGCAATATTATCGAGGTTTACATCTAAGGACTCTACCACATAAGAGCCATCAATTTGCGTAACATTTACATATTCCCCATCAGGTACGACTGTAATATACATGGCACTAAATGGACGTAAATAAGAACTGTTGCGCATCGTTATCATTCGCTTATGTGGAATCGATGCTCGAATGAGACCTAAGCCAGGAGTAATAAAGGTAAATACGGAATATAACTTATATTTTTTTCGACTTATGACGATGGCAGGTGTATTAAAACCACCATTAAGCTTCTTCATTTTCTTCTTCCGTTGGCTCCTCTACTGGTATAGGTGTTACTTTAATGCGAGAAATACGATAACCTTGCATTTGCGTAACTTCAAAGGTATAACCATGAGCATCCACCGTATCACCTACGATTGGTGTACGTTCTAATAAACCAAAGACATAGCCCCCAATCGTATCAGAGTCAGAATTATCAATTTCAATATTCATAATCTCTTCTACTTCGTCTACGAGGACCTTGCCATCAAACTCGAAGGAACCATCTGCATAGGACATCGTAGCCGGCAAATGCGGCTCATGCTCGTCTTGTATATCCCCAACCAACTCTTCGATAATATCCTCTAAGCCTACGAGACCAACCATGCCACCATATTCATCTACTACAACGGCTAGATAAATACGGCGCCTTCTCATATATTGCAACAAGGTAGATAATTTCATTACTTCAGGAACAGTAAGGATATCTCGTTTAATATTGCGCAAATCTTTACGGGCTTGATTAGGGCGTTCCATTAAATCTTTAATATGAACAAGGCCAATAATGTGATCCTTATCCTCTACACAGAGTGGATAACGTGTATGTACTTTAGAGCGAATAACCTTCATCGCTTCATCGTAACCGTCCTCAACGAATACGCAATCTACGTCTTGACGAGGGACCATAACCTCTTTAGCCATGCGATCTACAAAGTTAAAAACATTATCGATTAACTCAGACTCTACTTGGTCAAGTTGCCCTTCCTCGTGACTTCGAGAAATCATCATACGAATTTCTTCTTCAGAGTACACAAGGTCTAGCTCCGTTAAATATTTTGTTTTGTAAAAGCCTAGAATAACATTGGAGATTTTACTAGCAATCCAAATAAAAGGATATACCAAGCGACCGGCAGCCACCACAATACGGCTATAGGTATTCACGTATTTCGTAGGGAAGGATAAGCCCAATGCTTTAGGTACAATTTCGCCGAAGATTAAGACGATTAAACTAATTAATAGCAATAAAATAACATCTAGTACCAAATGCATCCAGGTACTATGAATATTAAGAACCGCCACTAATCGATCAACGATATTATCAAATACAAAGGTACCAGTGCCTGCAAGAGCCAAGATAAAGAATAAAATCAAAAACTGCGTAGTATTTAGAAAATACTCAGGATTTTGATAGAGCTTTAATAAAAACTCTCTATCCTTTTCTAAAAGGATATCCATATCCTCCACATGTTCTTTACGAAGGCGGGCAAAGGAGAACTTTGCAACCACAAAAAAGTTAATTAGAAAAATACATAACAGACCAAACCCAACGGGTATTAGGCCATCTACACTATCCATCTTTATTCCTTTCATATGATTATGGAAATACTTATTATCTTTTTATTATATCAAATTATTTTCTATAACCAAGTTCAGATAACATACCAGATTTATTTCGCCAATCTTTTTTAACTTTAACCCAAAGGTCTAAATAAACCTTTGTAGCCAAGAGTTTTTGAATATCTGCACGCGCTTCAGCACCAAGTTGCTTTAACAAAGCACCTTTTTTACCAATAACAATACCCTTTTGAGAGTCTCTTTCACAGTAAATTGTAGCGCGGATATAGGTAGTACCATCATCACGTGTTTTCATTTCATCTACATCTACGGCGATAGCATGAGGAATCTCATCCCGTGTAGCCAACAAAATTTTTTCACGAACGATATCGGAAATAATAAGGCGTTCCGGTTGATCCGTAATCATATCTTCTGGGAAATATTGTGGACCTTCTGGCAGTGTTTCTTCTAGAACCTTAAGAATTTCAGACAAGTTCTCTTTATCTTTTGCAGAAATAGGAATTACACCTGCAAATGGATATGCATCTTGATAAGAAACAATTGCTTCTAAAAGCTCTTCTTTTTTAAGTGTATCAATTTTGTTGACCACTAAAAATACGGGAACTTTTACTCGTTTTAATTGTTCAATAATGAAGTTATCCCCAGGGCCACGTTTTTCATTGCCTGCTACAACAAATAAAACAGCTTCCGTTTCTTTTAAAGACTCGATAGCAGCATCTACCATGAATTCGCCTAACTTATGTTTTGGCTTATGAACGCCTGGTGTATCCATAAATACGATTTGTTTGGATTCATCCGTATATACGCAGATGATACGGTTGCGAGTCGTTTGAGCCTTATCGGATACGATAGCAATCTTATCACCAATTAAAGCATTAATTAAGGTAGATTTACCAACATTTGGGCGACCTACAACGGCTACAAAGCCTGATTTAAAATGTTCCTTGTTATTCATTATATGGTGCATCCTCCCGCACATAACCGAGATTACCTAGGATAAATTCTTCCTCTGTGCGCATCTCTTTTTTTTCTTCGTCGTTCATATGGTCATAGCCTAAGATATGTAAACAGCTATGAGTCGTCAAGTATGCTAACTCACGCTCAAAACTATGTCCATATTCGATAGCCTGCTCACGAGTTCTCTCCAAGGATATAATCATATCCCCTAGTAAATGATGTTCCTCTTCACTACCTTCGTAATCGTCCCCCTCATTAAGAGCAAAGGACAATACATCTGTAGGTCTATCGATACCGCGATATTCTTTATTAAGTTCATGAATCTTTGCATTATCACACAGCAAAATACTCATTTCATCTTCTTCGAGACCATATACGCGACTCACTTCGTCACAAACCTTACGGATAATGGCCTCTATATTAGAATCCTCTTCAATTCCTTCATCATAGCTAATATGTATGTACATAGTTACCCTTTCGCTACATTCTCTGTAGGTGCTTCAGTCGTTGTAGTTTCACCCACTAATTTACGCTCATGGTACGCATCGTATGCTTTTACAATGCGACCTACTAAGTCATGACGAACTACGTCTTGATCGCTAAAGTACACCATATTTATACCCGGCACATGACGCAATACCTTTTCAGCCTCACCAAGGCCTGATACTATGCGTGCTGGTAAATCGATTTGCGTTTTATCACCATTTACAACCATTTTAGAATTATTACCCAAACGGGTTAAGAACATTTTCATCTGTTCTGCCGTCGTATTTTGAGCCTCATCAAGAATGACAAAGGCATTTTCCAATGTGCGTCCACGCATATATGCCAAAGGTGCGACCTCAATTGTCCCTCGTTCCATAAAACGTTGTACTTGCTCGATTCCAAACATTTCATGTAATGCATCATAGAGAGGTCTCAAATACGGGTCTACCTTGTCTTGTAATTCACCCGGTAAGAAGCCTAATCGTTCACCAGCCTCTACGGCAGGTCGAGTCAAAATGATTTTATCCACATTACGGTTTTTTAAATAGAATGCAGCTAAAGCTACCGCCAAGAACGTTTTCCCTGTACCAGCAGGACCAATACCAAAAGTAATGGTATTTTTACGAATGCTGTCTACATAGTATTTTTGGCCTTCCGTTTTAGGCGTAATATTTTTGCCGCGCATATTAACAGATAAGGTATCTTCAAACATATTATGTACAGCATCAGCCTTACCATTAGCCACGAGTTTAGCCGCAATGCGCACCTGAGACTCAGTAATCGTACTGCCTTCTCGATAGAGAAATACTAATTCTTCAAGAGTACGATAGAAGGCATTAACTTGATTCTCATCACCCTTGATAACTACCGTATCACCTCGAGCTACTACATCGGCGGAGATGACTTCAAGCATCATATGTAAATATCGATTATGTTGACCTAGTATGGATTGTGCTAGGTCATATGTAGGAAATGTAAATATTTGTTCGCGCATACAACCTCCTAATCTATAAATTTACGAACTGCTTTACCATTTAAGTAATCACATAGATCACCTTGATGTGCATCCAGCTCGTCTAGCTTATCATCAATTAAATCTTGTACGCGCCACCAACCCATGGACCAATTTGTAAAAAGCGTATTATCTTCAGGCGCTCTACCTACAAGGCGCTGCAATACAATGTCAGGGTGTAAATGACGTACAAAATTAACAACCCGGTCAGCATATTCTTCAGCACTGATTAAGGTGAACTGACCTTCTTGATACCACTTGGCCATCAATGTATTTTTAACGATATACAACGCATGTAATTTAACTTGATCTACACCAAGGGCTGACAAAATGCGAGCCCCTTCAATAGTATCCTTCATGGTATCCCATGGTAAATTAACTATCATATGAGTTGTTATGTTAAATCCATAGCACTTAATCCGTAATACGGCATCAATAAACTGGGCTAAATCATGACCGCGATTAATTTTTTCTAATGTCTCATAGTTAACCGTTTGAAGACCTAACTCAATATAGATATCCTTTTGAAATCGATTTCTAATATCCGCCAATATTTCTAAGTATTCATCGGCAATACAATCGGGTCTCGTTGCAATAGCAATGCCCACGGCTTCATCAATGCAGCCTTGCTCCATATAGCTTTTAAAATCATCTAGGCTCAAATAGGTATTACTGAAGTTCTGATAGTAAGGAATAAATTTTTTAGCCTTATACTTAGGGCCTATGTGAGCAATGTTTTCCTCTAATTGCATGCGTACCGTCATCCACGCAGGACGGTTTTCGTAGCCCGCCCCAATTTCACCACAAAAGGTACAGCCTCCAACACCAGCTGAACCATCTCGGTTTGGACAAGTCAATGGTAATGCTACAGGCAATTTATAAACCTTTTCCCCATAGGTTTCTTTATAATATTTAGATACCATGCGGTATCGTTTTGGTCTCGTTGTATCGGTCATAACACTCCTATTAAACTAACCAATCATCGCTTATTAGTCTACAATTCTTAACTATATATGCCTTAACATTATATAACTAATTGTAACTAGCAAGCCTCTACTTCAGGACGTATAAAGGGTTTAACCTCTTTATTTACGTCGATTACAACTGTAAAAGGTACATTTGGTACATTCTCTATACCTAACACTTTAGCCGTGTCCTTAGACATAGGCATTTCTACATATTGTTGACGAATTTTGCGCCACTCTTTAAATGTATAGTTAGGAATATACTGAGATGCAATCTCTTCATTGCGCCAGAATGCTTCCCCTTCTTGTAAAAGTTCTTTTGTCTGCTTCGGTAAACCAACGGCTTCACTCCGAACCTTACCGCGATAACTAACGAGTGTATCATATTGTAATAATTCGGCAGCCACTGTATCACCTTTAGCTAAGAAGAAATTGTACAAAAACTCAATTTGATCAATATCTTTTAAATTAATCTTATGATTACCCGCATCGAGCCAAGCCTGTGTCATGTCACAGAAATAGGAAAAGGCATCTTTTTTTATCTCCACTTTAGATGGATCGTACTTTTTCATAGGTGGTACATGATTAGTAGTTAATCTATCCTCACCAGTTATAGATGTATCAGTATGTTCCTTTATGAGCTTACTACCAATATAACCGAATACTGTTCTAAATCGTTCGCTATTATAGAAGCGTTCAAAGACATCTTCAAAGTGTTTTAAAAAGCGTATGTCTCTATAAGGGAGCACGTGAGTGCTTAGTACTTCATATGGCGCTAAAGGATCACTAATATATTGATACTCATCCATGCGACGTACACCAGATCCTTTTAAAAGTTTCAAGAACCCTATTTGTAACGCATGAGGTTGTAAACTAAAAAGATCATTAAAGGATAAACCAAATCGCTGTTTATTCTCGTAAGGCAAACCTACGATTAAATCCATGTGTACATGAGTTCGACCTGCTTCAATGATAGGACGAATAGCCTTTTGAATGTACGGCCAATCATTGTATCGATTAATAGTATCTAAGGTTTTCTTATGCGTACTTTGAACCCCTACCTCGATTTGAATACGACCTGGAGGTGTTTCACAGAGAATATTTGTTTCCCATTCCGTCATTAGTTCTGGCTCCATTTCTAGATGGAAATTCATCTCTGAATCAGCATCGCGCATAAATTCCATCAATGGACGATGATGCTTCGGTGCACAGTTGAAGGTTCTATCAACAAATTTAACTTGTTTTACCTTATGATCGATAAACCACTGTAGTTCTTTGAGTGTTCTTTCTTGCGGGAAAAAACGAACTGTATTCTTATTCCCAGATAAGCAGTACTGACAAGAGAATGGACACCCCCGAGAGGATTCATAGTAGATGATTTTATGTTCTAAATCGACCATATCCTCTTCTACGTAAGGGAATGGTATGGTACTCAAATCTTTTACCTCCACCGTATCAGTAGAGCCCAAGAGTTGGCCAGAAATATGGCGACCACGTACTCCAGGGATCTCGTCTTCTAAACCATCCTTTCCATCTATTAGTGCACTAATAAGTTGATAAAAAGCTTCTTCCCCTTCACCTTGTACAACATAGTCAACAGCAGTACAACGATTTAAAATTTCATCTGCTGTAAAAGATACCTCTGGACCACCTAAGATGATTTTAATATCTGGTCGAACAGCTTTTACCATGTCCACAACATGTAAAGTCATCTCGATATTCCAGATATAGCAAGCAAAGCCCAATACATCAATATTGCGCTCTGTAATATCGCTAAGAATATGTAAAACAGGCATATTAATAGTATATTCTACTATATCGTATGCCTGTCCGTGAGCCTGCCCATAAGCTTTGAGATAACGCAAAGCCAGAGAAGAATGTATAAATTTTGAATTTAATGTGGATAAAACTACGTTCATAGGTCCCCTTTAAATCATCGAATGGCTCAGCCACCGTCTAGTCATAATATATGTATTTTATCATATATTTTTAGTATTTTCATATATTTAGTTAAATTCCAGTAATAATCATTGTGGCCATGTTTTTACATAAAATAATTATATGCAAAAATCATCAATAATAACATATAAATTTTGACGTTTATTTGACGTCAAAAAAATAAGGAGTACCGATTGGGTACCCCTTTTGTTGTAATTTACTATTCAATGTTATGTTTAGTGGTAAAATTTGCGATTTTTACTTCTAATCTAATTCAGTTAGACGAAATAATTTGCCATTCCGAAATACCATTTCACATCGATGGTTATTTTCATCAACTAGCGTCGCTTCAAATAAACCTTCTTCCGGTACTTGAATATCCTCAGCGAAATTGTAAATCTTATTATTAAATTCATAGGTCTTTGCCATAATATTATCCTTTCTTAGTTTTTAAATTGTTATTTTTTGAAACTTATTCATAATAAGTTTTAAAATTAATACATTTACAGACTAACTGTAAGTCCAACCTCTTACACTAGGTAGATATGTAGATCACCATTCCTTTACTGTATATAGAACACTACCACCTTCAAAATGCTGTCCGTCAAAGTGTGCTAATACTTCAACTTTGCCTGCTTGATAGCCAATAGTCTCATAGGCTTTACTATCTAATACCGTTACACCAGCTTTAATCTTATGAGCCTTGTTTAGGTTGATTTTATAAACGTCCACCTTTTGTTTATCCGTATTAGCAACTACTGCGGTTCTATCCGCCTTTTCCGTTGCTGCTTTAGGTAATGCCGGGTCCTCATGTTTGATAGCCCGTTGCGTTTGTTTGGCCGCCTGTTCTACCGTAGGGGCCTGTACATAATATGTGGTTACCGGTTGAGCAGTTTCCATCTTGGAAACAACTTGTTGTGCTTCATCTTTAGTAATATGAATTGCATTAGCCAGTTTTACAGGATCTTTTATTTGCTCCTGTTTTAATAACACAGGCTTTTTAACTTGATGTGAATTATATATAGATACCCCTACAATAGCTAAAATAATTAAAATTAGCCCCCCTATGAGAATTTTATGTCGTTTTAGGTAACATAATACCTTAAAAGTCCAAAGGCTCATCATAGACCCCTTTCTTGCATTTCTTGCGAGAACATTTCTAATGCTTGTGCTTTTTCTGCATCGAATCGTTCAACAAGATTTTCACGCAACCAACTAGGATTACCTTCATAGTTCCATGGATGCAACTTTCGTTGTTCATATGCACCATTAATTAAATCCCAGTCAAACTTAATGTCGTTTACATAAGATAAGTTCCAATCAGGCTCCCAACCCGGAACATATTGCATTGCCTCTTTAAAAAGATTAACAACTTCACCGGGACCATATTGAACGGCCGCAGAAAATACAACATCACGCAATGCTCGGCTATGTTTATTTACATCAAATAATTGATTGG
>NZ_CALLVP010000041.1 GCF_938010505.1 uncultured Veillonella sp. | reverse complement strand
CATTTGCCTGTAAGTACTACACATGTTGTAAGTGGTTCTTTACTAGGTGTAGGTTCTTCTAAACGTATTAAAGCTGTTAACTGGGGCGTAGCAAGATCTATGGTTATGGCTTGGTTTGTAACGATTCCATTATCTGGTATTGTAGCGGCCGTTGCTTACGAAATAGGGCATTTACTATTTGGTTAATACATAGACTGTTTATCAAAATAAAAAAGACTGCGAAAGCAGTCTTTTTTGTTTGCCTAAGTTTTCTTATTGTACATTGTTATGATTATTTTATTAATTTTTAGGTTTTCTATTTTGATAAATTTAGTTACTAGGCATGTACATAATAGCTTCCATATAAGATGAAAAATATAGATATAGACTGGTTTAAAAATACTATATTCTATAAAATAGATTTATCTATATTTGGCAACGTTAATGTTACAATTCAAGTTGAATAGAGAGAAATACTTATAAATATGAGTTTTGTTGATTATGCATTTTACTAATAAATGGAGTTTAATACTTGTTTATAGGCTGTTAATGGGTTGTTTAAAGTGGATGGCTATTGCATACTTATGTAGTGGAGGTTATACTATCGATAGAAGGAGTTTTTCAAGTGAGAAGAGAGGTATGTATATGGCATGGGGTGGATCTAGACGCGGTGCCGGGCGTCCACGTAATCCTATTAAACGTATTGGCAGAACCATTAGACTCAGTGATGAAGAGTTTCTTTCACTAAAGCCATTAATTATGGCTATTAAGGCAAATAATGATAAAAGGTATAGGCAACAATATACCCGAGAAGCATAAATAATCAGGCATTGTCACAGCATATACAATTTAATATACTTTAAATCTAATTTACAATAACCCATTATTTTTAAATCTTTCAACTACAACACATCTTTACTCTCTAAACAATATGCTGTGTGCAATACAAGCAGTACGAAAAGGTCCCAATTCATTTGAATTGGGACCTTCTTCGTTATATATAATATACAATACATATTACATATTACATATTACATATTACTTTATACGTTGTTATATTAAATTAGTCGATTTTTACACCGTGAATTTCTTCGGCTAAACGTTTTAGAGCATCAACTGTACGTACACCAGGAGTGATTTCAGAGAGTTTTACACGAATAAAGTGACCTTCTTTAACCGCTGTGATATCTTGAAGTTGAGGGTTAGCCTTGATCTTTTCGATTTTTTGTTGGAAATCATCATCGTTGCGAATAGAATTGCCATAGTCAGCGATGATAATATAGTCAGGGTTTTGCGCAATTACTGTTTCCCAAGAACCTTTAGCCCATGTTTTATCAACACCTAAGCCACTCATTACATTATCAGCACCGATAAGTTTTAAGATGTTAGTAGTGTAACCTTCGAATGCTGTGAATGGTTGACCATCTTCGGAGTCATAAATGAAAACGCGTTTGCGAGGCAAGTCTTTTAGCGTGTCTTGGATAGCCGCCAATGTTTTACGTTGACCTGCAACCCATTCCTCAGCTTTAGGTTTTACACCAAAAATCTCACCCAATTTAATCATGTCATTGAAGTTGGTTTCTAGGTCGGCCTTAGTAGATAGCATAGACTCAGGAAGCCAAATATTAACTTTTTGGGAAATCATTTTGTCTGCAGGAATAGCACGTTTGCTGAAGGAATCAGGCCAACCTGTAGCAAAGTCTGGTTTTACGGACATGAACACTTCGTAGGAAGGCCATTTTTCAGATAGTACTTTTACTTTATCATAAGCTGCTTGTAAAGGTGGGTAGATTTCTTCTTCCTTGAAAGCCGTACCAGCCATTTTGTCTTCAAGACCCAATTGCAACATCATTTCCGTTGTTGCTTGAGACATGGACACCGCATGAGTAGGAGCGGATTTTACAGCAAAGTCAGTTTTGGTACCGTCAAATGTTTCACTCCATGTTACAGATGTTCCGTTATCAGCTGTAGTTTTTGTAGTGTCAGCACCACAACCAGCGATAGCGAATGTAGCACATGCCATAGCGATTAATAATAATTTTTTGACTTTCTTAAATTCTGAAACATAGTAAGTCCTTTCTTTAATAATTAATAATATAAATGATAGCGCCCTTCGTCCCAAGAGGTTTTAAAAGGAACTTCAAATATTGGTTTAAGAATTTCAGGTGTGAGTACCTCAGTAGGGGAACCTTCTTTTAGAATGGTTCCTTTGTTCATGATGACTATATGATCGCAATATTGAGCGGCTAGATTTAAGTCGTGAAGGACTACAATTGTAGTGCCTTTAAAAGCCCGTAATTGTTTCATAAGTGCCACTTTGTACTTCATATCTAGATGGTTAGTAGGTTCATCTAAAAGAAGTATTTGAGGTTTCTGAGTTAAAGCTTTGGCAATGAATACCCGTTGCTTTTCCCCACCTGATAGATGATGAATTTCTTCGTCTGCTAAATGGGTGATGCCCACTTCATTCATATAATGCTCTGCAATTTTTACATCTTTAGAACTATAGGTGCCAAAGTGTTGTTTGTATGGATACCGTCCCATGAGAACGATATCTTTTACGAGAAAATCATCAATCATAGAGTCTCTAGATTGTGTTAAAACGGCTACTAATTGAGCAAATTCACGACCTTTATAAGATTCTAAAGGTTTTTTGTTTAATGTAATTTTGTTTTTTGACGGCTGAAGTCGATATAGATGGCTAAGTAGCGTAGACTTACCACATCCATTCGGTCCAATTATGGCTGTTATTTTATTGGTGGGAAATGTCACAGAAATATTCTTTAACACTTCTTTTGTTTCATAAGAAAAAGACAGCTGATTAATTTGATACATAGTATCTCCTATAGATATGATATACACTAACCATTGTGTTTATAACGATTCATGATAATCCAAATGAAGAGTGGAGCCCCCAATAAGGATGTAAGTACACCAATAGGGATTTCTTCTGGACTGTAGAGTGCTCTCGATAATACGTCTGACCAAATCATAACGATGCTACCGATGAGTGCACTGAATAGTAATGTGTGTTTATGTTTAGGCCCTCCTACAATCCTAGCAAGGTGCGGAATGATAAGGCCGATAAAGCCTACTACACCTACCTTTGATACTAGTGTGGCGATTACAATAGAGGATATGATAACAATGCTTAATTGCAACTGCTTAACAGAAAGGCCCATTTGTGCTGCTTCATGATTACCGAGTAGCAATACATCAAGGTCTTGATTGAAC
>NZ_CALLVP010000040.1 GCF_938010505.1 uncultured Veillonella sp. | reverse complement strand
AGAAACAGAAACAGAAACAGAAACAGAAACAGAAACAGAAACAGAAACAGAAACAGAAACAGTAATAGTAATAGTAATAGACAAGTAATTTAAATATATAACGGATAGTTGATGTGTCTCCCTTCATGTATGAGCCGGGATGGATAATCATCTATCCGTTATTTTTATCTCTTTTTACTGTTTTCGAGCGTATAATTTATTTTATTGGTAAAGAGTTACTATTGGTAAAGCGTTACATGATATTTTGAAAATTTTTGAATTACTTTCAAAAGTATTGCCACGGATACAGATTTTCTAATCGATATCGTTTATCATAGATTCATAGGTCATTATATATAGACCTTTCACAGTAAATAGATAGCCTTATATGCGAGATTTTTACGTATAGGGGCTCATTAATATTAGTAAGTATTTTATAAAGATTTTGACATGAGGGGCTCAAAATGGAAAAGAAATTAGATCTATCCAAATCTGTATATGATTTGGTAAAAGAATATCCTGAAGTAGCAGATATTATGAAAGAATTAGGGTTCAGCGAAATCACAAACAAGGTGATGTTGAACTCTGTTGGTAAAATCATGACCATCCCGAAAGGGGCTAAGATGAAAGGCGTATCCATGATCGATATCGTGGGCGCTTTCATGAAAGCTGGCTTTACCTTAGAAGGTGAAATGCCAAATCTATCTGGTGATGATGCGGAAGCTGCGAGTCATCCTGGCGTGGCACCTACTGCAGCGGCTATAAAGTCTAATGTTACGGACGTATCTGCTAACGTAGCATCTAGCACAGTTGCAGCAAATGCAGTAGAAAGCAGTGCACCAGTATCTACTACAGTGCCAGCTAACACTGACGAAAATTCCGAAACTAAGGCTGAAGATGCAGTTCAAGATAGCGAACGTGTAGAGCAGCTCAAAGGCTTCTTGAAACGTTTAGGCACAGGTGAAGACCTTGGTGCCGTTCGTGAAGACTTTGCTAGTCAATTCGCCCATGTTGAGGCTAGTGAAATCATGAAAGCTGAACAAGGCCTTATGCGTGAAGGCACACCACTAGCAGAGGTTCAACAATTATGTGACCTTCACTCTGCCTTGTTCCATGGCTCCACTATCCATGAACAAATGGAGTCTGAACACGCTAAGGTTGAGGCTGTACTAGAAGCACAAGAAAAAAGTCAAAGCGTAGTAACGCTAGTCGAAACAGTAGGTCATCCACTCAATCGATTAACAGAAGAAAACAAAGCTCTTGATGCGTTGATTGAAGCTACAAAGGTTAAGGTGACCGATAAGACTGCTACGGTAGATGATGTAAACGAAGTGCGCCAAGTGTCTATTCACTACGCTAAGAAGGGAGACCTTTTATATCCTCATTTGAAAGTAGCCTATGATATTTCTGGTCCATCCATGGTTATGTGGACTGTTGATGACGATATTCGCGATGGCTTTGGTCGTCTAGCTCGTGCTAAGTCTATTGATGATGCTTGGTACGAAGAGTTTGATGGTCTTCTCACACGTGCTCAAGAGATGATCTACAAAGAGCAAAATATCTTGTTCCCAATTTGTGCAGAGAACTTTAGTACTGAAGAGTGGTATCAAATCTACAAAGATACAGCGCAGTATGAAGAAATCTTTGGGGTAAAACGCACTGTTTGGACAGAGGCTGAAGCCGCATTAGCTACACAAACAACAAAAGCAAGTGGCGATGATAATACTATTGTTCTAATAGGTGGTAGCTTAACTGTAGATCAATTAAATGCCATGCTTAATACAATGCCAATGGAAGTAACCTTCGTTGACCACGAAGACATTAACCGTTACTTCAACGATGGTGAAAAGGTCTTTAAACGCCCTACTACAGCTATCGGTCGCGATGTATACTCTTGCCATCCTCCAAAGATAGAGCCTATCGTACGCGGTATTATTGAATCCTTCCGCAAAGGGGAACGCGATAATGTGGCGGTATGGCTTGAAAAGGTAGGTCGTCCATTCTATGTAAATTATATGGCGGTGCGCGACCAAAACAATAATTACCTTGGTACATTAGAATTAGTTCAAGACATGCAATTTGCAAAAGACCATTTCAAACGTTCCTAGTAAATTTTATTTTAAATATCTCTACTAAAGATTATCTTAAACATTCTTAGTAAAAGGCTATTAAATATCCCTGCTAAAAGGCTTTTCAAACGTTCCGAATAATCGATTATTTCAAATACTCCTGATAAATAATTGCTTTAATACTCCTAATAAAGGCTTTAGATGTCGTTAATAGTAACGTATGATTAGCTAAAAGTAGGTTTAAATATAATAAGAGGCAGTCACAGACGTGTTATAAACCGCTGTGACTGCCTCTTTTGATTATATAGTGATATTGAAAGTTAACTATTATTTTAAACCTGAAATATTTAAATGTTTTGTAGGATAGCATCCGTAGCAATTTTGATGTTCTCAAGGCTTGTGGCCAAGTTCAAGCGCATAAAGGTTGCGTAGCTTTCACCACCGAACCATTCACCAAAGCTTGGTGCAATACCGGATTTATTTTCAAAGAAATCATGCATTTCCTCTGGTTTAAGATAAGCGCTAAAATCGATCCAAGCCAAATAGGTGCCGTCCATAGGGCTAATGCGAAGTTCAGGCAAGGTGGCAAGTAGTTTATTGCACATATAATCATAGTTTTCTTTCACTACATTGAGTAGGTCCGTTAGCCATGCTTCTGCTTCTGGATGTGTGTAGGCAGCTGTGATGGCTGCCTCGGCAAGGACGTCCGAATCTGTATGGTATACAAGGGCTTTAAAGGCGTTGTAATGATTCCGCAGCTCTTCGTTAGGGATAATGATCTCTGCGTGGTGCAGGCTAGCCATATTGAACGATTTTGACAACGAGGACATGGCGATGAGCTTGTCTGTATACGCTCCGTTAGACACAGTTAATGCAGATGTAAATGATGTAAGTCCCGTAATGAGGTCCTGATGGATTTCATCACTAATGATGAGTACCCCGTGACGCTTACAAATGCTAAATAGCTGATCCATCTCATCTTCGATCCATACATGGCCCACCGGATTATGCGGATTACAGTGAATGAATAACTTAACATCGTGTTTGACGATAGCCTCTTCAAAGGCCGCGTAATCAACAGCATAGCGGTTATCTTCGTTGTGTGTCATGGGAACGGCGATGATTTGCCGCTTCGCATCGCTGGCGCTACTGTCGAATGCGCCGTACACAGGGCTTAACACTGCGATGGCATCATTTGTTTTTGTGAAAGCTGCTATGCACCACATGATGGCTGTAATAACATTGGGGGCACTAGTAAGCCAGTCGCTAACGATTGTGCAGTTATGATGACGTTTGTACCAACTAATGACAGCCTTTAGGTAATTGGGATTTGTCATGGTATAGCCTAAAGGAGTAGCTTTCACATAGTTGCAAATCGCCTCTTGGATGCACCGAGGCGGCATAAAATCCATATCCGCCACCCATAGTGGTAATAAATCGATGCGATTGAATTTTAAATGTTGTCCGTCCCATTTTCTGGAATGAGATCCTCGGCGATCAATATAGTATTTTTTGGTAAACTCTGCTGTGTTCATAGGGAACCTCGCATTAGTCAAAATTCAGGATAGATTTGGCTGTGGGTAGCGTGCAAAAGTCGGAAATCTCTGTTTATATTATATCAGTATATGTATCAAGTTATATGTAAATATTAACATTAATATAGTTTAATCTTGCATATAATATTAAAATAATTATGTTATTAATTACATAATTGCTTTGCGAAGGTAGTGCTAAATTTAGAACTTAACACATCGCTATGGAAAGGGGTGCCTACGGGTGCCTCTTTTTCTATGCAATCCTTGCAAGTATAGGGGCTATATTCGTATACAAAACCTGCTAGATTTGCTTGACTGTTGGGACTTTCACATTTTAGAATATACTATAGAATAGTGTGAGTCTGACCAGTGACCACACGTCTATCGAATGGTTACAAAAGATAAATGTTAGCAGCATGTGGCGGCATCCCTATGTGAGAGGGCTCATCGGAATGCTTAGGTGCATGCAACGCTATAAGTATAGTACTGGATCCTTGTTAGGAGGCATGTGCCATGAGTAACGAATTAAAACCACTACATTTTGATGCGGATTATACGCTGGAGGAAGCGCTCGCCGAGGCGAAACGTTGTCTAAATTGTCCAAAGCCATTGTGTAAAATGGGTTGTCCTATTGAAAACGAAATCCCTCGTTTCATTCAAGCCATCGCACGCGGTAACTTTGGTGAGGCCAATGATATCTTGGCGGAACGCACAAACTTGCCATCTATCTGTGGTCGCGTATGTCCACGTGAAAATCAATGTGAAGGCAACTGTATCATGAATAAGGCAAAAAAACCGCCTATTAATATCGGTAAATTGGAACGCTTCGCGGCTGATTTTGAAAGCATCAATGAACTTCGCAAACCTAAGAAAATCAAACAAGATCTCGGTAAGGTAGCTGTAGTAGGTTCTGGTCCTGCAGGCTTGTCCGTAGCAGGTGATGTGGCTAAACTCGGTTATGAGGTAACTGTATTTGAAGGCCAATCTGAACCAGGTGGGGTACTCTTATTCGGTATTCCAGAATTCCGTTTGTCTAAAGCCGTTGTACGTCGTGAAATCGCTCGCCTTGAAGGCTTAGGCGTTAAATTTGTATGCAATACATTTATCGGTCAAGATAAAACCTTGGACGATCTCTTTGCTGAAGGTTTTGACTCCATCTTTATCGGTACTGGTACGCATATTCCTCAAGAAGTGCGCATGGAAAATGATGAAGTGCATGGCGTATTCCAAGCAATGTACTTGTTGACGAATGTACAATTGGTAGAAAATGGCGAGCTTGATGAAGAACAAATTCCTGTTAAAAAAGGCGATCGCGTAATTATCATCGGTGGTGGTAATGTAGCGATGGATGCGGCTCGTACATGCGTGCGTTTAGGTTGTAAAGCGGTAACTGTAGCATACCGCCGTAGCCAAGAGCAAATGCCAGCCTTGTTATCTGAATACGAAGAAGCGCGTGCTGAAGGTGTTCAATTCCAATGGTTCGCTTCTCCAGTAGGCGTAGAAGGTAAAGATAAGGTAGAAGGCTTCAAATACGAAGTGATGGCGCTTAACGAAGATGGTGCAGGTATCCACGGCACTGGTAACTTCCAAGTAATGCCTGTAGATAAAATCATTATCGCTGCAGGTCATAAACCAAATGCTCGTCTTGTTGGGGAAGGTAATAACCTACAAGTAGACGAAAAAGGTTACATTATTACTGCAGAAGATCCTTATGGTATGACTAACCGTAAAGGCGTATTTGCAGGCGGTGACGTTGTACATAAACCAGCTACTGTAGTATTAGCGATGCGTGAAGCTAAAAAAGCTGTTGATGGCATGGTTAAATACATGGAAATCAAAAAAGCACAAGAAAGCATTACTCAATAATCTTATATAAATACATAGAAAGGACTATACAGTTGAACCGTATAGTCCTTTTGTATTGTTAATAGACTTATTATTTCTCAATGTATGTTAACAATATTGCGTATTTACTATACATCGTATAGTCTTCTTGTAGTATTAATAGAACTAGGTGATTTTATAAATCAAGTGTATGCATAATGTATGAATACTGTATAGAAATAGTAATATATAGATAATACCTGTATTTTTTGATTTATTCACTGTATTTTTAATGATAATAATTTTTATATATACTAAAATTCCACGAAATGATGAAATCCTACGCAACGTAATCTACATAGTAAAAAGCCTTAACTAAACTGATTTAAACATTAGTTTTTGTTAAGGCTTTTGTGTTATTGCATTTCAACTACTACTAGGCGCTGACTGAGCCTAGCCGTATAGTAAAGGCATAAGTATGTGTTGAGGGAGAAAGTAGATAGAGGTTGGCATGAATCCTATCGTATGTTGTCAAGACTTACAAGTTCGACAAGAAATTCATAAACTTGGTGTATTGATTTTACTTTGGCGCAGACAATTGGGAATGACCCAGTATCAATTAGCAGATAAATCTGGTCTAGCTCAATCTTATATTAGTGATCTTGAAAGTGGTTCTATCGATCCGAGGTGGTCTACAATTTATCGGGTTGTATATGGACTCGGAGAAATGAGTATACAAGATTTTTTGAATGGACCTCAAGCTGTTAGAAGCCTAAAGATTCATTAATGATGATGACTTCCATGGTTTGCATATTGCGCATCTTTTTATAGTAAATGGTTAATGCATTACATATGCGGTCGGGAGAACCACAGTCATAGCATTTCTCTTCTAATGTAGCACATGGATTGAGAGAACTCTTTTTATTCTTTTTACTGTTGAGTGGAGCGGCTACATTTCGTGCACGATAAATGGCAGAGGATAAATCGAGTGTGATTTTGTTGATACCTAATACAAAAAATACCTCTTGGGATCCGAATAATGACGCAGCTACACGATTGCCTGTACCGTCGATATTCACCATTTCTCCTGTTTGAGCAAGAGCGTTTACAGAGGTGAGGAATACATCACGGCCCATTGTGCGCAATGCGGTGTCGCGGAAGCTTTCACCGGGAAGTGGACGTTGAATATCCGTTATGTCCTCGTTGACCTTAGATAAAGCATCATAAACACCTATTTCTAATAAAGTGCGAGAATCGCCGATGGCTACACGTTTATTTTGAATACGACCTTTTAAATAGAAAATAGCTTCAGAGCCCGTTTCAAAATAATGGACTATAAATTTATTTCGCTCTAAGGCTTTGATTGTCTTTTCTATATCTATGGGCGTTTCGTTAGGCTGTGGATGCATAACTGCGTCGATTGTCGTTTCTGTATTCGCCATGATTCCTCCTGAATGGGGATAAAAGTAGTATCCTCTTGATAATTAGTATAGCAATGTCTTGGTATTATTGTAGCCTTTTAATATAACTAAGCCAATACTTTATCATGGGATCATTCAGGTGATACTCTTTTAAAAGTTGGAATAGAATCCAAATTAGTCATAAAAAAGTGTTAAAGTTGGAATAGATTCCAAGTTGATAGGTAAAAATTGGAGAAGTGGGAATGAATTCCAACTTTCACTAAAAGGAGTAAAATTGGAATGATAGGCTAAGAAATAATTTTTGCTTTAACCAATAGGTTGAATTTGCTATAATAATAGTATTGATATGGCATAATGCCAATGTTAAGGAGGCAAAAATCGTGGATTTAATTCAAAATTTGAAAAACCAAGTAAAACCATTAGGTAAAAAAATCGTATTGCCAGAGTACCAAGATGAACGTGTTTTTGTAGCTACTGAAATCATTTTAAAAGAAGGTTTCTGCACACCTGTATTAGTAGGTAATCCTGCTGAAATCGCTGAAGCTGCTAAAGCTGCTGGCGTATCCATCGAAGGCGCTGAAATCATCGATCCGACTAACTACGATCGTTACCAAGAAATGGTTGATACATTCGTAGAATTGCGCGCTAAAAAAGGTATGACTCCTGAAAAAGCTGACGCAACTATGAAAGGCGACTGCTTATTCTTCGGCGCTATGCTTGTTCGTCTTGGCGCAGTAGATGGCATGGTTGCTGGTTCTGCTACTCCAACTGCATCTGTATTGCGCGCTGCATTACAAGTTGTAGGTACTAAACCAGGTCTTAAAACTGTATCCTCCACAATGGTTATGTTCACAGATAAAAAAGAATATGGCGATGATGGCATGCTCATCTTCTCCGACTGCGGCGTATTGCCTAACCCAACTAGCGAACAATTAGCTGATATTGCAGAATCCACTGTAGAAAAAGCTCGCAAAGTTGTTGGCATGGCTGATCCTCGCGTATCCATGTTGTCCTTCTCCACTAAAGGTTCCGCTTCCACTCCAGAAGTAGACAAAGTAGTAGAAGCTGTTAACATGTTGAAAGAACGTAATGTGGACTTCAAATTCGACGGCGAATTACAATTGGACGCTTCCATCGTTCCTTCCGTAGCAGAAAAGAAAGCTCCTGGCTCTCATGTAGCTGGTAAAGCTAACATCTTGATTTTCCCTGATCTTCAATCTGCTAATATTGGTTACAAATTGGTTCAACGCTTCGCTGGAGCTGACGCTATTGGTCCATTGATTCAAGGTTTGGCTAAACCTATCCATGACCTTTCCCGCGGTTGCTCCGCTCAAGACGTTGTAGACGTTGCGGCTATCGCTGCTGTTGAAAGCATCTAATTTCCATAATAACTTCATTTGAACGATTCAATGAAATATAAAAAGCTGATTCTTCGGAATCAGCTTTTTTGTTTTATACAGATATTGTTTGATATCTTTTGTAAATATATTGGTGAAAGCATATAGTGTTTGTAAGTTAATTTAGAACATAGAGAGTCAGAAAAATATAGTAGTTGTTTAAATTTATATAGAAGGTGTATGATTAAGTTAAGAATATTTAATTAATATATTTAATCAATGTTTTAGTAAATGCACTTGATATGTACAAGTGTAGTTGTGTTTAGAGTCGTGAAAAGGAGAGGGCTATGATTTCTGTATTCGACACACATCCCGTTGTTTTTGAAAGTGCTGATCGTACCTTAACGATTAGTTACAATGGTGTACTTTGTAAAGATAAAAATGGGCAGGTTGTAACCGACATTAATTTTGAAGATGTAAATGAGCTTCATCTCACAAGATATTTAAATTCAAACTCTAATTATACGATTGTGTTTAGAGACCACAATTGGAAAAATATTGAAGGCCAAGATTTAGATACTGACCGTACAGATTGTAATGGTGGTCATAATATTCGTGAAACCAAAGCAATCATTGCTGCCTTTGCTCGCCATAAATTGACAGCGGACTTCCCTGCAAATTTAGACACGCTTCAATTGCCACTAGATTACTCCTACATGGGAAAACGAGAAATTACTATTAAAAACGGTGTTATCTTAAATGGTAAGGTAGATATTCCTATTAATGAGATTCGTCGCGTAGTGTGTGCATCTAATGGTACAATTAGTAAACTATTAGTGTATAAAGAAGAAAAACCTAGCTCTTTCTTTAAAAAAATTTTTGATTCTCCTGATATGAAAATCACATTGAATGCCATTACGTTGCCTTTGTTGGAGGCTATCGTAACGCGCAATACAGGCCATGGTATTGATTTTACCCGCGGTAACGGTTTTGACCAAAAGGATTCCAATTATATTATTATCCGCTATCTTGACTCTGGTTACTTCCTTGATAAAGATGGTACAGCCCCTACAGAATGGCAGGAAACAGCCTCTGAAACAACGGCGGCCTTTGATTATGATATTCGTTATAAATATAATAGCGATTATTAATATAAGTTAGGAGATAGTATGTCTGTTTATCAATTTTTTCTGCCTACAAAGTCTGGTGAGTTACAATCATTGAAAGATTTTGAAGGCAAGGTTCTTATCATTGTTAATACGGCCAGTAAATGTGGTTTTACACATCAATATGAAGCCTTAGAGGCTTTATACAAGCAATATAAGGAGGAAGGCTTAGAAATTATCGCCGTTCCTTCCAATCAATTTGGAGAAGAAGAACCTGGTTCAAATAGCGAAATTCAATCGTTTTGTAAATTAAATTACGGTGTGACCTTTACGGTTATGGGAAAGGCAGATGTGCGCGATGAAAGTGCATTAGATCTTTTCAAATACATGATTCGAGAACATCCATTCCAAGGATTCCCACCTAGTGATAAGACGGAAATGCTTACGGATTATCTTAATGGTATTGACCCTAATTATCTTAATGATGATGAAGTAAAGTGGAATTTTACTAAATTTGTTGTAGATCGTAAAGGTAATGTAGTGGGCCGTTTTGAGCCTGTTGTAAGCCCAGAGGAAATGGAAGCTTTCATTAAAGAATTACTAGTGTAGTTTATATTCCTGAGGTGAGTACAGGCTGCACTTGATCAATTTAAATCAAATATTGAAAAATAATAGACATATAAAATCTGCTTGTACCATAGGTACAAGCAGTTTTTGTGTGTATAGATTTATATAGTATTAGTGTGTAAGTTATTATTCTGCATCCTCAAAGATAAAGCCTGTCATGGATAGGGAGCCTAAATTATAAGTTTGATTAAATACAGTCGGTTTTGCACTTTCACTCGCACCCATAATATAAATTAATGGCAGATAGTGATCTGGTGTAGGTGCTGCATAGCTAGCCTGAGGATGTCGAGTGTAATTAACAATAGCATCTATATCGTTTTCTAAGACTGCCTTAGAAATGTATTGGTCAAACTCAATTGTGGCGGAGGTGCCGGATGGACTGTCCCATTCTATGTGTCTTAGATTATGAACGATATTACCGCTACCCATAATAAGATAGCCTTCATCGCG
>NZ_CALLVP010000039.1 GCF_938010505.1 uncultured Veillonella sp. | reverse complement strand
CACCAGCTAAAGATTGTACCGCAGCAGATGCAGCATTAACAGAAGCCGTTTGCATAATAGCTGGTGCCATCGTCACTGCCATAGCAACAGATAAAGTAGCCGCTGTAAGTTTCTTGTTCATTCTCTCAACCTCTTAAACAATGATATAGCTATATAATAATAAAACAATATAAAATGTAAGAAAACGCCAGAATTTCCACACTACCTATATAATATTACTTCATGATAAATATAGAATGAATAATGGAACAATCATTCATCTGTTGCGACGGCTTTAGCTAAAAGTACAACAGCCTCTTTACCCTCTTTAGAAACTGCACTACCATGTGTATAGCCTACTACATCAAAACCTGCCTCGGCACATTGTTCAGCAATGCTTTCATAATTTTCATTCTTACCACGAGTACACGTAGAAAGATGAACCGTAGTAACGCCTTTTTTCTTGAAAGACTCAATTTTCTTAGCAAGATCCCCACCACTATGTGTGAACCCCACCAACTCAATATCCTCATCAGCATAACGCTCAAAGGAATCTGCTTTATTCATAAATGCTTTTAAGCAACCGCCACAAGAACAGCGCTGCATTGTATCCTCATTCACGAGGACCGCAATTTTTTTAGTCATAAAACCTCCTATCAAAACATTGTACGCAATATTATACCATAATCAATATAAAATAATGTGTCTCAGGATACATTACTTACAAGAAATACCCTGATGTACGCCATTATAAATCAGGGTGTTATATTACATAATAGCTTCTTCGCGGCCAAATTTACCGTTTTTGTATTCCCCATAAGCGAGGAGAAGCTCGGTTTTATTTGTCATAACAAATGACCCTTGTTTTACCACTGGTTCATTGAGTGGTTCTCCAGTGATAACGAAGATTTCAAGACCTTCATCACCAGACTCTACCTCAAAGCACTCTCCATCATTGTTGAAAAGTACAAAGTCTGCAAATTCTATGCTTTCACCATTGGCACTACCTGTACCATTAATCACAAGGAATCCTGTATTCCAAGTCATATTCTCAGAAATAGAGATCCATGAATTAGGTTGAAGTTTTAATTTGTAAATATTCATCGGTGTATGAAATTTAGCAGGACCTGTTATATGTCTGAAAGCACCTGTGTAAACGATGGCATCGATTGTTTCATCAAGAGATCGATACCGCCCCATTCTGGTAGCAGGTATATATTGATATGCAGGTGCATCATTTTTATGACGTTCAGGTAGATTTACCCATAATTGTAAAGCATGGAACAAACGTCCCCGCTTTGCATATTCTTTTTCATGAAATTCTTTGTGCAAAACACCACTAGCTGCAGTCATCCATTGCACATCACCAGAGTGAATAACACCACTATTACCAGCTGTATCTTTATGCTCAATGGAGCCGGAAAAAGAAAATGTTACCGTTTCAAAGCCTTTATGGAGATGTGGAGTGACACCTGTATCAAAAGGACTGGCCTCAAAATAATATGGCTCGTTATAGTCGAGTAACAAAAATGGAGACATACGATCAAGCATAGGTGACTCATCGCCATCAGGAAAGTACTGACGTACTCTAAATCCAGTGCCTACCCAATGAATATCAGGAGCTTTAATAATTCTTTCAATTGTTCTTACAGGATTCATTCTATCACCTCTTAATCGAATAGGATTCATAATAGTTGTATCATATATGAATAGATACTCATATATCTCAATATTATTATATCTATTTTTTTCGATATGTCAAGGGTGGGCTATTAGAATAGTAATTTACATAAGTTTCGAGATACTCAAGTAATTTACGGTTCGATAATACCATTGGTGATATGTGCTGTGAAATTGATTACCTATAGTTAATTTACATAAATTTAAAGTTACTCAACTAGTTTACGATGCGATACCATAGGTGCTGCGCACCGCAGTATCGGTTAGATAAAGTTTATATCTACCACTAGCCACGGCTTCCTATCACACTCGCCCATGGCAATATATAATACAATAGTTTAATGCACAGTACACTCTTTAGGGCTTCGTCGAACCTGATGCAATGGGCGTATGCGTCGCATAGATCTAATTACTTTTCGGTGGCCCTACTTGCTTCCTCACTGTGGATTTACCTTCACCGCTTCGCAGTTCGGTAAATCTTACGTTCGGAAGAAGGTGATGTGTGGGTCCCATACGTCGTTTCACTCCTCTGTGGCCTAACACCCTACCCTTCCCACACCGTCTTATATATTACTATCCATAGTTAATACTTGTACAACCTTGGCTGGAGACGGTTCTAGCAGGGTTAGCTAGTCGAAGATGAGCAAAAAGAAAAAGGCCTACCTTAGGTAGACCTTTTTCTTTTAGTCAATCAGCAAGTTCTTATGTACGGCTTTTCCCTCCAGGATACTGGGTGTTCGTCGCTGTGGATGGCCTTATGTAGCATAGCTACATGGCCATCTTACGCTCCGAACTAAGCGATGCAGTGAATCTGTCGTCGCTTCGCTTCTCCATCTTCTACTGCCCTGCTCACTAGGTACCCTGGGAGGATAGGAAGCCACACATAAAAAAAAGACACACCCTTAGGTGTGCCTTTAAGCAATCAGCAGCTTCCTATCCTCCCAGGCCGTCTCCAGCCAAGTACTTTCGGCGTTT
>NZ_CALLVP010000038.1 GCF_938010505.1 uncultured Veillonella sp. | reverse complement strand
TTGTATACGATATACGGTTCTAATAGCCATAATAAGGGCTTCACTACACTCATGGAACTACCTACGCCAAACAAAAAATAATAAAAACTACGCATTTGCGTAGTCGTTTAACATATACAACATTCTGATTACATCGACTGAATACCAGGGATATAGTGATTTTCTAAACCAGAAAATCACTTCACATACACCATTTTTAGTCCTTAATTACATCGAATTTTATACTAATATTATATCAGATTTTGCAGTTTTTGTGGGATTATAATTTATAAAAATTTTATTAATGTATACTATTTATAGTACTGATTAACAAAAGATGTATCGTAATAATATGTGGCATTTTATACCCATTAACTATGTTATTATAAATACAGGTAGTAAATACCGTCTTACTTTCTCCTTTTGATAAAATAGCAAAAAAGGCAGCCCTGAACGGCACCCCAAAATTGGACACCATTTTGGAGGTACAGTTCACCTTAGGGACTGCCTTTTTTGTTTGTCTGTATTTATTTTATGTTTCTATTATTCTATAGCATCTATTACTTCGCCAATGTACATATAATGTGGTTCCCAACGATCCTTACCAGCTTGGGTGTACATGGACGGATTGGCTGCATAATATTCCTTTACATGGGCTGCTAAATGAGATTCGTCAAATTGATGTTCATACAGTTTTTTACATACAAATGTTATATCTGCTTCTTTGAAAGTCACGCCATCGCCTGCCACCACTGGTGTTAGTCCAGAGTTAGCTACCTTATCTTCGTCGCGACCAGAATGAGAGCCTAAGTAACCAAGCGCCTTGCGGTAGCTTTTAGGGAAGAAACTAACGGTAAAGGTATCGTATTTCGCCATAAATTCCTGCGTATAGCGGGCTGGATGAATGTACACCGTCACCGTAGACATATCGCCGCCATTCGGGCCCCACACGTTGCCCATGCTGCCCCAACTAACTGTACACGTATTAAAATCCTCAGGCGTACCGGCCGTAACAAGAGCCCAACGATCCTCGAACATGGTAAAAGCTTTATAATCTTTTGTTTCAAATGGTTTCATAAGGACCTCCAGTTTATCTTAATTTGACGATATAAATCTTTACCCCTATAATATAGGCAAATAGTCAGACGAGTAGTTGCATCAGGCTTATCTCTAATAACATATAAACATGTAGAAATGGCCTTTTCGTTTTATCTAATTTCCGAAGAAACGAAGGGCTATTTTGCTATTTCTAGACAAATAAGCACCCTCCCTTCAAAAACGAAGAGAGGCCAAACCTTGCCTAACTATCCTAAGTTTATTATATAACGAACTAATATACGATACAATAAAGACCATATTATATAAATATATGAATAAATTAATAAAAGCCGAGCTACTTAATCAACATAGTAGCTCGGATTTTTAATTTATGTAACGTTTGATAGAAGTTCAAAAGTATATTACTGGAATGCTTAAAATCATGGAAGCTATAATTAAGATATACACTACAAGACATAGCTTTAGCAAAAGCAGTAAACTTCCAAATAGGACTTTATAGATAAGTGCCTCTGCTTTCTTAATTCGTATCCAGTCTTTAACTTCATAATATATTTGAGGCTTGTTAAAAGCCGGCGGTAATTGCTTACACCATAAAATAAGCCACAGAATACTACATATATTACCTAAGAGAAAGAATAGAAATAGACCAAAATGCTCCAATGAATATACTTTCAATACATAGATATTATAGAGTAGCTGAGCAAATGTCTCTACAAAGTTAATCCATAGATAGACAAGATAAACCTTAAGCAAAAGCACTAATATAGTTTTGATGTATTTGAGTTTACTCATTGGCGCTCTCCTATCTAATACCATAAAAACTTTAAAACTACATTTCTTATTGAGTTAATATATTAATCCATTCCATATACCAAGGGATAAATACTGGGCTATTTTCGAGTCTCTCCTTATATGACCCTTTCTCTCGCCATTGTGGCTCTTTTCGTAATCTTGCCGCATCATCAAATCCCCAATATTCAATCATATCTCTCAGCTGTTTATGTGTATAAGACGTTTTACTTTCATCATAATTAATGCGATAACTGTAATAGTATACAGAATCTTTCATAACATGACGAAGATATGATTCATGATTGGACTTATAGGCATCAACTAAAGAGCCAGGAATTCCGTTATTCCACACTACGGCGTACTGTGTAGGCGTCTCTAAATCATTATATTTATGTAAATAATATATTATTGGAACCTTAATCAGCGTATTATCTGTCTCTTTGCTCATGATTGCGCTACGTATTACCCGTATTTTAACCCCTGTATCCTCATAAGTTCTCACCTCATGTCTCTCATTTTCTACGGCTTCACTGACTAACTTAGCCGTCTTAGGAATGCGATAGTGAAAGTTCCCCCAATGCTCAATCTGGCTATAACTATCTAATCCAGCTAAGGATTCTATGGATGGAATAATATAATTACTCATCACCACTTCAGGTGCTTGATCTTGATATGGATCTTCTGTATTAACCCAACCACCATAGGTAATGCCATAGGCAGTTTTTGTATCATTCGGTGTGAATTCCGTATACATCACACGAGCATTATTCGACATAAATTTCCAAGATGTATTCCGTAAACTTGGATACATATATTTTCCTTTACTTTCAGAATATATATCAAGTGCTTTGCCATGCGGTGGACCTACCACTAAAAACGCACTCAAGCTTCTAACAGCAAAAAAAGGACCTTCTTTTCCAGATGGAGACTCTACAACATCACCACGAAAACTAACATTTGGCACGGATATTCTGATATTCTTATCCCCTTCATGAATCAATACAACTGTTGATTGAGAATAATTTGCAAGCTCCAAAGCCTTAGAAAAACCAGGATGTTCCAGATTTAGCTTATCAAGCGTAGATGGCGGATTTTTAGGATTTGATTTTGCAAATTGACTATATGACTCTGCCTCTTGCTCTGCAACTTTATTAATATGCCGATAATTTTCATACGCATTAGCAGGAATACTCGCATCGGCCCCAGGCACAGGTGGCTGTCCTTTTGGCGCTTCGATCTGTACAGCGCATACATTCATGGTGAAAGCAGCTATCGCCGTCATCAGTAGTAAACTTTTACGTAACATAAAAACCTCGCTTCTTTGCGTCTATCATATTTACAAAACAAATAAGCACAACCTTACTAGCATAAGTATACTATGCAAATAAGATCGTGCCTATTATTTATAACTTTATATTTCACTATGCATGAGATTTGTTTCTATTTAATATATGAGGTTCATCTCAATTTGACGATATAACATAACCTTACTATAATATAGATAGATAGTCAGACGAGTAGCGACGTCAGGCTCATCTCTAAATCAGTAAAACATTAGGAAATGGCCTTTCAGTTATCTAGTTACACTAGGCAACGGAGGGCTATTTGCTTTTTGTAAGGCAAATAAGGGCTATTAAAGCTCCAAAAGCAATGACAATAGCCAGTACTTGTAAAAGGAGCATGATTATTTCATAATCGCTCATAGACTTATCCCTCCCTTCAAAATCGAAGAGAGTCCCAACCTCGTCTAACTATCCCAAATCTATTATAGAACGAACTAATATACGATACAATAAGCATCATATTATATAAATATATGAATTAACAAACAAAGCCGAGCTACTAAAACAAGATAGCTCGGCTTTTATGTCGTTTCACAAATTTATAATCTACTAAATTCTAATTACATTACTCTCAAACCAAATCTTTAAATAAGGATCTAATTTGCTCGTTTTAGAGATTTACAGAATTACACTACTCTCAAACTTCTACGTTGCCGTAGTCGTCCACTTGTTTGTTTTAGAGGTTTACAGAATTACACTACTCTCAAACTTCGGTACTAAATATATGTGGTACTATGTTGTTTTAGAGGTTTACAGAATTACACTACTCTCAAACTATATGCCGCATCATGAGTTCTGTTTGTTCGTTTTAGAGGTTTACAGAATTACACTACTCTCAAACAATAACCAAGATGAATGCTCCATCATTATTGTTTTAGAGGTTTACAGAATTACACTACTCTCAAACGCAGAACCACAAGAGGTACAAACTGAAGGTGTTTTAGAGGTTTACAGAATTACACTACTCTCAAACACAAATGGTTACAAGACAATTAAATGTCCAGTTTTAGAGGTTTACAGAATTACACTACTCTCAAACCCACTTAGGCTTATTCATACTATGTAAAGAGTTTTAGAGGTTTACAGAATTACACTACTCTCAAACCCTGATGAGGTATTTGCAGAATATTACGACGTTTTAGAGGTTTACAGAATTACACTACTCTCAAACGCTAATCATCCGTGGACGCTCGATGCTCAAGTTTTAGAGGTTTACAGAATTACACTACTCTCAAACGGCAGGGTCTCCATATAATCTAAAGTATTGGTTTTAGAGGTTTACAGAATTACACTACTCTCAAACTTGCTATTGGTGTAATTATTTACATTCACCGTTTTAGAGGTTTACAGAATTACACTACTCTCAAACATCCTTTCGCTCGTCAATTAATATTAAGCCGTTTTAGAGGTTTACAGAATTACACTACTCTCAAACCAAGGACTTTTTCCAACGTAAAGAGATTAAGTTTTAGAGGTTTACAGAATTACACTACTCTCAAACTAAACGCGAATATGCAAAGCAGGTTCAGATGTTTTAGAGGTTTACAGAATTACACTACTCTCAAACTCGTTCCGCAGGATAGTGATTTGAATTTAGGTTTTAGAGGTTTACAGAATTACACTACTCTCAAACAGATGGAAGTAGAGGGATGACGTTATGGCTGTTTTAGAGGTTTACAGAATTACACTACTCTCAAACCACATGCACTAGTTTCCACTATATAGCTTTGTTTTAGAGGTTTACAGAATTACACTACTCTCAAACGGCGGTATGGGTAGCTTAGAACTAGACAACGTTTTAGAGGTTTACAGAATTACACTACTCTCAAACCGCGAATGGATACGAAGTGTACCACCAGAAGTTTTAGAGGTTTACAGAATTACACTACTCTCAAACCGCGCCGCCTTCTCTAATATCAAGGTACCAGTTTTAGAGGTTTACAGAATTACACTACTCTCAAACGCGTTATCTGCATTTGAAAATATGATTTCTGTTTTAGAGGTTTACAGAATTACACTACTCTCAAACCTATATTATGCTTTTCCGCATGTTTCCGATGTTTTAGAGGTTTACAGAATTACACTACTCTCAAACGATTGCCGCAAGTCGATTGCTTTGCCACTCGTTTTAGAGGTTTACAGAATTACACTACTCTCAAACAATGATGGTATATTAGATATAAATGGTGCTGTTTTAGAGGTTTACAGAATTACACTACTCTCAAACCCCAAATTAAATTTAAGGCTCAAGAATAACTCGAGCTACCACTAGGTGTAATTCTGTATCCTCTTCAAATAACACAGAAATCATTATCTAAAATATACCCATTTATAAGGCTTTTATCAAGTTTTTCTTTGTTAAGAGATCCAGTTGTTAGACAAACCAGTCGTAATTGCCGACTTAGTATATTTTGATAAAATGCATTAAGTTCATCGTCATTTAAAACTAGATCTAAATTCACCATAATATACAGCATAGGAGATAATAATGTATCCACCACTTCTATATAGGACATTAAATCCATAACATCTCCTTTACGATTAAACTCAAAATTAAAACTCCCTAATTTAATAAGTTCAGCAGTCCCAATTTCAAGTTTATGTTGGATTGATAAAGGATATCCAAATTCTAAAGAATAGTAAAAGGCATGAAGTCGATTTACAATATCCGCTACCTCTTCAGTCATCAATAAAGCGTCTTTAGATAGTTGGTTTTGTAATTTAGTTAATAAAGTTTTACTATTTACATCTACATATAATGGATTAAGTATCATATGGCTATACTTATCTATACTAAAAGCTTTATCATTATCGTTTAAGATCCAAGGCCCTTCACCACCATCACACTGTATATCGAGCTCTGTAACCATATGTCGAAAAGCTTTACAATCTTCAAAAGATATAACGGTTACCTTATCATGAAATATCTCAAAGTCCAATATAGAATCTTGATACATTAATTTCATATCACGAGCACCCTCTCTGTTGAATCTATAACTTCACTTTGCTTATCTCCAACTACAATTTCCATTCTTGAAAACTGCTTTTCTGTTACAGTTAACATAAATAAGCTACCGCTAGGTGGCTTATTTTTACGCACATGTTCCATAATAAGATTAGCGCTAGTTGTATTAAGAACTAACTTTGAATATACAGACTCTTGTAACATCAGAAAGCCAGATACAATTAAGTACTTTCTAAAATTCCTATATTCTTTTCGATCTTCCGAAGTTAATGTCGGTAAGTCGAACATTACTAGTATTCTCATAAATCTATAGCTCATATTCTATAAACCTAATCTGATTAGCATTTTGAGTACACAATGCATCAAACACACTTTTACAATAAATACGAATTGCTGCACTAAATGTTTGAACGGTATCATTAATCTTTACATCTTCAGATAGCAATTCTATAAGAGCAAGCTTCACATTACGGTCAAATTCTGCAGGTCTTAACTTGATAACTACTGCATCAACAAATCCACGCAATGGTTCCATTAAATCAGATCCTAAATTATACGGATTAAATTGATTACAGTGATTTAACCCTAACTGTGTAATATATCCTAAAGATAAAATCTCTCGATTTACTGCAGAAAGCAATATCGCATATCCATAATTAAGGGCTGCATTAATAGGATTATCTTGTTCTCGAGAAAATGATTTTCCAAACAAAGCATTAAAATATACCTTTGCAGCATGACCTTCACGTTGCGTTTCATCGTTTAAAGTCAACTCATCCAGATATTGATATAGTAAATCTGCCTCAGCTAAATTCTGATGCTGTAATAAGTCTGCTTGATTCATAATTTTATGCCGTACAATTTCAGTCCAAATATAAGCTTGTACATCTTTAGACCAATTAGCTTGCTCCCGACAACGTTTACTACTATTATGACTACCATGTAATGGAAGAACCTCACTCGCTGGATTTCGTTTCTCATCACAAAATACAATAGCCACCTTCTTTTTAATCAACTCATTTAAGAGTACGGCGGTGAGGCTCACCGCCGTAGATTCAATAATCAACATATAGATTTCATCAATATATACTTTAGTCGTTTCAAAGTCCTTACGAATAATCATGTAATTCATTTTAAAATCTAACTTAGAACGACTACCTATGACTACCGTACGCCAACTCATAATAACCCCTAATACTAACTCCCACGTTTTAAACTATAGTTATTTCATTAGAATATAGACCAGTAATAGATTCATTTACAATTTTAAATTCATCTAATGACGAAATCTTAAAATTAACAACTTTACGAGATGCGCTAACATTTATAGTACTTAAAGATAGTTTTTTATTCATATTAGTAAAAATATTAAGCAGCTCAGCTAATGCCTTACATCGTTCTTCTAAAGAAAGTTTTATAAATTGTTTTCTTCCTATATTATTAACATCTGTTAACTTATTACCTCTCATCTTCAAATAGATAAGCTCGTTAAACTTAGATACCAAATAATCGAATAATTTTTGCGTATACTCTAAGGTTATATTTTCAACCTGATTATTTATTGGATTTCTAGATTTGACCGATGACGCTTTAAGCGCAATATTTTTATTTTCTGATATTATAGCTGTAAATTTCTCAACCAATTTTATATAAAACTGAATCTCTAAAGGAACTATAAGTTGAATTGCGTTATCAATACAAAAACGATCATTTGATCGGCCACCTAAATAATAGTTAAATCCATCAATTTTTAATAACTGATCATTGTATACTTTTTTATAAATTATTCGTAGATTATTAGCCTTTGGTAAAACCGTTTTTATATATCCTAAAAGAGCTTGCTTCGTTAAAGTCTTAGTAGCTATAAATATAGGTATTGGTATAAATGCCTTGATACTGTTATTCTTTTTATCACTATACTTAATAATCGTATAGTATGCATTCTTTATATCTGAATAGCCTCCATATTTCATATTCTGTGACATAATTGGATCATTAGCTTTTATTGGTAAATATATATCAGCCTTAACTTTACTCGCCTTAGTCAAATTAATATCAGACAATTGTCCCTTTTGTTCATAAACACGCTTCGTAACTCGAACATCGTTGCTAGCCAGCATTTTCTTAACAGTGTCCATACTTGTTTTTACATCCCAAGCTTTCCCATCTTTAGCATTAGTACATTTGACATCATAACTGAACATCTTCGCCAAGTTATATGTACGATTAGCTCCATTCTTTTTGAAGAATGCACGGAAGTTACGTGTGAATTTCTCATGGTACACATTTCCTACTACGATATTTAAATATGCATCTTTAGCGTGGTGATGATGGTTCAATGAACGAACTTTGATAAAGTTATTATCATGACGGAAGTCTGTTACATTCTCAGCTTTTACAAAGACTACATCAATATCTGGGTAAAGACGACGCAACAATGTTGTAGCAGCCTTAACAGATTGATTAGTTTCTACTAGTTGACGAGCAATAAAGCCACTTAAATCATCAGCTGTAAGTGGTGTAATGCGAGTAAGACGCTCATATTTCCGTTCACTAATAAGACCTTGTTGTTTTAAGAATGTCCAGAATGGCTTTTGTGCCTTTTGAATTTCTTCACTAATTGGATATGTATCTGATTTCTGAGCATTTGCAGTTCGTTTACATAGTACTAAGTTATCAAAACTATCATCCTTGGTAAGGCTACGAGGATAAATATGATCGATATCATAATTATCTGTATTTAACAGACTTAGCTCTATAATCTCACCAGTATAAGCACAACGCCCCATTTGAGTATAATATAGATACAACTTTTTACTTCTTAAAGCCGCATCATCGTATTTAGCCAAACTTGACTTCAGTTCCCCAAAGATTTCATTATTAATGCCATTTAATAACACATCATCTTTTTTAATCGCTGCATATAAATCAGATAATCGTTTTTGACGAGAGTCTTTTTTCTTTTTCTCTGCTTTATTTGACCGTGTTACTTCTACAAAGATACGAGTCGGTAACGCTTTTTTAATATGTGCAACTTCATCAACGATGCGCAATGCTTGCCATACCGCACGCTTAACAGCTGGTGAAAGCGCTAAATCATCGATAATATCATGAGGGTCTACTACTTGACCGTCTGTCAATTTATCATTGATTTCTTGGATACGTTCCATAAAGGAGAATTTATCGCCCAATAGTTCCATCAAGTTATAGTTAAAATTGCGCATCAATTTAATAATAGTTTCAGGCGTACCATCACCAGTTTTATCGCATCCCTCGATACCATTCAATAACTTTCTGGAAAGACGTCCCCAATCTCGATATCTTAATTTTGACAATTTTTTGATAGCGTCATCATCAAGGCGTGAAGAAAATTTATTACGCAATGTTTCACGTAACATTTTCTTACTTTCACCAAAGATAGTAATATCCGCAATAATGTCTTCAGCCATAGATACATCGAAATTAGTCCCAAGAATACGAACCATCTCACGATAAGAGGCTAAATCATTTTTAATTTCTCCATCAAGACCTGTAATCTCAGGTTTATATTTTTTAGGGATATAATTATTATCCTTTAAGAATTGCTCTATACGATTTTTGATCATCTTCTTATGATCTTGCTTAAATACAGCCTCAATAAGATGTTCTTTTACCGCTTTCTCTAATGGCTTCCCATCAATACGCACATTATTTAGCTCGTTGAGCAACATGAACTCACTATATAAAAGTGATGATTTGGGCAGCACATCCTCGCCCAAAAGGTAAGTGCATTTATTAGTAAGGTTTTTGATAAAAGCTGCTGCTGATTTTTCCCGATCAATTTTATCATCAAAATTCCACGGAGTTACGCATCCAGATGCTTTACGAACCGCCCAAGCAAAACCACCGTTATCTACATTATGATGAGTATTTAAAGGCCCTACGTAATACGGAATGCGAAACTCAAGCATTTTAATAAGTTTCTCTGCTACAGAAAAACCATCCGCCACTTCATTTAAAAATGGGAATTTAGGACCACATTTATCAAGAATTGCTTTGAGTTCTTCTAAATGTAATTGATAAGGAATAACGCCATTGTCTTTAATCCGTTGTAGTGGCAATAAGGTTTGTAGCTCAATTTGACTAAGAATATATTCTTTATCGTTAGAATCAGATAGTCCTTCTACTATTTTCTTGGTGTATTTATAAAAATCTTCACGGTTACAACTAGTTTCCTCAGTACGGCCTTGTTTAATATAATGCACATAGTTATGTAGACCTTTTTCATCAGCCTTAAACATCGCTTTATAAATATTTTTATCAGCCTTTAATAAAGATTTCAATATAGCTAAATCATCTTTGTGTTTATTGAAAGCTTTTACCTTAGATTCAGATATAGTAAGGCCAGGTTCTTTAATAGACATGAGGATAATAGCATCATATACAGATTTACAATCATCAATAATATGAATCTCGTCCCCCCAAGCTTTAGCTAGGTCATCACGTCTCTCATCATATGTATCCCCTATAATTTGTAACTTTTTAAGATCTTCATCTAAATCCTCTACAGAGCCGAATAAGTCAGTAAGGCTCGCAGATAAACCTAACACCAAATTAGCAAATGATTTAAGTCTTTTTTTATCCTCCTTGACCTGTTCTTTTTGAGTTTTACTAGAAGTATCCACTTCATCAGTAATTATATATATATCAACAAAACGTTCTATGGCCTTTGCTTTGTCAGATTTTGTTTTACCTGGCTCCATAAGGATTTGACCGATAGAACCAATTGCAGCAGTAGAATCAAAACAATTGAAGGTGATATTTTCTAAGGCTTGTTTAAGAACATCATCAAGCGTTGAAGCATTTGAATCAAATGAAGCCCCTTCATAGAGGAAGTTACCACGGTATTTTAAAATATGATGTACTGCTAAAAAGAGCTTGCGAATGTCGTCAGTACCAGATTTCATCAATTTTGTACGCAAATGATAAATAGTAGGATACTCTTTATAATAATCTTGATCAGTATAGTTTTTATCGATAAACAAAATATGTTTAGAACTATGACCGGTCGTTTTATCCTCATAGTGGTATTTACTTTCACGAAGGCGCATAAAGAATGTTGGATCCACCTGCGCCATAGCATCAGCAAATAATTCTTCTAATAATTTTAGTCGTAATCTACGACGTTCCAATCGACGACGCATAGAACGGAAGCCACGACGTGCTATAGCTGATTCACCCTCATCAAACAAACGGCTGCCCCACATTTTATGAGAACGGAACTTCAACAACTCATATGATTTATTTGTTACCGCCCAACCCACTGAGTTTGTGCCAATATCTAGTCCCACAAAATAATCTTTAATCGGATAATCTTTCAAATGACTTAAAATAAGTTGGTTCGATGCTTGCATTTCCATAAGCGCTCTCCTTCGGAAATTAATAATTGACATTCATCAAAAGCTTAACTATACTATAAGTAATCCAATTAGTTTTGGAGGTTTACAGAATTACATTACGAGTTCAAATACAAATTTATTTACAATGCCTTCGGGCCGCCCGACGTAGGGCACCTACTCTCAATTCTTCGGAATTGAGATTTTTTATTACCAAAATTTACTATTTAAACTACATCTATAATCTATAAGTCGCCAATCACTGTATAATTAACTTCATTTTAGCATAAAACAATAAATAATTTCATTATTTTCTCATAAAACTTATAGTTATACGGAATTTCTTTAAATCTGACTCTATGTCCATGCGCTATAATACATTAGAGTTAATATTAGTCAAAAAAGTGCACCTCTATGTTTAACGCATAAAGGTGCACTTTAACTATATCAAACTTAAAGATAGATTATAATTTTACTTACTTTATCCCCCTTGTGTTCAAAAAGTATCCCGTTCATCATATCAGTTCTATATTGTAATAATCCATAAAACCAACGATCATCATAATCAATGTAATCTGGACGGCCATACACTTTTAACACTTTTCTCATAGAGTCGCCTACAGCAATTCCTCTATGAGTTATCGCATCACGATTCGTAATCGATATATACGTAACAGTATTATCCATACCACCCAATATAGTGTTACCAAAGGTTACACCACCATAGGATAAACCATATCTAGTTTCCTTTGTTGGCTGGCCTAGACTGGCTTTCACCGCATCAAAAGTGCTACCTAATGAAACACCAAGCACCATAAGTTCTTCTTGTGGCAATCTCTCACCTACATACTGACCAATACTATAATATCTATATTGTTCGGCTTTAGGCCAATCATAGGATTCTTTAGCAGCTTTTGTTTCTAGCCTTTCCCAAGTTTTGCTAAGCCAACTGGCATCTGCAGTATAAGTAAAGCCACTCACCAATTGTAGGGCCATTGTAAGGCCCATAACCATATGTTTTGCTTTCATATTCTCTCTCCTACTCTCTTAGATTTCAAAATAAATAAACACAGTCTCATTAGCATACGTATACTATGCAAATAATAGCTGTTAGGATTAAAAAACAAAGCCTACATCGATATTAGTGCAAAGGCTCCACCTATAATGATAACCATAAGTAGCCCCAATCCTAAGCCGATCAACCAGATTAGCCCCAATATAATACCAATACCCTTGCAGATAGTATATATAACGTATAACGGACTATGAGACGCTTTCCATCGCATTCCCTTCTCCCGCAATGCTCTTACCGGTTTCGGCACCATGCGTGCAGGATTTAAAGGCTTCCAGTAAAAGAACACATACGGTAATACTAAGCAGCTAACACTAACGAGATACATGACACCATAAAACTTTGCTGGCTCGTAATACTCGAGTAAGTCATGCCAATCGGTAATCATATCATATGCCGTATAAAGACAAAACATCCAGAATAAAAGGATGATCAGTTTGATGAACCCTCTTATAATGGACGAGGTAGTAATATTTAACATAGTATAACTCCACACTCAGGTGAATAATAAAATAATCACAAATTCTAGCAACCGCAATAGAATATCGACAAAAAGGGTAAAGAAAAAAAGAACACCCAAAACGACAATCAATACATAAAAGAAGAAATATGTTATTGTTATTGTATCATGTTTACCACCATATATTTACTATATTGTCGTTCATCTCAATTTGACGATATATATCTTTATCCCGATAATATAAATAGATATACAGATAAATGCATAAAAAAGCCCGTTATTAACGGGCTTTTTTATTTCCTAATATATATACATTCTCCATCACTCAAAGAAACTCCTCTTTGTAATTTCCCTAATTTTTAGGGATAATAAAGTTATACTTGATATATGCACCACAAGTAGTAAGGGTGATTTAGTATGTAACTCTAAAGTTTAAAGTTTTGGAGGTGACTTATGGAGGCTTTAACTATTATTTGGGTTATTGTTTGCGCCTATTTATTACTGAATTTATTAGTCGGCGTATATTGTCATATTCGTGTAAAAGATAGTACTGACTATCTACTCGCAGGTCGTCGTATTGGGGTTCTTATGACGGCAGGCACATTAGCAGCTACGGAAATCGGTGGTGGGAGCACCGTAGGTGTAGCAGCGAAAGCGTATGGTTCTTGGGGTTTATCTGCAGGTTGGTACGTAGTATCTGCAGGGATTGGTGTTATCCTCGTTGCTTTCATTGCACCGCTCTTACGGCGTGCCATGGCAACAACAGTGCCAGAGATCATCGGTCGTCGTTTCGGCGCGTCTAGCCATCTCATTACTTCTATTCTGTCCATGCTGGCAACGATTACACTTGCAGGCGTACAGATTACAGCAACTGCAACCATTATTAGCGTTCTCACAGGGCTTTCAACAGAGCTCGCCATCCTCATCTGCGGCGCGGTACTCGTACTTTACACCATGTCCGGCGGTATGTGGAGCGTTACGATGACGGACGTTATCCATTTCTTCGTCCTCGTTGGGGGCTTCTCCCTCGCTGTGCCGTTCGTATTGCACAATGTGGGCGGCTGGGAATCGGTAGTGGCGAAATTGCCGCCTGAACAATTAGGATTTACAAAGGTTGGTTGGAAAACCATCATCGGCCTCATCATTATGTACTTCATGACCTTCTCCACCGGCCAAGAATCCGTACAACGGTACTTTGCTGCGAAGGATGAAAGAACGGCCGTTCTCGGCTCTATCATCTGTGGTATTATCATGGCTCTATTCGCCTTTGTTCCTGCGATTTTAGGCCTCGTAGCATTGGCTGAATTCCCGAACATCGAAGCGAACAATGCGGTGGCGACGGTAGCACTTAACCTCATGCCTCCTGTAATGGCAGGCTTCGTTATGGCTGCGGTCGTGTCGGCTACGCTTTCATCAGGCGCAGGCGACCTCTTAGGGGCCGCTACTGTATTTACCAAGGATATTGTGGAACATCATTTTGGTAAAAGCCTCACTGACGCTCAGCTCACAAATTACAGCCGTCTATGCGTGCTATTCCTAGGCATCATCGCCATCATCATCTCCCTCGTAAGCAAAGCCATCATTCCGATGCTCGTATTTGCTTTCACCATGAGATCCGCCGGCCCATTCGCTGCATTCCTACTTGGCCTCACTTGGAAAAATGCAACAGCTGGCGCCGGCATTTGGTCCATCGTGCTCGGCTCCATCGCAGGCGTGTACTGGGAATTCATTGGCAACCCATATGGCATCATGTCCATCATCTTCGGTTCCATCGTCAGCCTCATCGTCTTTGTGGCTGTGGTGTTCATTGAAAGATCTATGGGTAAACCACCCGCTCCTCCGGCTATACCTGATGATGTAAAAGAAATATAATTAGTTTGTTATAATCTGTGACTTAATAATAGGCCTAAAAGTACTATAAAATTACAATTATAAAACCAAAAACTCCTATCGGTGAAAGCCAATAGGAGTTTTTCTTATTTTACAATACCATCAACAAACCACGTACCATACACACATTCATCATAATTTGACGATATATAATAACCTTACTATAATATAAGAAGATAGTCAGACGAGTAGCTACGTCAGGCGCATCTCTAGTTACACAAAAACATGAAGAAATGGCCTTTCCGTTATCTAGTTACACTAGGCAACGGAGGGCTATTTGCTTTTTGTAAAGCAAATAAGGGCACTAAAGCTCCAAAAACAATAACCACATCCAGTAATGCAGCAAAGGCGCGTTCTCATCAGTATATATACTATACTCTTGAGAACGTGCCTATTTATAACTAGGATCTCATAGGAGTAACACCTACTCATACCTTCTTACTATATTATAGTCACAATATCTATTTGCTTTTACAATATTAACACTAAAGAATCTATCGTTCTCAACATTGCTCAATATGCATAGTATACATATTGAATATTCATTCCCCGTATGTTTTAATGAAGACAAATACCATTCGTTTATGACAAATTAAATATCTATCCTTTATTAGAAAAATTCACTATATTTACACTACATAATAGGTCTTTACTACCATGCTTATATAAATCTTAA
>NZ_CALLVP010000037.1 GCF_938010505.1 uncultured Veillonella sp. | reverse complement strand
TAGAACCACATCATATTTCTGAAGCAATGTTATTTAGAACTGGCAAATAAAGTAAATGTATTATAAATTATTTGTTTCTTATTTAGAAAAGTAGTTGTTTAGTTCTATATAAAATTAAGGCTTATATACATAGAAAGAATTACCAGGTGTTTATATGACTAGATACGATGACAATATTTATATTGCAGGCTTGCAAAGTCTATACAATGTTGGAGCCACACATGTACGACGTTTTATTGAGGATTTTGGGTCGTCCTATGATGCTTGGCAAGCCGTTAAGAAGGTTGAAAATTTAAAGCCTTATACACATATTTCTACCGCTGATAAACGTGCTATAGCATCATCGGCTAAGGATGAAAAGTTAGATTATATAATTCATAAAATAGACGAATATAAGATGGATGTTACTACCTTTTTAGATAAAGATTTTCCATCTATTTTGAACCATATTTATAATCCACCGGCTATATTGTTTATGCGAGGTAATAGAGCACTTTTAGATAAACGGCTAAATCGGATTGCTCTTGTAGGGGCACGGCGCTGTTCATTATACGGACGCAATGTGGCGAGAATGCTTGGTAAAGAGCTCGGTAAATACAGCACTATTATCGTCAGTGGAGGCGCACGAGGTATTGATACACATGGTCATGAAGGACTGTTAGCTAGTCAGGGGTATGCTATTGTGATCATGGGTTGTGGATTAGATATAGTATATCCACGAGAGAATACAAAATTATTTGACCGAATCTTACAAAACAATGGTTTGCTTGTATCTGAGTACCCACCTGGTACGCCACCATCTGCTAAACATTTCCCCGCTCGAAATCGTATCATTAGTGGATTATGTAGAGGTGTTATTGTAGTAGAGGCCAAGTCCAGTAGTGGTTCTTTGATTACGGCAGATATGGCGGTTAGTGAAGGTCGAGATGTATTTGTGGTACCATGTAATCTATTAGACCATACGGCTGATGGAAATAAATTTCTAATGAGAAATGGTGCATATGTACTTACTGGTTATGAGGATATAGTTAAACAATATCATTTAACATTGCGGGAATATTTTTCTAGTAAAAAGAAACTTTTACTAATAAAGAATAATGAAAATAAAGGTGTAAAAGATAGCGTTGAAATAGGGAATCATAGTCAAAGTGTTGATAGAAAAGGGTTCTCTATGTTAAGCTTTAATGTGGATAGGAGTGTAATATTGAGTGAAATACCTCATGATCGATGTATTACGGTTAGTGATATTTTGAAAGCGACTCGTATTCCATTACAACAACTGCAGCCCTTATTACTAGAGTTAGAAATAGAAGGGGCTATAGAGAATCATCCGCCGAGAGGCTATATTAATATGACTAGGAGTGATATACTTGTCCATTAAACGATCTATCGTTATTGGCGAGCCGAAAGCAGCTAGTACTAGTAAAGAGTCAAAAAAGAAAAATACTAAGAAAGAAAGTACTACGATAAAGCGTAAGGTAGGTAAGGAAGCCCTTACTCCAATGGGGATTGTACGGGATAAATCTGTTCTACAAACCTCTGTACCACCGGAGCAACGCGAACCTCGCGTATATAATCCGGATGGCAAAGTTTTGGTTATCGTAGAGTCTCCTGCTAAATCTAAAACAATTGAAAAATTCTTAGGTCCTAACTATGTTGTTAAGGCGAGTATGGGCCACTTGCGGGACTTGCCTAAATCTCAAATGGGCATCGATATAGAGCATGATTTCACGCCGCGCTATAGTAATTTGGTCACCCGTAAAAAGGTTATTGATGAACTAGTTTCTTATGCCGATGAAAGCAGTGCCGTATTGCTTGCTACTGACCCTGACCGCGAAGGGGAAGCTATTTCTTGGCATTTAGCGTACATTCTTAATGTGGATCCTAAGTCAACATGTCGTATTACGTTCAATGAGATTACTAAAAATGCTGTAGCAGAGGCTTTGGAGTTTCCACGTACTATCGATATGAACATGGTAGATGCACAGCAAGCACGCCGTGTATTAGACCGTATCGTTGGTTATAAATTGAGTCCTTTACTGTGGAAAAAGGTTTGTAAAGGCCTTAGTGCAGGTCGTGTGCAATCCGTTGCAGTTCGTCTTATCTGTGAAAGAGAGCGCGAGATTCAAGCTTTCGTACCACAAGAATATTGGACGATTGAAGGCAATTTTGAAACGCCTAAAAAAGAGGCTTTCACAGCGGAATTGACCCATATTAAAGGTGAAAAAATCGATATTACTACTGAAAGTGAAGCACAAGCCGTAGTAGGTGCTATTGGCGGAGCCGATGCATTAGTGACAAATATTGAAAAGCGGAAGCGTTCTCGTAAAGCGGCACCTCCATTTACAACATCTACCTTGCAACAAGATGGTGTGCGTAAATTGAACTTTGGTGCTAAGCGTACCATGATGATTGCTCAACATTTATACGAAGGTCTTGAAATCGGTTCCTATGGCCACGTGGGTTTGATTACATACATGCGTACAGACTCTACACGTATCTCTAAAGAGATGCAAGCTATGGCTAAGGACTTTATTCTTCGCAATTATGGGGAAGACTATTATCCGTCTAAACCAAATGTGTACGGCTCTAAGGGGTCTGCACAAGATGCGCATGAGGCGATTCGTCCTACATCTCTCGAGTTAACACCTAAAATGGTGGAACCATTTTTGAATCGTGATGAACTTAAGCTATATACGTTGATTTGGAATCGTTTTATGGCTAGCCAAATGGCACCTCAACAAAATGAATCAACAACGATAGAGTTGAATGTTAAAGATGACTATACATTTAAAGCGACTGGCTCTCGTGTTATCTTCCCAGGTTTCAGTGCCGTTTATGAAGATACAAAAAAAGAGGATGTACCTCAATTACCAGCTTTAAAAAAGAATGATGTTGCCCATACGGTAGAGGTGTTGCCTGAACAACATTTCACGCAACCACCACCACGTTACTCCGAGGCGAGCCTCATCAAGACTCTAGAGGAATTAGGTATTGGCCGTCCTAGTACATACGCACCAATTCTAGATACTATCGTAAGCCGTAATTATGTAGAGAATACGAATAAACAATTCGTGCCTACAGAGCTAGGCTTTGTGGTGGTAGACTTCTTGATTGCTTACTTCGAAAAAATCATCAATACTGGCTTTACCCGTGATCTTGAAGAAGAACTAGATGCTATTGCATCTGGTAAGGATACATATGTAAAAGTATTATCTGATTTCTATGAGGTCTTTGCGCAAGAACTAGAAGATGCAAGTGATGTAGACCGCATTGAAATTGCATCTATGGAAAGCGATGAGACATGTGAACTTTGCAATAGTCCAATGGTATATAAATTTGGTCGCTATGGTAAGTTCTTAGCATGTTCCAATTTCCCAGAATGTAAAAATACAAAACCTATTACAGTAGGAACTGGTGTAACTTGTCCTAATTGTAAAGAAGGGGAAATCGTAGAACGCAAGTCTCGTCGTGGACGTATTTTCTATGGCTGTAATCGATACCCACAATGCGACTTTACATTATGGGATAAGCCAACCCATGATTTCTGTGAAACATGTGGTTCTATAATGGTTGAAAAGACATATAAAAATGGGACAACTAAAAAGTTCTGTTCCAATGAAACATGTCCAACTAGACCACCAAAGAAAACAAGAAAGAAAAAAAGCGAAGCTAGTGTAGAAACTGTAAAAGAATCTAAAGAGTCTAAAGAATCTAAAGGATCTAAAAAGTCTAGCAAAGCTAAAAAAGAGGAAACAACAGTTGAATAATAAAAATGTTATCGTTATTGGTGCAGGCCTTGCAGGATCCGAAGCGGCTTGGCAACTCGCTAACCGAGGTATTCATGTAGACCTATATGAAATGCGACCTGTTAAGAGTTCGCCTGCGCACCAAACAGATCAATTTGCAGAGCTCGTATGTAGTAATTCGTTGCGCGCTGGCAATATTGAAAATGCTGTAGGTCTTTTGAAAGAAGAAATGCGTCGTCTCGGTTCTATCATTATGGCATGCGCCGATGCAACTGCTGTTCCTGCTGGTGGTGCTTTAGCCGTTGATCGTCATTTGTTCAGCGAAATGGTGACAAAGAAGGTGAAAAGTCATCCTAATATTACTGTGCATCACGAAGAGGTAACGGAAATTCCTACAGAGGGAACTGTTATTTTTGCGTCTGGTCCGCTTACATCTGAAGCATTAGGTGATAAGATTAAAGCCTTAACTGGTGAAACAGGTTTTTACTTCTACGATGCTGCTGCACCTATCGTGACGGCAGAATCTTTAAACTATGATAAAGTTTTTGCTGCCTCACGTTATGATAAAGGCGATGCGGATTATCTTAACTGTCCTATGACAGAAGAAGAATATAAAGCGTTCTGGCATGAGCTTACTACTGCTGAAGCCGTACAACCAAAAGATTTCGAAAAAGAAATTTACTTTGAAGGTTGTATGCCCGTAGAAATTATGGCAAGCCGCGGTGAAGATACATTACGTTATGGTCCATTAAAGCCTGTGGGCTTAGTGGATAAACGCACCAATGAGGAATCTTATGCAGTCGTGCAATTGCGTAAGGAAAATAAGGAAGGCACTATGTTTAACTTAGTTGGCTTCCAAACTCATTTAAAATGGGGCGAACAAAAGCGTGTATTCGGTATGATTCCAGGTCTTGAAAATGCTGAATTCATCCGCTATGGCGTAATGCACCGCAATACGTATATCAATTCTCCTGAGTTATTGAATCATGCATTCCAGCTAAAAAAAGAACCGCGTTTATTCTTTGCTGGTCAAATGACAGGCGTTGAAGGTTATTTGGAATCTGCTGCTAGCGGTCTCATGGTAGGCCTACAAGTAGACCGTTACTTAGAGGAACAACCATTTATTGAATTCCCTAAGACGACGGCTATCGGTTCCCTTAGCCACTATATTTCTAACTACGAAGGTTCAAATTTCCAACCAATGAACGTCAACTTTGGTATCATGGAGTCCTGGCCTCAAAAAGTACGTAAGAAGAAAGAGAAAAATGCACTGATTGCCAATCGTGCATTAGAAGATCTGGATGCGTTAAAAGCTAAAGAAAATTTATAAAAAATATTCTTAATTTTTTAATTACTGAATACTTTATTAGTCAATAAATTAGTTAGTAAATTATATCTTGTATAGAAAAAGCCCTACATTCATTGTTTTTAACTTTGAATGTAGGACTTTTTCTTTTTTATTTGTAATTTATTTACGCTTTTTAGTTTTTACTATCGGTTTTGTAGCAACAAGTATTTTTTGATTTTTCTTTTCTAGATAGCCTAGATAAATGAATACACAGATACCGACAA
>NZ_CALLVP010000036.1 GCF_938010505.1 uncultured Veillonella sp. | reverse complement strand
GAGCGCCTGCCTTACAAGCAGGATGTCGGCAGTTCGATCCTGTCATCGTCCACCAGACCAAAGAAGCAAGCTATTAAGCTTGCTTCTTTTTTTTGTATATATGATATAATAAAATAAGTTGTATAGTTTGTAATTTTAAAAGAGTTTTATTAAGAGGAGGAATTATGTTACATAACTTCGGACTCTATAAACGTCCAATACTTACAGTACTAGCTGTACTTCTCACAACTACATTAGCAACAGCTAACGCTGCTACGATTGATTTGAGTCAATTGACGCCAAACACAACACAACCTGTAGTCCTTAGCACTATGCAAAGCAACACAAACAATGATGCTCCTATATTAGCTGCTGAAACAAATATGGAACCTGTCGTAAAGGTAGCTACAACACCGACGTCTACACCGATTTCAGGGACTCCAGAAAAAGCGACAATTAATACATCTAATACAAGTCATGATGGCCACTTGGAAAACTTCCCTAGCCGCAAAGTAACTATTGTTGTACCTGCAAACTTGCGCAATGAAAATACAGCTCAATTTGGTCGTTATATGACAAATCGCTTATCTAATACGCTTAAATATCCATACTATGATACAACCATCGTAAGTACTAACACACCAACTGCAGAAATTAAAGCCGTTGATCTTGCTCAAATTGCAGCGGCCCAAAATTCTGAAATCGTCATTATGCCTGTACCATTACAAGACATATATGTACAGGTTAATAGTATTAACGGTCCAGATACATATAATAAGGATAATCGTGAAATTTATATTGCGGCAAAGGTTAATGCTCTTTTATATTACTATGATGTAAATGATAAAGTAATTCATACTGTTCGTACGGGCTTCAACCAAACTGACGACTCTTTGACTATGCCAACACATAAATCTGTCTGGAACAAAGTTATGACTGTATTACTTGATAAACTGCCATATAAACGAATCCCAACAGACCGTGACCGCTACCAAGCACCTGGTATTAATTCTGAGGCACCTGTTGTACTCGATTTCCAAGTAGAGCAACCTAAGAATACTGCATACTCCCTAAAAGGTGTGAGCGTCTTGTAAATAAATTTCTTAAAAAAAAGGCTAGCCAGATGGCTAGCCTTTTTCTTATAACATTTTTGTAACATGCAAGCGCAGTAAAGCACGTTGCAATGCTGCTTCCGCTCTTTCTACATCAATATCAGGTGTAGGGTTTGCCAACCGCCCTTCAGCACGCTCTTTAGCACGCTGCGCACGTTCGATATCAATCACGTTCGGATCTTGACAGTCAGGGGTTACAATACTCACCTTATTATGTTCAATTTCACAGAAGCCACCAAATACGGCAAATTCACGAGATGTTCCATCTGGTTGATCAATGCGTAAAGGTGCCAAGTCTAATGCAATAATCATAGGTGCATGATTTGGTAAAATACCAAAAGCACCATCGATAGCTTTACCTACAAAGAATGTAGATTGACCTTCGAATACGATTGCATCAGGTGTAATTATCTGTAGGGTCATAGGTTCCGCCATGGATTATTCCCCCTTCTCTTGCATTTCCTTTGCTTTTTGAACGGCTTCATCAATGGTACCAACCATGTAGAATGCACCTTCTGGTAATTCATCATGTTTACCATCTAAGATTTCTCTGAAGCCTCTCAATGTTTCGGACAATGGCACATATTTACCAGGAGAACCGGTAAATACTTCTGCTACGAAGAATGGTTGACTCAAGAAACGTTGAATCTTACGAGCGCGAGATACAGTGAGTTTATCTTCGTCAGACAATTCTTCCATACCGAGGATTGCGATAATATCTTGAAGATCGCGATATTTTTGCAATACTTCTTGTACGCCACGAGCTACTGCGTAGTGCTCTTCACCAAGTACATGTGGGTCCAAAATACGGCTTGTAGAGTCGAGTGGATCCACCGCTGGATAGATACCTAGCTCCGCAATGGAACGAGACAATACTGTTGTCGCATCCAAGTGAGCGAATGTCGCTGCTGGAGCAGGGTCAGTCAAGTCATCGGCAGGTACATATACAGCTTGTACGGAGGTAATAGAACCTTCTTTTGTAGATGTAATACGTTCTTGCAATGCCCCTACGTCATTAGCCAATGTAGGTTGGTAACCTACGGCAGATGGCATACGACCTAAGAGGGCGGATACTTCAGAACCCGCTTGGATAAAGCGGAAGATGTTATCGATGAACAAGAGCACGTCTTGTTTCTTCACATCACGGAAGTATTCAGCCATTGTAAGGCCAGTAAGACCTACGCGCATACGAGCCCCTGGTGGCTCATTCATTTGGCCATATACAAGGGCTGTTTTATTGATAACGCCGGACTCTTTCATTTCGTTCCACAAATCGTTACCTTCACGAGTACGTTCCCCTACACCGGAGAATACGGAATAACCGCCGTGCTCTGTAGCAACATTGTGAATCAGTTCCATGATCAATACGGTTTTACCTACACCGGCACCGCCAAAGAGACCGATTTTACCACCTTTTACGTATGGAGCGATAAGGTCAACGACCTTAATACCTGTTTCCAAGATTTGTGTATCTGGAGAGAGGTCATCAAATTTAGGTGCTGGACGGTGAATAGGCCATTTTTCATCAGCCACAACTGGAGCTGGATCATGGTCTACCGTTTCACCAAGTACGTTAAAGATACGGCCTAATACGCCTTCCCCTACAGGGACGGAAATTGGAGCGCCAGTATCTTCCGCTTCCATATTACGTGTCATACCGTCAGTAGAACTCATCGCAACGCAACGAACTGTATCGTCGCCTAAGTGTTGCATAACCTCTACTACGATTTTTTGTCTATCGTGTGCCTTGTGGTCATGGTAGATGTGGATAGCGTTGTAGATAGCTGGTAAATGACCAGCATCAAAGCGCACGTCTACAACTGGGCCGATGACCTGCACAACTTTACCAATATTATTACTCATCGACAGATGTCTCCTTATCTATTGCAAGGCATTAGCGCCACCAACGATTTCAGAAATTTCGTTTGTAATACTAGATTGACGCAACTTGTTGTATTCAAGGCCTAAGGACTCAATGAGTTCCCCTGCATTATCTGTAGCAGATGTCATGGCCGTCATACGAGCGCCCAATTCACTAGCCGCAGATTGCAACAATCCATTATAAACTGTAATTTCTAAGTATTTTGGCAGCAACGCCTCCAAGACGGATACGGCAGATGGCATGAAATCATACTCTTCTCCTTTTACCTCATCTTGTGGTTGCTCTATTGGCAACAAGCGCTCGGCCTGTGCAATTTGCGTCATAGAATTTACAAAACGTGTATAGATCATGATGACTTCGTCAACTTCATGACGTTCGTATAGTGAAAGTGCTTCATGCATGATGGCACGCGCATGTTCATAAGATGGTTTATCGGAAAAGCCCGCATAGGACTTATCGATATGAATACCTCTAGATTTCATGCTGTCTCTAGGCTTTCTACCTGCCGTGATAACACGGTATGTATCAGGAGATTTACCATGTAATTGTTCCATGGCAAATTTCAACACATTAGACGAGAATGCCCCTGCCAGACCTTTATCTGCACCTACTACAATATAGCAAGTACGCTCTACAGGTCGCACATCTAAGAGAGGACTTTCAAAGCCTTCTAAATCACTATTAGACATATGACGCAAGATTTGCCCTATCTTCTCTGCGTAAGGACGAGTAGCTTCCGCTTTTGTTTGTGCCCTACGAAGACGAGCAGAAGCTACCATCTTCATCGCTTTTGTAATTTGTTGCGTATTGGTAACACTTTTTATGCGTTTTCGCAAATCTTGTGCACTAGCCATACATTACGCCTCCTTACGAGACACTAATGTATGTGTAGAGCCAAATGCTTCAACACATTCTGGGATTGCTTGCTTCAATAGATTTTCAGTTTCTTCGTCAATTTTCTTAGACGTTTCAATGTTAGTGATAATTTCAGGATAATTTGCTTTCACATAGCGTAAAAGTTCAGCTTCAAAGGACAATACATCTGCCACTTGAATATCTGCTAAGTACCCTTTCGTACCAGCGTAAAGATTAATAACCATTTCCGCTACGCTCATAGGCTCATATTGACCTTGTTTTAACATTTCAGTTAAGCGTTCACCGCGATCAAGTTGAGCGCGTGTAGCCGCATCAAGGTCGGAACCAAACTGAGCGAAAGCAGCCAACTCACGATATTGAGCAAGGTCCAAACGCAATTGACCCGCTACTTGTTTCATCGCTTTAGTTTGAGCACTACCACCTACACGGGATACGGACAAACCTACGTCAACAGCTGGACGAATACCAGAGTAGAACATATCTGTACCCAAGAAAATTTGACCATCAGTGATGGAAATTACGTTTGTTGGGATGTATGCAGATACGTCACCTGCTTGTGTTTCAATGATTGGCAACGCTGTAATGGAACCTCCACCTAGTTCAGGTGAAAGTTTCGCAGCCCGCTCTAATAGACGGCTGTGTAAGTAGAATACGTCGCCTGGATATGCCTCACGCCCTGGAGGACGGCGCAATAATAGGGACATAGCACGGTATGCAGCCGCTTGTTTTGTTAAGTCATCATATACGCATAATACGTGTTTACCTTGGTACATAAAGTATTCACCCATGGCAACACCAGCGTATGGGGCAATGTATTGAAGAGGTGCACCAGTGGAAGCACTCGCAGAAACTACGATTGTATATTCCATAGCCCCTGCTTCTTCAAGTTTTTGTACTACACGAGCAACCGTAGATTCTTTTTGACCAATAGCTACATAAATACAAATAACATCTTTGCCTTTTTGGTTCAAAATAGTATCTAAGGCAATCGCAGTTTTACCTGTACCACGGTCACCGATGATAAGCTCACGTTGACCACGGCCGATTGGTACCATCGCATCAATCGCTTTAAGACCTGTTTGCAATGGTTCGTTTACGGATTGACGATCCGCAATACCAGGTGCTGGATGTTCGATAGGACGACGTTCTGTAGCTTGGATAGCACCCTTGCCATCAAGAGGTTGACCAAGAGGGTTTACTACGCGACCAATCAAGGCATCTCCAGCAGGAACGTCCATAATTTTGCCAGTACGGCGGACTTGGTCCCCTTCTTTAATCAAGAAGTCATCACCTAATAGTACGGCACCCACATTATCTAATTCTAAGTTCAAAACCAAGCCATATACGCCGTGTGGTAATTCTAGCAACTCACCGGCCATGGCTCTTTCAAGACCATAAATATGGGCGATGCCATCCCCTACGTCGAGAACAGTACCCACGTCATCGACATTGAGGTCAACATCATAGTCCTGAATCTGCTGTTTGATTATAGCAGTGATTTCTTCAGGCTTCATTTTCATATATACCCATTCACCCCTATCTAATAGAGTTCGTTCTTAATAAAGATTTTTCTAATTCCTCTAAACGACGAGATACAGAGCCATCAATGCGTTTATCCCCTACTTGGATAATGATACCACCCATAATAGATGGATCTTGACGCACAGATAAAATAACATCTTTCCCTGTTACTTCTCGTAATTTAGCTTGTACAGATGCTTCTACATCAGCTGTGATTGGTTCTGCTACAGTTACAGTAGCTTCCAAAATACCACGAGCCTCTCGTGATTTTTGAATAAACGCTGCAATGGCCTGCACAATATAACGATGGCGACCGCGTTTAATCATCACATAGATAAAATGTAAAGCAACTTTGTCGATACTAGATTCAAAGATAGAACCAACTAACTTAATCTTTGCATCTTCTGTAACGATTGGATTTTCAAGGAATGAACGAAGTTCAGGCTGTTCCGCCATAACGGACGCTACATAACCTAATTGCTCCTCCATGAGTTCCAAATTATTTTGTTCTTGAGCTAATTCAAACATAGCCGAACCGTATTTATCTGCTACAATTTCTATGCTCATCGTATCACAACCCTATCGTTTTACTATCAAGTTGACGAATAGCGTCTTCGATCAATTTTGTATTAGTTTCGCTGTTCATATCTTTAGCAACAACTTTACCAGCCATAGCTACGGATAAAGACACCACTTCGTTACGCAAGCTGTTCATAGCTCGATCGCGTTCAATAGCGATATCTTGACGAGCTCGTTCTTTCTCAGTTTCAATTTGAGAACGAGCTGCGGCTACTTCTTCAGCCGTACTTACCTTAGCTTGATGATGCGCTTTTTCAACGATTTCTTGTGCTTCTTGGCGAGCTTTTGCAATTTGCGCTGCATAATCAGCTTTAATTTGCTCTGCTTCAAGTCGAGATTGCTCCGCACTAGCTAAATCATTAGCGATTTGCTCTTTACGAGCATTCATCATACCTACTAATGGTTTATACGCAAAACGATGTAAAATCCAAACTAATATAAAAAAGTTTAGCATTTGAGCAAGAATTGTTCCTGGGCTTAAATCAACCAAGGTATTGCCTCCTTGCTATTAACGGAATAACAAAATGAAAGCTACTACTACGCCGATAATAGGCATCGCTTCGATCAAACCAATCGCTACGAACATAGTAGACATCAATTGACCACGTAATTCTGGTTGACGTGTAATACCTTCGATTACTTTACTAGCTACCATACCGTCACCGATACCAGCAGCGATTGCACCACAACCTACTGCGATTGCCGCAGCTAAAGCGAATAAACCTTGAACTTCCATGATTAATCCTCCATTAGATAAAATTAATGTTCTTCACTCAGAGCCATACCTAAGTAGTTAGCTGTAAGAACTGTGAAAATAAAGGCCTGAATAATGCCGATAAATAAACTAAAAGCAATCCAAATCCATGGCACTGGTACAAACCAAGGCAAATTGTAGAGAATTTCTAACAAGATTTCACCTGCTACAATGTTACCAAATAGACGGAAAGCTAATGTGATTGGTTTTGCAATTTCTTCAAAAATATTCAAAACCACCATGGCTTTATAAGGCTGTAAGAAATGGTTAAAGTAAGATAAACCTTTTACCTTAATCCCCATCCCCCATACTACAAGGCTACTACATAATGCCAATGCTGCAGTCGTATTAATATCTGCAGTTGGTGATGTAACAGCATGTAGAGTAGGCAGTAAGCCTAGTTCATTTCCGATGAAAATGAACAAGAAGAATGTGAATAATAATGAGCTCACCATCGGCCAGTGTTTGCCAAGTGTAGGCGATAATTGACCTTCTAGTGCTTCTAATAGTGCTTCTACACCATTTTGAACCCCTACAGGAACCAATTTTCGTCCACGCGTAGCTAACATTGTAATGACGATGACGATCGCCATCGTAATCCACGTAGCGATTAAGGTATCGATATTAAAAGATAGCCCTAGCCAGTGAACGACCTGATGGTGACCAGCATGCAATTCCACAAACTCATCCCCTTCCATAGCTTATAATAAAAACCTCATATATTTATAAATTAATATAAATATAATATATATGTATCATCATACATCGTTATAGATATATAATCAACACTTGAAGGGTAAACAATTCTAATTAATCATAAATATAATGTATACAATGCATAATTGGAATACCTTTGTTGTTCCTATTTTACGTCATTCTAGAACTAAAACTGGCGACTAAGCCACCAGTACACCACATATAGTGCTGGTTGTATTAACGCGATAGCAATAAACATACTGATTGCTTCTACACCTGGTATTGTTAACCCTACCACGACTAATGATCCAACCAACATGAGACGCCACATCATCTGCCTGCGCACCTTACGAACTGCTTTATAAGGATCAGCGGCCATAATCGATTGGCTGTGTAAGGCAAGACTAAGCAAATATAGAATCATGATAAAGATGCCCCACAGCCAGCCCCATACATATTGTTGTAATCCGCATGCAACCTGTATAATCACCCCTAAAAAGGCAATAAAAAAACAAATCAGCAGCACGCGCACTATGAATTTTATATATTGATTCATACATACCTCACTACTTAACTTGTTTATATAGCATATAAAATCCTGTTATAGCTCCTATTAGGCCAAATATGACCATACAGAGTGGCTCCGTTTGTAGCCAACTATCTAATTTATGGCCTAGCCAAATAAAACCACCTATACAGGAGACCAGTGTGACCCCCGCTGATGTTGCCATTGCGAGGGCTTTCACAAGATCCTTATCCATATTATTTACCAAAACGTTCAGGGCGATTTGCATCACCTAAAAACTCATGACGCAATGCTTGGATAATGCGTTCAGATGCTTTACCGTCACCATAAGGATTAACGGAATTAGACATCAATTTATAAGCCTCTGCATTACTTAATAATTCATGAGCTGCTTTATGTACTATATCCTTATTAGTACCCACAAGACGAACGGTACCTGCTTCTACTGCTTCAGGGCGCTCTGTTGTATCACGCAACACGAGCACTGGTTTACCAAGAGCTGGTGCTTCCTCTTGAATCCCACCAGAGTCAGTAAGAATCAAGTAAGATTTAGCCATCAAGTTTGCAAATGGTTCATAGTCAAGAGGATCAATTAATGTAACCCGATCCACAGAACCAAGTTCCTCTTGTACCACTTGGCGAACTTTAGGGTTCTTATGTACAGGGAATACAACTTGAATATCTTCAAATTCATTAATTAAATCACGAATGGCTTGGTATACATGACGCATAGGTTCGCCTAAGTTTTCACGGCGATGTGTCGTAACAAGAACCGTACGTTTTTCGGGGTCGAGAGCATTAATAGCTGCATTATCGAATACATAGTTGTCTTGTACGGTCGTATCAAGAGCATCGATAACAGTATTCCCCGTTACATAAAGATGTTCTGTATTGATATTTTCTTTTTTTAGATTGCTTTCAGAACTAGAAGTAGGTGCAAAGTGATACGTCGCAATAGAGCCCGTCAATTTTCGGTTCATCTCTTCAGGGAATGGAGAGTAAATATCACCTGTTCGAAGACCTGCTTCTACGTGACCTACAGGAATTTCTTGGTAAAAAGAAGCCAAAGCACCGGCAAAGGTAGTAGTAGTGTCACCATGAACGAGTACTACATCTGGTTTTGCCTCTTCTAATACATCTTTAAGGCCTAGCAAAGCACGATTAGTTACATCATATAATGTTTGCCCTTGGCTCATAATATTTAAGTCGTAATCTGGGGTAATATTAAACAAGTTCAGTACTTGATCGAGCATATCGCGATGCTGTGCCGTAACGGTTACGATAGGTTCCATATCTGGTGCTGCTTGTAATGCTTTCACAAGAGGAGCCATCTTGATAGCCTCAGGTCTTGTACCAAAGATTGTCATAACTTTTAACATAGTTGCCTCCAACATAGTAGGATAGAAAAAATGGGGCGCCAAGCGCCCCACATATGGTTATTCCTCATGAGAATCATCTGGATTCTCCAAAGCTTTAGCCAATTCATCGCGATCAAAGGATATGGTATCATCCGAATCGCTGCGTTCAATTGTAGGACGTGGTAACGGATGCCCTGCCGCATCGCTATGCATAATAACACCAAGGCGGCGAGCAATATAGATACTGCACAAGAAAATGACTAATACTAAGGTTGCACCAACCCAGGCATTAACCTCTGCAACGATAACAGATACACCTCCGAAAAGGGCGGTTACCGCATACATCATCAATACAGCTTGCTTTTGAGTTAAGCCTTGCGCTAATAAACGATGATGAACGTGACCTTTATCGGGTTTAAAAATCGGACGCCCACTGATTTTACGGCGCACAATGGCAAATAAGGTATCCAAAATCGGCAAGCCTAATACGATAGCAGGCACTACTAGAGCAATCATGGCAGCCGTCTTTACGGCACCCATAACAGAAATAGCCGCTAATGTATAGCCTAATAACATGGATCCCGTATCACCCATGAATATTTTTGCAGGATTAAAGTTATACCGTAAAAAACCTACGGTTGCACCTGCCAAAGCAAGAGAAATACAAGCGAGGTCAATTTGACCGAGTTGCAAAGTCATCGCACAAACAGCGATACAAGCAATAAAGGAAATACCTGCAGCCAAGCCATCAAGACCATCGATGAGGTTTACGATATTCGTAAAACCTACAATCCAGAAAATAGTCAACGGAATAGCCCAATACTTAAGATATACTACACCACCCCAAGGAAGGTTGATGAAATCTACTCGAATATCATAAGCTACCAAAATAGCTGCTGCTATGATTTGGCCCATCAACTTAGTTTTTGGCTCAATCTGTTTAATATCGTCCCAAATACCGACTAGCACTAAAATGACAGTACCAAGTACAAAGCCAAATAATTTATGATCATGCGGGATAGAGTCGTTAAAGAGTACCGACCCCACATAACCGAGAAAGATTGCCAATCCACCAAGTCGTGGAATAGCACCCTGATGTACCTTCCGATCATCAGGTTTATCTATTGCCCCAACGGCAACGGCAAAGCGTTTTACCAAGGGGGTAAGTGCAAAGGTTATGATGAGCGCTAGTGCAAAGGCCCATACATAATCGAGCACATATTCACTCATAAGACACCTCCAACAACCAGGTTGCAAAAACGGATTAGTTCGTTAAGCTGCGAATAGGAGCAGGAATTCGTCCACCGCGAGCGATGAACTCAGCCGCACTATAAGGGCTTACTTCGATAATTGGGGCATAACCTAATAGGCCACCAAATTCAACAACCTCTCCAACCGTCTTACCAGGTACCGGAATTACACGAACCGCAGTTGTCTTATTGTTAATCATGCCGATAGCCGACTCATCTGCGATGATAGCAGAAATTGTATCAGCAGTAGTGTCTCCAGGAATAGCAATCATATCAAGGCCAACAGAACATACACATGTCATAGCCTCTAATTTATCAAGTGTTAAACTGCCACAAGATACGGCATCAATCATGCCTGCATCTTCAGAGACAGGAATAAATGCACCACTAAGTCCACCTACGTGAGAGGAGGCCATGAGACCACCTTTTTTCACCGCATCATTAAGTAATGCTAGTGCTGCTGTAGTGCCATGACAGCCACAAGAGGACAAGCCCATTTCTTCCAGAACGTGAGCTACAGAGTCGCCTACAGCTGGAGTTGGCGCCAAGGATAAATCGATAATACCAAATGGTTTACCAAGACGACGAGATGCCTCTTGCGCTACCAATTGACCTACGCGAGTAATTTTAAAAGCAGTACGTTTAATCGTTTCTGCTACAATGTCAAAGGATTGTCCACGAACGGATTCAAGCGCATGTTTTACAACGCCCGGGCCAGATACACCTACAGAAATAGCACTATCCCCTTCTGTTACGCCGAAGAAAGCACCAGCCATGAACGGATTATCCTCTACAGGATTACAGAAAATAACGAGCTTAGCACAACCAAGCGCATCATTATCCTTTGTAAGTTCTGCGGTTTTCTTAACGATGATACCCATGTCGCGCACTGCATCCATGTTGATACCAGTTTTAGTTGAGCCCACCGCAACAGAACTACAAACGATATCCGTAGTTGCCAGAGCTTCAGGAATAGAGTCAATCAAAATACGATCAGCTCGTGTAGCGCCCTTTGTTACAAGCGCAGAAAAGCCGCCGATAAAATTAACACCTACAGTTTTTGCAGCACGATCCATAGCTTCCGCCACAGGAACATAGGATGTTAAATCACTACCACCTGCTACAAGAGAAATTGGTGTTACAGAAATACGCTTGTTAATAATAGGGATACCGAACTCTCGTTCGATATCTTCACCCGTAGATACAAGGTATTCTGCTTCTTTCGTAATGCGGTCATAAATGCGATCACACAATTCTTTACCAGAACTGGATGCACATTCAAGCAAGCTGATCCCCATCGTAATGGTACGCACATCAAGCTTATTATCGTGAATCATCTGATTCGTTTCTAAAATATTATCGATAGATAACATAAGTGCCTCCTATCCTACACGGTGCATGCTCAAGAAAATATCAGCATGTTGTGCACGGATTTCAACACCTAGTTCTTTACCTTGTGTAGTCAAAGCTTCTTGAATAGCTGTAAGATTTTTCATATCTTCAGACTTAGTTTCACACATCATAATCATATTGAAGACGCCATCGAGGATGGTTTGATTAATAGACATAATATTTACGCCGTGGTTAGCGAGCACGGTACTAACTCCAGCAATGATACCAACGCGGTCTACACCGACAACGGTAACAACTAATTTCATAACATCACCTTCTCTAAGCACTACAAACTACATAGCCAGTATAGGGCATTCAATAAACTATATTAATATATTATAACACATTTATTATTTTTCATTGATGAAATCTTCATGAGTTTTCTAGTAAAAATAATATGTTACACTTCGTCAGATAAAGCACTTGTTACAATCTCTTCACCAGCAGTTAACAATGCGATAAGACCTTTGTCGCCTTTATAGCTTTCACCATAAATTTTATATAAATCTTCGGTACCAGATGGACGTGCCACAAACCAGCCTGTCTCCGTTTCAACTCTAACACCATCGATAGGCATATCTTTATACAGAGAAGTAGTACGAACATTTGTAATCGCATCCCCATCTATTTCGGTAGCCGTGATGGAACTTGCATTTAATTGCTTCAACTTAGCCTTGGCCGCCTTAGTACAGGACGCATCAATACGACCAAATCGAGGGTCCCCACAGCCTTCCACAATATTGTTATACAGTCTCTCAACAGTGGCGCCCATTACAGCGTACATCTCCATTGCTAAGAGAGCCATTACCATGCCGTCTTTATCTGTAGTCCACACGGTACCATCTTTTTTGAGAAAGGATGCGCCCGCAGATTCTTCGCCACCGATGCCAATGTCTCCATCAAATAATAGGGAGCTAAAATATTTAAAACCTACCGGAACTTCATATACAGGAATTTCTTTAACAGATGCCCACTTATCAATCATGGTTGTACAAACAACGGTTTTACCTACCCCTTTATCCTTCCAACCACGGGTTGTGAATAGATAATCAGCAGCGGCTACGAGGAATGCATTTGGTGATGCAAGACCATCCGCACTAACAATACCGTAACGATCATAATCAGGATCATTACCAACGGCCAAATCATAATTACCAATTTGCTTGATAACATCAGCCATAGCGTATTCAGAGGAGCAATCCATACGAACCTTACCATCATGGTCATACGTCATAAAGCTAAAAGTCGGATCATACTCATCATTAATAATATCCATGTTGAGATTATAACGCTCTTTAATAGCTCGCCAATAACCCAGTCCACTACCACCGAGGGCATTAACAAGGACCTTAGGTTTGGCACTTTGGATTGCCTCCATATTAATAATAGAAGATAGTTCGTCTACGTATAGGCCTTTATAGTCATACGGAACTTGTTGGTCAGGTTCAATATTGACGATGCTAATACGTTTAAACCCTTCTAGTTCACAGTATGCACGAACATACTCATTAGCTCGAGTTTCAATCCATTTTGTAACGAGAGTATCCGCCGGCCCACCATGAGTAGCGTTATACTTGATACCACCATTATCTGGAGGATTATGAGACGGCGTAATCACGATACCATCCGCCTTATCATCGTGACTTTCATTATAACGAATAATAGCACGAGATATAGATGGCGTCGGAACGAAATCCATATCGGAATCAACCATTGCCGTTAAACCATTACCAGCAAGAACCTCAAGCACTGTCACAAGGGCTGGCTGAGATAAAGCATGTGTATCCTGGCCGACAAAAAGCGGGCCTGTAGCGCCAAATTGTCCACGACCATCACAAATAGCCTGTGTAATAGCGGCCACATGTAAATCCGTAAAAGTACCATTTAAAGATGTACCACGATGGCCAGATGTGCCAAAGGATACGAGTTGTGTCGGATCAGTAACGTCCGGAGCATTATCAAAATATGCATCCACAAGGGTTTGCACATCGATAATATCTTGTTCTTGTACAGGCGTACCTGCTAATTTGTGAGTCATAGGAACCTCTAATCTCATTTTGAGGGCAAGCCCTCTCATTTTACAAAGCTAATATTCTATCTATCGTATTAAAACATTTTTTAAAATGTATATATCATTCAAAAAATATTATATTTACACATAATTAATATAAGATGACAGCAGACAGAGATTTTATCAAAATCCTTTATTCTTATCTGTTACAACTATTTTCATCTGTTACAACATTATTGTTCGCTTCGGTAATAGCATCTTGTGATTTTAGCTGTTTAGATACTTCCGCAGGAACAATAGGCTGAGTAAAACCTTGACCGATAACCTCTTGGGCATCGGTAATCAAGATAAAAACATTTGGGTCCGCTTCTTGAATAAATTCTTTTAATTTATTTACTTGCAATAAATTAACCGCAACCATCACGATTTGCTTAGGCGTCCGAGTATAAGCGCCAATGCCATTAATAATAGTGGCACCACGACCGACCTTATTGATGATGCATTCACATACTTCATCAGTCCTATAGGTAATGATAAAAGCAACTTTACGTTGATTAAATCCGATTACCACCTTATTCGTAATGATGGTATACACATACACACTGATAAGGGTTACGGCCACTGCTTCAAGACCAACAACTGCGACAGCAACTAAGAGAATGGCACAGTTGATAGCGCTATTAATGGATCCCATTTGAAGCCCGTAATATTTGCGGACGATAAGAGCAATCGGATCAAGACCACCTGTATTACCGCCTACACGATAGATTATACCAAGCCCCAAGCCAGTCGAAATACCTGCCATCATAGAACTGAGTAGTGGGTCCTTAATAATCATGTCATATTGCAAGAAAGCAAACAGATCAATCATCCAAGATAACATGAGCGTTCCATATAAAGTATTAAGTACGACACGTTTGCCTAGCCACTTCCAAGCAGCCCAAAATATAGGAACATTTAAAATAACGTTCCAAGCACCAACGGATAAACCCGTCAAATAATACAAGATCAATCCTACCCCACTAATACCAGTGCTAACTAGTTTATGAGGTAGTACAAAGGCATCTAAACCAGCACCAAAAATTGCACATCCAATAGCAACTATGAAACATTTATAGACAACATCTTTATACTTGGCGAACATAGCTCCCTCCAAATTGCTATTTCACTATAAATATTCTATAATGAACTAATTAAAACATACGCTGTTTACAATACTTTTTATAATCAAACAACATGTGTATACTAAATCATCATAAACCACTTAATGGTTATTTTCAATCACTTTATAACAGTATAAAATAAACATATAAACTGCATATATTTTGTACATTACAAACGAGGCTATTATGAGTAAAAGTTTTGAGCAACTCGGTTGCAGCAAAATTAATATCGGACTTGCCATTACAGGCAAGCGTGACGATGGATATCACGACATCGATTCCATATTCCAATCGATTCGCCTTAGTGATTCTATTTATTTCGCTAAGCATCATTCCGTAGTTTTTTCTGGTGGCGCTCCCGAGTTACCCGATTACATGCAAAAGCTCGTAACCTATGGGGAGGATAATCTCGCGCTAAAAGCGTTACGTGCCATACAATCCTATACAGGTTGTAAAGCAGGTGCCGCCATCCACCTCCTAAAACGCGTTCCCGTTCAAGCCGGTCTTGGTGGTGGCAGTGCAGACGCAGCTGCCATGTTATTAGGACTCAATCGCTTCTGGGACTTACGTCTCACGCAAGAGGAACTTTTAGAAATTGGTGCCTCTCTTGGCTCTGACGTACCATTCCTATTACAGGGTGGTACAGCTCGTGGAACAGGTCGTGGCGAAGTACTTACCTATGGTCAATCACCAGAGGCGCACTGGCTATTGCTTGTAAAACCAAAGGTATCCGTTTCTACTGCAGACGCTTATAACCGCTTTAATGGCAAATCTGCAGCCACAACAAAAACCATTGATACCGTTCTAAATCATCTTGAAAGCAACGATTTAAAATCTGCTTTCACCAGTAGCGCTAATACATTCGAGGAATTATTATTCCCAGATCACGAAGCACTAACAATATGTAAGGAGTTCTTCACTAGTCGTGGTTACCCAACCATCATGACAGGCAGTGGGCCTACAATGGTAGTATTACTCAACAAACCAATGGAAGCCTTGCAGTTGCAAGAGGAGATTAAAGCAGCTGGTCACGATTGGCTATCACTCATTACTAAAACATGTACACAGGAGGACTTAGTATGACAAAACGGTTACA
>NZ_CALLVP010000035.1 GCF_938010505.1 uncultured Veillonella sp. | reverse complement strand
ATGTTAAGGTTTTCTACAGTTAGTATGTTTTCTGCCATTATAGCTCCTTACTATTTTGTAATTTTGTTAGTAATCCAGTAGTAGTCACTTGGGTACATTACAGCACCTTTCAAGTAAGAACCAAATACGATGTTAGTTTTAGGGTAACCTAAGAACAATGCTGCACCATCATTCATCAATAATTGTTGAATTTGAATTGCATATTCACGACGTTTTGCAGGATCGAACTCAGTTTCAGCAGCATCTAACAATTGGTCAACTTGTGGGTTAGAGTAACCAGAACCGTTTTGAGGGTTGGAACCATCGATATTAGTATGCCAGTAATTAGCTAAGAACCAGATTGGATCGCCTGTATTAGCAGTTACGATGTTGGAAATAAGCATATCATAGTCGCCATCTTGACCCATTTTATCAATCAAGTTATAGTCAACCGTTTTAATTTTCATGTCAATACCAACTTTTTTGAGGTCAGCTTGAACAGCTTCTGCATAAAGCGGCAATTCAGCACGAGAATTATATACTACGAAGTTGAATGTTAATGGTTTACCATCTTTATCAAGGATGCCATCGCCATCAGTATCTTTCCAACCATCTTCCGCTAACAATTGTTTAGAGCGTTCAGGATTATATGCATTAGGATCTTTCAATTCATTGAATCCATAGTCCATGGATGGCGGAATTGGAGCAGAACCAGGAATAAATGTACCTTTTAACAATACATCTGCATAGCTCTTACGATCTGTTGCAGAAATAACAGCAGCGCGAACCTTGTCGTCACCAAGAACGCCTTTTTGGTTGATACGTGCTAATACAACACGAAGAGATGCAATTTCATCTACTTTAAATTTATTATTGCCTTGGAACAAGCCAATTTCGCCTGGGCCAATGTTTACAGCCATGTCGATATCGCCAGATTGCAAGCTCAATGCACGAGTATTAGGGTCATCGATAGAAGGAATTTCTACAGTTTTGAATGGTACTGTACCATCCCAGTATTTATCATTCGCTACCATTTCAGCCCGTTCTTTTGTGAAAGATTTAACTACGTACGGACCTGTACCGATAGGACCTTCTTTAGCGAAATTACGACCATCTTTTTCAGATTGTACGTCAACGATGAGGAACAATGGATCCGCCAAAAGACCTGGCATGTTAGGATATTCCTTATCTGTTTTGATGATTAATTGTTGACCATTTGCTTCGATGGAATCATATTCAAAGAACGTTTTTGCACGATTGGATTTTTCAAAAGCCCGTTCGATAGATGCTTTAACAGCTGCTGCATCAACTTTTTTACCATTAGAGAATGTTACTTTATCGTTGATAGTAAAAGTCCATGTTTTATGGTCTGGAGATACTTCCCATTTAGAAGCAATCCAAGGTTGAGGTTTCATTTGCTCGTCGAATTTAGCCAATGTTTCGCCTACACCATAGCGCATTACAACCCAAGCGAAGAAATTTTCTGTAGGTTCTAAGGTAGATGCGAAATTAGTTACGCCTACTTTCAATACATCTTTATTTGCAGAACCATTGTTATCGGAACCACAACCAGCGATGAAGGAACCCATCATCACAATGCTAAGACCTGCTAAAAGGGCCTTTTTCCAAGATTTTTTCATTTAAAATCTCCTTGTACAATTACATACAAAACATAAAAACATAAAAACATTTAACATCATGACTATGACAATCCTACATAGTCAGTGATAGAAAAACCATAATTTTACAATCCGCCCATTCAGAGACTTTCACAAAAGAAAATCACAAGAAGTGAACCGATTAACTCTATTATCCTTGGTTTTTAGGATCCACTACATCACGTAAGGAATCGGACCAAAGGTTAAAGATAGCAACTACGATAAGGATGGACATACCAGGGAATGCCATGAGCCATGGGCTCGTTTGCAAATACTGGCGCCCTTCATTTAGCATGAGGCCCCATTCTGGAGTCGGTGGCTGAGCACCAAAACCGAGGAAGGATAAACCTGCTACCTCAATCATAATAGCCCCAATATCTAGTGCACCTGTTGTAATAACAAGAGGCATAATATTAGGAATGATATGGCGTCTAATGATAGTCGTTGTGGACGCACCCATCATAACAGCTGCCGTTACATACTCCTCACCGCGCACCTTGAGCGTCATAGAACGTACAATACGAGCATATTTTGCCCACCCTACAACAGATAAGGCTAAAATCGTATTTACAATGCTACCACCTAGAATACCAGCAATAGCAATAGCCAATACGATACCAGGAAATGATAACATGATGTCCGCTAAACGCATGAGAACCATTTCAACTTTACCGCCAAAATAGCCCGCTGCAGCACCGATAACTGTACCGATACTCACCATGATAGCAACGATAGTAACACCCATGAACAAAGATAATTGAGTACCGTAAATAATGCGAGATAATACATCACGCCCCAATTTATCAGTACCGAACCAGTGTTGGCTACTTGGTGCCTGTAATGCTTGAGTCATATTAGATGTGAAAGCATCACCTGGTGCGAGCCATGGTGCAAAGATAGCAATGATAACTACGAGAATCATCAAACAGCTATAGAAAGAGAACAGTTTATGTTTTTGAATAAATTCTGCCATTATGCTCTCTCCCGTTTCAATCTAGGGTCTAATAGGATATATGATGCATCAATTAATGCATTGATACACATGTATGCTAAGGACACCCACAATACAAAGCCTTCGATCAATGGATAGTCGCGCATGGTAATAGCGTATACTGCCATGTTTCCTAAGCCAGGCCAAGAGAATACCATTTCTACGACTGCTACACCGCCTAATAACCATCCCATAAGAACACCAAGAATAGTGATGAGTGGTAATACAGCATTAGGTAGAATATGACCGAATAAAATTTTCATCTCACTTACACCACGTGCACGAGCACCGATAACGTAATCCTTTTCCATTTCTTCAAGGATAACGAGTCGCACTTGGCGCATGTATTTAGACCCAACAACAACAGCCAATGTAGCCGCTGGCAAGATAACACCAATCGGAGTTACACGCGATGTGGCAATCGGTACAAGCCCCAATTTAAGACCGAAAATATAAATGAGTACAAGACCTAGCCAGAATGTAGGCATAGATACACCTACAAAGGATAAAGATCTCAACACATAATCGACCCATTTATTACGATTTAAGGCGCTTATTATCCCTGCTGGCAACGCATAAAGTAGAGTAAATACTAAAGCAGTACCAGCTAACATCAAGGTTCCTGGTAAAGCCTCCAACATACGATCTACTACTGGCTTTTTAGCAGAATAACTCATCCCTAAATCACCTTGTGCCGCATTCACAACCCAGTTTGCATACTGCACTAAAAACGGTTTATCTAAACCGAGCTGAGCTCTAGTTTCATCGATAAGCTCCTGAGATACGATAGTATCCGCCGTTTCTAGTAGCATCGTTACTGGATCGCCTGGTGCTAAATAGGTGAGACAAAATGTCAAAAATGTAATGCCAAACAAGGTGACAATAAATTGCCCCAATTGTTTGACAAAGCGTTTGCCCATAGGCGCCTCCTAAACTCTCTAAACACTAACAACAAAATAAATGACAAACTAATGATACGAGTCCCTACCTACATAGCTGTGAGACTAAATGATAAGGAAACGAAAAAAGGCTAGTCGCCCAACTAACCTAAATTAAGCACGGTATATGCATACCATGCATTTTAGAGCAGGCTTTCTGACTCTGATTCATCGCAACATCTCGGCCTTCCCAGTTTCCCAGTGACCCCATAATGAAACCTTGCTCCTCATTACAGCTATTTGCATAGTATGGGGTTTTCACCCATTTTCCTCTTTTACGCTCAGTAAACACCGACACTCACTAGTTCATACATTTTTATCGATTATAAATATACTATATTAATACTCTATTTACAATACATATACCCCTTAAGGGTATATGTATATCGTGTATTTTCAATATAATTTTTATACTAATAAAAAATATCAATTAATGATTAAGTTCACAATCGTGTATAAAGTTTCACAAATTATTTTATATATATGATATTTTTCTGTATTAACTGCATACAACTGTATATATATTTAATTTTATGATAATAAAAATATTATCATAAAATCTTTTTATACATAGCCAAAAATATATCAATAAACAAAATACTCTTTAAGATATTCCCCATTATACCCTCATCAATTATAAGTTTAGTTTATTATTAGTATAAAAAAAAGGCTGTTACAAGGTAACAGCCTCTAAAAGACGAGAGATATTCAGTTAATCGATACTTTGTTGTAAACGGTGCGCTCTGCGTGTATCCCACACTTTACGCAAAACATAGATCACCAAGCCAATGCTTACTGCTACTGCACTACCTAACATAGCATCAAAGCCACATGCGTAGATAGCATATAGACAGTAGAGAACGCCTGCACCGAACAAGTAGTTAGAGCGTTTAATACGGCTTTCAGCTACGCCAGCCATACGCATCATTGTAGGTACTGCCAAAATGCACAATACATACGGTACTACGTTAGTTACAACCGCTAAGTTTACTAAGATTTCAAATTGCTCACGCAAGGAATCGCTAGCAGTGAATAAAGTAAGCAATGTTTCAACAGCTAGTAAAATCAATACGCCACGAACAGGAGCGTCTTTGCTATTTACACGAGCGAATATTTTAGGGAAGTAACCATGTTCCGCTGCGCTTTTGAATACGCGGGACAATGTGAATTGCCAGCAGAGCAAAGCGCCAAAGCAAGAAATAACCATAGCAGCCATAACGATGTTTGCAATAGTATCATTGAACATGTATACGAATGTCAAACCGAATGGTGCGTTAGAATTTAATAAGTCAACGTTAGGCACAATACCTGCCATAACGTTTGTGGACAAGATATAAACCACTGCCACTGCTAATGTACCTGCCACAGTTGCGATAGGTACGTTTTTCTTTGGATTCTCAACAGCATCAGCATTAGCCGCTGCGGACTCAAATCCTAGGAAGCCCCATAAAGTTAGGGAAATAGATTGTTTTACCGCATCATAAAGCGGAAGATCATTTGGGTTCCATGCCGCCCAATAAATAGACGGATCAAACCAATACCAGCCGATTGTACCGATTAATAAAACCGGAACAATAGAACCCCAAATAGTCATGTTGCTGAGTCGACCTGTGAAGCGATTACCTCTGAAGTTCAGAATCGCTGCAAACCACAAGAGCACAATTGTTACTTGGCTTGTTTGTGTAGCATTAAGGTCAGCACCAAAGAAAGCTGCGCCATAACCTACGGCAGATACCGCGATGGCGATATTAGCAATGATGAGAGATATGCTGTAAGCATAGCTCGCCATAAAATGTCCAGTTTTACCGAAGCGATGTTCTGCATAACCGCCCATGCCCCCTTGTTTTTGGGAGAACATACCCGCTTGAGCAAAAATATACGCTAGTAAAAGCGCACCCACAGCTGTCACGAGCCAAGATAAAACTGAAATAGTACCAACTTGAGCCAAATTAGTTGGTAACATAATGATCCCAGCTCCTAGCATATTGGCTGCTACCATTGTGGTTAGCTGGAATACAGACATTTTTTTAGCGGTCGTTTTCATGTATCAATCCCCTTTCACTAAGGTGAATTTTTTCTCGTCCATAATTCACTTAATAATATATATACCGCTAAGTAAATCCAGTTCGTGCTGTGATGGGCTTGAATGTGGATTTACCGTTTTTATTCTTATTACGAATTAAATAATAACACCTATGAAACTAAAATAAAAGTACTTTATTGGCGGACAAGGCATATTACACGAATTGAATAAATTATAGGTAATTTATCAACTAAAACGAATAGAACTCATTTTAAGAACGACAAGGTATAATTTTACCATAATTTATTCTTTGTATATATGTAATTTTTCCTATCTATCACGGTTATAGTGTCGTAGTACAAGACTATTATTTTTTCACAGTCCACTCTATACGCACACGCCAATCCATTATTTTAATAATGGATTATCAATTAGAACCCTCAAGTTTATAGATATCATCTAACTTTCAAATAAAAAATCGATATACATATAAGTATAATGGGCAATACTAGCCCATTAATGAAGTCCTTATATGTATATCGATCTTATTTTTTTCAGATTTTATTGATAACTATTCTTTAATTTTATCCAATGATTATTCCACAATAGAATCTATTCTTCTACAGATTCAACGATTGCTTTCCATTCAGCAATTTGCTTTTCCTCAGCAGCGATAATAATTTTACCATTATTACGTTGTCGTTCCACACATTCTGGAGCCGTACCAGAGTAGTTATTACGACCTGCAACACAAGCTTCGATGGAGATGGCGTCAAGAATATCTGCATCAAAATAGTTGGAAATAGCTTTGAAGTCCTCTACGGATAGATCAAGGAGTACACAACCTTTTTCTATACAATGATGCACCGCATTACCTACGATTTCATGTGCTTCACGGAATGGGACACCTTTTTTTGCAAGGTAATCTGCCATATCCGTGGCATTAGAGAAGTCGTCATCAAGGACTGCTTTCATATGCGCCCCATTGACCTTCATACCACGAATCATAGCCGTATTAATGGACAATGCGAAGTGTACTGTATCAATAGCATCGAAGATACCTTCTTTATCCTCTTGCATATCCTTGTTGTATGTAAGAGGCAATCCTTTCAACGTAGTTAAAAGGCCTAACAAGTGACCATAGGTACGTCCTGTTTTGCCACGAACCAGTTCGCATACGTCAGGATTTTTCTTTTGCGGCATGATGCTAGAACCTGTGCAGTGAGCATCATCAAGTTCAATAAAATTGAACTCATTGGTAGACCACAAAATCAACTCTTCGCTAAGACGACTCAAGTGCATCATCACTAAAGATGCAAAGGACAAGAATTCAACTACGTAATCGCGGTCAGATACGGCATCCATGCTATTTTCGTAAATTCGAGAGAATCCCAATAGTTTTTGTGTGTACGTTTGATCAATGCCATACGTAGAACCAGCTAAAGCGCCGGCCCCAAGTGGCATGATGTCAGCATGTTTGAAGACCATCAACAAACGATCAAAGTCACGTTCCAACATAGAGAAATAGGCCATCATATGATGCCCAAACAATACAGGTTGAGCCCGTTGTAAGTGCGTATAGCCAGGCATGATAACATCACTATATTTTTCAGCTGTTTCGAGGAGGGCCTTTTGCATATCTACGATGAGCTCGCCCATTTCCACAACAGCTTTACGCACGTACATGTGCAAGTCTACTGCGCATTGATCATTACGGCTACGACCTGTATGTAAACGACCACCGGCTTCACCGATATCATCTGTTAAACGCTTTTCAATATTCATGTGAATATCTTCAAGAGCTACAGAAAATGGGAATTCCCCTTCATCGATTTGCCCTTTAATTTTTGTTAAACCTGCTATAATTGCATCTCGATCTGCTTCGGAAATAATATTTTGTTTTGCCAGCATTGTCGCATGTGCCTTGCTGCCTGCAATATCTTCGGCGTACATCCGCGCATCAAAAGCGATAGAGGATGTAAAATCCTCTACCGCTTTATCAGTGCCTTTTGTGAAACGCCCGCCCCACAATTTAGCCATTATTTACCTGCTTTCTCTTTCATCAATGCATTAATTTTGAGAGGTAAACCGAACAAGTTGATGAAACCTTCTGCATCAGATTGATCGTATACATCATCTTCTTCAAATGTTACGAAATCTTCGCTGTACAAGGAATATGGGGAAGTGCTGCCCGCAGAAATGATATTTCCTTTGTACAATTTAAGTTTTACTTCACCGGTTACAGTTTTTTGAGTTTCATCAACAAACGCTTGTAATGCGTTCATCAATGGCGCAAACCACATGCCATCATATACGAGTTCGGCGTATTTGTTAGCAATGAGTTCTTTGTAGTGGTATGTAGCTCTATCTAAGCAAAGGTATTCAAGTTCTCTATGAGCATACATGATGATGGAGCCACCTGGGTTTTCATAAACACCACGGGATTTCATACCTACCAATCTATTTTCAACGATATCTACAACGCCCACACCATAATGTGCGCCGATTTCATTGAGTTTTTCTAATATTTGTAATGGGGTGCCTTCTTGACCGTCTACGGCTACAGGTACACCTTCTTTAAAGGATACAGTTACATAACCAGCTTCATCTGGAGCTTGTTCAGGTGTATGTGTTACCAAATACACATCATCTTTAGGAGCATTCGCTGGATTTTCAAGATCGCCGCCTTCATGGGATAAATGCCATACGTTTTGGTCCATGGAATACGGATGTTTTTTTGTAGCTATAACTGGAATGTCATGTTTAGCAGCATATTCCATGCAGTCTGTACGGGATTTCAAATCCCACTCTCTCCAAGGAGCGATGATTTTCATGTTAGGAGCCAATGCTTTGATAGTCAACTCAAAACGAACTTGGTCATTACCTTTGCCAGTCGCACCATGAGCGATTGCATCAGCACCTTCTTTTTCAGCAATATCTACAAGGATTTTACCGATTAAAGGTCTCGCAAAGGATGTACCTAATAAATATTTACCTTCGTAGATTGCACCAGCTTTTACAGTAGGCCAAATATAATCTTTTACAAACTCTTCCTTAGCGTCAACGATATACGCTTTAGAAGCACCGGATTTGATCGCTTTTTTCTCAACAGCCTCATAATCCTCAGGTTGGCCCAAGTCTACACACACAGCAATAACTTCAGCGCCATAATTTTCTTTTAACCAAGGAATAATAACAGAAGTATCTAAACCACCAGAATACGCGAGTACTACTTTATTTGCTTTACCCATGATAACACCTCACAAACCACTATCTATTTAGACTCATATAATCAATACAATATCAGATAATTGTGAAAGCACCGTGGTATCTTCTATCACCGACAGGCATTTTCTCCTTCTGACAAAAAATAGTATACACCTGTATAATTATAAATGCAAGCATTATTTTTATACATTTATATAATATTTTTCGGAATGTAACTATCTAAATATAAAATAAGCTATATCATGTAATCTAATACACGACATAGCTTATTAAACATATTAAATTATTCTTCTACTAGCCCCAGCTCTTGTTCGTACGCATAATCTGCCTCGGCTCGTGTAATCATGCCTTGGTCTACCATTTGTTCTAGCACCAATTTTTGTCGTGCCTTAGCCCCTTCATAGTTCGTATAAGGATCTAAATAGGACGGAGCATTAGGTAATGCTGCGAGTAAAGCGCTTTGCCCCAATGTTAATCGACTGGGACTCGTCCCAAAGTATCCGTGAGCTGCTTCGTAGATACCATAATAATTATGACCATAATATACGGTATTCAAATACATAGTTAGAATTTCTTCCTTAGAGTAGTAATGTTCCATTTCACTAGCGAGAATCGCCTCTTCTACCTTACGACTCATGATGCGCTTTGATGAAAGGAAAAGATTTTTTACGAGTTGTTGCGTAATAGTACTACCGCCTTCCAGCGTTTCACCTGCTATGGTATTCGTGTAAAAAGCGCGAATAATACCGAGTACATCAATGGCTCCATGTTTATAATACCGCTTATCTTCAATAGCAATGAGTGCATTTTTTGTATATTCAGGAATAACCTCCCCTTTTACCCAATGCTCTTTTGAAATACGCTGATTTAGAGCTATTTCCACTTTATCCTTGAAGGTAAAGAGGCGTATAATTCGATCCGTACGACTGAGCGTGTCTTCATTTTGTTCTATTCGTTTTTCAACAAGTGTGTGAGCTTTACTTTCACGATTTGTCCCTTGAAAGCTGTGGTATCCGTCATAGATAAACATAGCCAAAATCATGACCACCACGAACACAACTAGATTTCGAAGGTAGCGAAATACTTTCATTTCTTTCACCTATTTCTTAAAGGCCTGTAGTATAAACACATGTAAATATAGGTTTATAATCTAGCCATTTATACAATACCTTATATACATATACAAACATAAAGTGTATTAAATGTATTGTATCACATCAATCAAGAAGAAGATATGTAAAACACTAGTTTTTAAGACCACTCATACTACAAATATATATAATATGTCTTACATAGCACGATAATATATATACATCTATATATACCGATTAATGCATATTAGGTATACTTATTAAGTTGTATTACAAACTTTAGATAGAGTATAATATATGAGATGATAAAAACATGCCTATGGAGGAGAAAAATGAAACAGTGTATGGATTCAGAAAATCTACATCGTCGATTGCGTAAAATCTTAGGTCAAGTGCAAGCTATTGATCGAATGATAGAAGAAGACATTCCCTGCGAAGATGTGTTGAGCCAAATTAATGCAGCTAAGTCTGCACTACATAAAGTAGGACAAGTAATTCTTGAAGGACATATCAACCACTGCGTACGAGATGGTATCGAACATGGTGACGTGGAAAAAACCATTAGCGACTTTACAAAAGCTGTAGAGCGCTTTGCAAATATGGGTAAATAAAAAGGACTCTACAAATGTAGAGTCCTTTTTATTATTCCCATATTAATCGTGGTTAGTTGTTAAGAATTCGCTCAATGCAGCGAGTGCATCATCTTCGTCAGCACCGTCAGCAGTCAATGTAACGGATGTTCCTTTTGTAGCCCCCAAAGTCAATACAGTTAAGATGGATTTAGCATCTGCTGTTTTACCATTAGCAGCGATAGTCACTTTGGAAGCAAACTTAGCAGCCAATTGTGTGAAGGCTGTAGCAGGACGAGCATGTAAACCAGATTCGTTAGTAATTTCTACTGTTAATTCTTTCATGATAACCTCTTTCTATCGCGATAGGCAAAGCCTATCCCATACGTTCTAATAGATATATTGTATCAATTATAAGCGTATCAATTCAAGTATATTTAATATGATGACTAGTAGTCCCACCATTAGTTATCTGGCAATGTCTTAAAAACAAATATAATTTATATATACAAAATTATAATAAGTTTTTTTCAGCTAACACAGATTTAGCGTATTCTGTAATTTCTTCTGCTGTGTCCATAGTAAGTGCTTTATTTGCCACCTCTTCACATTCTGCTTTGGAAACAGAACGCAAGATCTTTTTAATAAGAGGAATCGAAGAAGCAGTCATGGAGAATTCGTCGAGGCCAAGGCCTAATAGAATCATGGTCGCCATAGGATCGCTAGCAAGCTCACCACACATACCTGTAAACTTACCTTGTTCATGACTGGCATCAATAACGTGTTTAATAAGACGTAACACCCCTGGATGCAATGGTTGATACAAGCTACCGATTGCTTCATTCATACGGTCTACCGCCAAAGTATATTGACAAAGATCATTCGTACCGATACTAAAGAAGTCTACATATTTAGCAAGAATTGGAGATATAACAGCTGCCGCAGGTACTTCGATCATGATGCCAACCTTGATATACTTGTTGAAATCCTTTCCTTCAGCCGCCAACTCCGCCTTACATTCATCAAGCATAGCATTTGCTTGTTTCACTTCCTCAACGGAAGCAATCATAGGATACATGATGTGAATATCACCAAATGCACTAGCTCGTAACAAGGCACGCAATTGTACCTTAAAGATGTCTGGACGATTTAAAGAAATACGAATGGCACGATATCCTAGGAATGGGTTCATTTCACTTGGCAAATCAAGGCATTTTAATTCCTTGTCACCACCGATATCCATAGTCCGAATGATAACTGGTTGTCCCTTCATATCTTGAGCAACCTTTTTATATTCTTCAAATTGTACATCTTCTGTAGGCAATTCGTCGTTTTCCATATATAGGAATTCTGTACGATACAAACCGATACCTTGCGCCCCCATAATGAGCGCATTTTTAGCATCTTTCGCTTTGCCGATGTTGCCAAATAATTCTACATGGTGACCATCAGTGGTAGTAGCTTCAAGATTAGCAGATTCGCGCAACCGTTTTAATTCCTCTTGGAACGCCAACGCTTGATTTGTATACTCCGTCCAATCCTCATCAGATGGATTGATTTCTACGATACCATCGGTACCAAGAACGACTGCCTTGTCGCCATCTACGAAGCTTTCAATATCACCAATGCCCATAACAGCAGGAATCTCTAACGTACGAGCCATGATAGCCGCATGGGATGTAGGGCCACCCGCCGCAGTGACGATGCCTTTTACCACATTTTTATCGAGAGAAGCCGTATCAGATGGAGCTAAGTCTTGTGCAACCAAGATAACTTCGCCAGAAATATGGGACAAACCGCGAGGGTTCATACCTAACATATTGCGCATCAAACGATCGCCGATATCCTTAATATCTGCACCGCGTTCACGCATATAGGCATCTTCCATACCGAGGAAAATATTTGCAAAGGTTTCAATTGTTTGAGACGTGGCCGCTACAACATTCATGCGGCTAGACTCAACAAGGGATTTGATTCCGTCAGACAAGGATGGGTCTTGAGCGATTTGCATGTGTGCCTCAAAAATAGCCGCCTCTTCCGGCCCCATTTCATCCAATGCTCTTTGACGAATAGTGTCCAATTGTTTTAAGGTAGATGCCATAGCCGTTGCGAACTTGCCAATTTCCTCTTCTACCTTATCCTCTGCCACGGTGTAATCAGGAATGACAATTTCCTCTTGAATATATCTATATACATTGCCTACTGCAACGCCACGAGATCCAGAAATCCCTTGAATTCGCATATGTGTTCCTCTTTCTATTACGATTAACTACATTACTATTTATTTTATCATTTCTCTGTTAAACAATAAAGCAACAAACATCTCATTTTCAAGGCCCTTTTATGATATAATATAGAATATATAATTATATGCATCTGAGACTTTCACGGGCTTCATGGTGAAAGTCTTACTTATTGATAGGAGACTTTATGAAATTAACAAAAATGCATGGTCTCGGCAATGATTTCATCCTATTTGCCGACCCACAAGGGACTTCTAAAGACTACACAGACCTCGCTATCCGCCTTTGCGATCGTCGTACGGGTATTGGTGCCGATGGTCTTGCCATCCTAGTACCTTCCGAAACTTGTGATGTGCGCATGCGTATCATCAACTCCGATGGTAGTGAAGCAGAAATGTGCGGTAATGCGATTCGCTGCTTTGCAAAATACGCTTATGAACACGGTCAAACTACGAAGGAAACTTTCACCATCGAAACCTTGGCAGGCGTAATGAAGCCTACCTTGACTATCGAAAACGGAATAGTCACACAAGTTACTGTAGACATGGGCAAACCATTTTTCAAAGCCCAAGATATTCCTATGAATGTAACCATGGATAAGGTTATCGACATAGACCTCGATGTAAACGGTGAGACCGTAACGGTAAGCTCCGTATTGCTCGGCGTACCTCATACGGAGGTATTCATCGATGACATTACAAAGGCTCCTGTTACAACACAAGGCCCAATCCTTGAAAAGCACGATGCCTTCCCTGCTAACACAAATGTAAACTACATTGAAGTAGTAAACGACAAACACATCAAGGTGCGCACTTGGGAGCGCGGCGCTGGTGCTACCTTAGCTTGTGGAACAGGCTCTTGTGCCTCTGCCGTTATGTCCTTTGAAAAGGGTTTAACAGGCCGCGAAGTAGATGTGGAACTCTATTTAGGTACATTGCATATTTCATACTTGGAGGATGGCACGGTGCTCATGACAGGCCCTGCTGAGGAAGTCTTCGAAACAGAACTTCCTATCGA
>NZ_CALLVP010000034.1 GCF_938010505.1 uncultured Veillonella sp. | reverse complement strand
TGTGTAGCAGTAGGTGAAGAGATTAGTGACTCTGTGTTACAATATATAGAGAATCGCAAGGCTCTAGGTTATGTACCGAATGGGGCTGATGATATGACATTGGAAACAATATGGGTGTTACAGGAGTAATTATGGGGACTTTGATTATATTAGAAGGCGGAGACGGTAGCGGCAAGGCTACACAAACTAAACTCTTAGTAGAGCGCTTGACCAAAGAAGGGCATGCCGTTAAGTCTGTGAGTTTTCCAAACTATGATAGCGGCGCCGCTATGCCTATCAAAATGTATTTAGCCGGTGAATTTGGTAAAGATGTACATGATGTAAATCCTTATGTGGCAAGCTCCATGTACGCCATCGATCGATTTGCTTCTTTTAGAACTGATTGGGAACAGTTTTATAAAAATGGTGGCATCATCATTGCAGATCGTTACACCACATCAAACATGGTACACCAAATGGTAAAATATGACGACCCGAAGGAACGGACTGCATTTTTAGATTGGCTTGAAGATTTTGAGTTCCAAAAATTTGGCTTGCCTAAACCTGATGCGGTATGCCTTTTAGATATGCCTCTTGAAGTGAGCGAAGCCCTTATGGCGGAGCGTACTGGTAAAACTGGGGGTAATACTGGTGATATTCACGAAGGGAATCATGCATATTTAGTAGCCGTTCACGATGCGTATGAAGAATTAGTAAAGCGCTATCAATGGCACCGCATACCTTGTGCTGATAAAGCTGAGTCTGGTCAGTATACGTTGCGTACTATTGAAGAAATTCATAATGATGTATATAAAGCAGTAGTAAATCTACTATCTTAGAAAAAGGCGACTCTTTTAAAAGTCGCCTTTTTCTTATATAATATTAATATTGGGCATGTATTGATAGGAGGCGCTATGACATATTTTGATTCTATAATTGGTCAAGATTCGATTAAGGCACACCTATCTGAACTTGTAAGTCGTAATGCATTACCGCATAGTCTCTTGTTTTATGGTGAATCTGGTCTTGGTAAATTAGATATGGCCATAGGCCTAGCATCTCTATTACTAGGGCGTCAAGTGTTCTCTCAACCCAAGGGGGAAGCTTATTTAGCAGAGGTTAAGGAAGCCCGTTTGGCAAATGGGGATACGGAAAAACGTATCGAAACCGAAGGATTAACTATCTATATGGATAAGGGGGATGCCTTTTGGATTCGTCCTATGAAAACAACCTTAAAGGTAGAGCAGTGGTATTCCTTATTACAAGATCATCTGTCTGTGGCAGGCAATGGAAACCGTGTTGTCATTGTGGAGGACTTTCACACAGTCAATGCAGTCATGGCAAATGCCATGTTAAAAACCATTGAAGAGCCACCTGAACAGGTGTACTTTATCATTATTACGAACAAGATTAACACAGTATTGCCTACCATCATTTCTAGATGTATGGGCGTTGGTTTTAATAGTGTTGATGTAGATACGATTCGCACCGCTCTTGTAGCGCGTGGAATCACCGGTGATATAGAGCAGGCTTTGTTAGCTGGTCATGGTAATCCACAATTAGTGGAGAAACTGGCGACACAAGGTCGCATCGAAATGCTAGAGTTAGCTGTTAAGGTGATGGATATGTTGGCTTTTGAAACGCGATGGTTTTCTATGATTTCCTTAGCTTGTGAAAGCTTATCTCGTGAAAACCTAACGGAATTGATGCACTGGCTACGCCTTGTAAGTAGAGATATGATGGCTCTTAAAATGGGTGCTCAAGATACGCAATTACAAGTACCTATGTACAAGACTCAATTATTACGATTATTACCGCGCTGGTCCATGCAAGCATTGTCAGAGGTTATTACCGAAACATTGCAAGCAGAACGGGCTTTGCGCTTATATATAAAAACCGCTCTCGTGGTGGACGGTCTCAGTATCGCCCTTCATGATGCTCGGGAGGAGGATTAAATGCTAACCATAGTTGGCGTACGCTTTAAAAAGGCGGGAAAGATTTATTATTTTCAGCCTGAACAATTAGAACTATCCGTTGGGGATGGAGTTATCGTTGAAACAGCTCGTGGTGTAGAATATGGCACGGTTGTGATTGGACCGAAAGAGGTTTTCGAAGATTCTGTTGTTGCCCCTGTTAAGCCTGTTATCAGACAGGCAACTTCTAAAGATTTGAAACAAATCGAGAAGAATAAAGAGCGCGAAGAAAAAGCCTTTGAAATTTGTCTTGAAAAAATTGAAAAACGTAAATTACCAATGAAACTCATCAATGTGGAATACACATTTGATATGAATAAAATTATATTCTTTTTTACTGCGGATGGTCGTATCGACTTCCGTGAGCTCGTTAAGGATTTGGCAACTGTATTTAGAACGCGTATCGAGTTACGTCAAGTGGGCGTCCGTGATGAAGCCAAAGTACTTAATGGTATCGGCGCTTGTGGACGATCTTTGTGTTGCTCTAATTTCTTAGGAGACTTTACACCTGTATCGATTCGTATGGCAAAGGATCAAAACTTGAGTCTTAATCCTACAAAAATTTCTGGTGTATGCGGTCGATTAATGTGTTGCCTTAACTATGAAGATGATTTATATAAAAAAGGTGGCGACCTATATGTGAAAAAGGAACGTCCTCAAGCTCCTCAAGAGGTAGCACCTCCTGGCATTGGTAAAGAGGTTGTTACCGACGAAGGTATTGGTAAAGTTTTAAAGGTAAATCATCACAAGCATACAGTGAAGGTACAGCTCGAAGCGGGTCGTACTATCGATTTAAACTGGTCCGAGGTGGCATTGCCTGATGAATGATCAAGAACGCCTTGATGATTTAATTATCGATGACTTGCAGATATATCAACGCCTTGATATGTTTCGTTTTTCCTTTGATGCTATAGCGCTTATACATTTTTGCTGCTTTAACAGTCGTCATTCCTATGTAGATCTTGGAACGGGAACGGGTGTCATGCCGCTTATAGGTACATCGTTAGGGGCCGGTCATATCACAGGCATAGAAATTAATGAAACTCTCGTTGAGTTGGCTCAGCGCAGCGTAGAACATAATCATAAACAAGATGTGGTAAAGATGTTGTGCGGCGATTACCGTCATATAACATATCGCGATATACAAGATAAGCCTTTTGATGGTGTCATTGTTAATCCGCCCTTTTATGATTGTGAAAGTGGAGCAAAGCCTACATCTGAAGAAAGAGCATTAGCCCTTCACGATGGTCATACATCTCTAAAAGAGGTTTTAAAAGCCGTACAGTCCTTTATTAAGTGTAAAGGTCGTTTGTGGATGGTCTATAGTGCTAACCGGCTACAATATGTACTACATGAACTGGAAGTGTTACACTTTCAAGCAAAGCGAATTCGGTTTGTTCATGGCATGATGGATAAGCCGGCAAAATTAGTTTTGATTGAGGCTATGTATCAAGGTCAGGCTGGTCTTGTGCTGGAGCAACCACTTATCGTTTATGAAAAACCGAATGTGTACACGAAGGAGGTGTCCTCTTGGTATGAACGATAACAAATGGGGCACCTTATTTTTGGTGCCCACACCGATAGGTAATCTAGAAGATATGACGTATCGATCCGTTCGTATTTTGGGTGAAGTTGATGCAATCGCTGCTGAGGATACTCGTCATACAGGTATATTATTAAAACATTTTGATATTAAAAAGCCTTTGATTTCTTATCATGAACATAATAAGGAGGAGAAGGGGGCCTATATTATAGAGTTCTTGTTAGAAGGACAGTCGGTAGCTTGTGTCAGTGATGCGGGGATGCCTGCTATTTCCGACCCAGGGGCAGACCTTGTTACAAAGGCCATTGAAGAAGGTATAACAGTAGTGCCTTTACCAGGTGCTAATGCAGCGTTAACGGCGCTTATTGCATCTGGACTAGACACTAAATCGTTTACCTTCGCCGGATTCTTGCCTAAGCGGGGGAAACATCGGGTTGAAGAATTACAACGACTTTCACAAGTAACGGGAACACTCATGTTTTATGAAGCCCCTCATCGATTGAAAGAGGTGTTACAAGATATGTATGAAGCCTTTGGCAATCGTTCCATTACGGTGGCAAGAGAATTGACGAAGAAGTTTGAAACCTTTGTACGCACCGATTTGGAAAGCCTTGTAAAGGATTTAGAACAGCTTACTTATAAAGGGGAGTTTGTCCTCATTGTAGGCGGTGCTGATACAGTGGAGTCCGATAGTAGTGAAGTGTCAGATAAACCAGTATCTTACGTAGATGCTGTGCAAGCCCTTGTAGATACAGGGGTGCCGAAAAAAGAAGCTATTCGCCAGGTGGCAAAGCGTTTTAACGTTTCCCGCCGGGATGTATATAATATTGTAGAACGTTAAACCTTCCCATTCGAAGGTTAGAAGGAGACTCATCATGGGAGATACAAAAAAAACGTATTATATTACGACACCTATTTATTATCCAAGTGCTAAGTTGCACATTGGTCATACGTACTGTACATCTGTAGCAGATACGATTGCTCGTTTTAAGCGATTGGCCGGTTATGACGTACGTTTCTTGACTGGTTCTGATGAACATGGCCAAAAAATCCAACGCGCTGCAGAAGCCCAAAATATTACACCATTAGAGTATACGACGAATATCGTTAATGGCTTTAAATCATTGTGGGAAAAAATGCATATTTCCAATGATGACTTTATTAGAACTACCGATGAACGTCATGAAAAAGTAGTACAAGAATTATTTACAAAAGCCTACGAAAAAGGCGATATTTATAAGGCCGAATATGAAGGTTGGTACTGTACGCCTTGTGAGACATTCTGGACTGAGCAAAAGCTTGGTGAAAACCATACATGTCCTGACTGTGGCCGCCCTGTAGAAAAAGTAAAAGAAGAAAGTTATTTCTTCAAACTCGGCAAGTATACTGATCAATGGTTACAATTCATCGAAGAAAATCCTGATTTCATTCAACCTGAATCTCGTCGTAATGAGATGATTCAATTCGTAAAACAAGGTCTAGAAGACTTGGCAGTATCTCGTACATCTTTTGACTGGGGGATTAAGGTTCCCTTCGATCCTAAACATGTAGTCTATGTTTGGTTTGATGCATTGGTGAACTATATCAGCGCTCTTGCTCCATTTGATGGAGATGTCGAATTATACAAAAAATACTGGCCAGCAGATCTTCATTTGGTAGGTAAGGAAATTGTTCGATTCCATACTATTATTTGGCCTATGATGCTCATGAGCCTTGAGTTGCCATTGCCTAAAAAGGTATTTGGCCACGGTTGGATGATCGTTGACGGCACGAAGATGAGTAAATCCTTGGGCAATGTTATCGATCCAATTCCATTGATTGAAACGTATGGTGCAGACTCTTTGCGTTACTACTTATTGAGTGAAATTACGCTTGGTAATGACGGTAATTTCACGTTGCCTAACTTCGTTACAAAAATCAATGCAGATCTATCTAATGACCTAGGTAACTTGTTGAACCGTACCATCGCTATGATTGAAAAATACCATGGTGGTGTGATTACAAAATATGATGATATGGATGATTTAGACCGCGACGTATCTGCATTAGCAGTTCAAACTGTGAAAGAGTTTGATGCGGCCATGGAAAACATGGAGCTTAACAAAGGTATTAAAGCCGTATGGGCATTTATTGGCCGTATGAATAAATACATCGATGAAACTATGCCTTGGGTATTGGCTAAATCTGAAGATGAAAAAGATAAAGCTCGCCTTCAATCTGCTATGTATCATTTGGCAGAGGCGTTGCGTATTATCGCCATCTTGGCAAGTCCTGTAATTCCAGTAGGGGCTCCAAAAATTTGGAATCAATTAGGGCTCGTAGGTTTTGGTAAGGCGACATTGGAAGACGCTAAAACTTGGGGTGCATTGCCAACGGGTACTAAAGTTGTGAAAGGTGATCCTATTTACCCGCGCTTTGAAATTCCTGAAATGGTAGAAACTGCTCCAGTTCAAGCTGAAGAAACTGTAGATACGTCTAATATTCCACCATTAAAAGAAAACATCACCTATGATGACTTTGAGAAACTCGATCTTCGTGTGGCTAAAGTTGTAAGTTGTGAAAAAGTGCCAAAGTCTAAGAAATTGTTGAAATTTGTATTGGATATCGGTATTGAGCAGCGTACAGTGTTAAGCGGTATCTCTCAATATTATGAACCTGAAGCGATGGTTGGTAAAAAGGTAATTTACTTGTCTAACTTGGCTCCTAAAAAGATGATGGGCATCGAGTCTTATGGGATGATCTTGTCCGCCTCTGATTGGGAAGAACATTTAGAGGTAACAAATATCGAATCATTACCGGCAGGAAGTGTGGTTAAATAATGAAACTCTTTGATACACATGCTCATGTGAATGACGGACGTTTTAGTAATGACTGTAATGAGATGTTACAAGCTTGTTTTGATGTAGGTGTAGAATATATTATGATTCCTGGTGTAGACCGCAGTACCGTAGAATCTGGTTTAGCTTTAGCGAAACAATATGACCGATTATATGCTGCTGTAGGGACTCACCCTCATGAGTCTAAAGACTTTACAGAGGAGGACTACGAGTTCTATAAAGACCAAGCTCTCAACAACGATAAGGTTCGTGCTATTGGTGAAATCGGTTTGGATTATTACTATGATTTTTCGGACCGTGAAACACAAAGACGCGTATTTATTCGTCAGCTAGAGCTTGCTCGTGAAGTAGATTTGCCGATTATTATTCACGATCGTGATGCGCATGGCGATATTATGAATATCTTGCGCAATGAAGGTAAAAATAACTGGGGCATTTTCCATTGCTATTCTGGCAGCTGGGAGATGGCAAAAGAGGCCATTAAAATGGGCTTTTATATTTCCTTTGCAGGGCCTGTAGTATTCCCTAAGTCTACAAATCTTAAGGAAGTGGCAAGACAAGTACCATTAGATCGAATTCTTATTGAAACGGACTCACCGTATTTAACACCGCCTCCGTTTAGAGGTCGTCGAAATGACCCTAGTAAAACGCAGTTTGTTGCAGAAGAAATTGCAAGTCTTAAAGGTCTCGATGTAGATGAGTTCTGCGAAATTACGTTCAATAATGGCAAACGAGTATTTGGTATCCAGTAAATATAGATACTAGTAAAAATAAATGCTAGTAATTGAACTATTTGCTGAATTCTAATAATCGAGGTTTTGAGTACTAGAATACACTCTTACATTAAATAGAATTATAAATCATAAAACGCGATTCTCTCTTATCGATGAGAATCGCGTTTTTCTATGGTATACTAAAGTATATTCATACTGAACAGTAGTAAGATAAGGGGAGCGGCATGAAACGCATTGCATTTATAGATTTAGGTTCTAACTCCGTTAGATTTGTCATATATGAGATTTCTAAAACAGGTAGTTATAGACTTATATACCAAGAAAAGAATAGTGTACGTCTCAGTGAAAATATGTGGGGCGCTCATGCATTGACTCATGAGGCTATGGAACGCTCTTTGCGCTCTTTAAAAGCTTTTGTCCATATGGCGGAGGCCATGGAAGTCGATAAAATTAGGGCTGTTGCTACCGCTGCAGTGCGGCTTGCAAAAAATGGGGAACATTTTATCAAGGCTGTTAAAGCGCGAACAGGACTCGATTTAGAGTGTATTGCTGGTGAAGAAGAGGCTCGCTTAGGTTTTCTTGGTGTGATCAACACTATTGGCCTTAAAGACTTTATTATCTTTGATTTAGGTGGTGCCAGTACGGAGGTAACCCTTGTACGAAATCGCCATATCTCAAAATCGGTAAGCTTACCTATAGGGGCTCTTACCTTAACGGGTATTTATCAAAAAGGGGATGAGTATACCTTTAAAGAGCTTGAAAAAATGACGAAAGCCGTAAAGAAAGCTATTAAGGAATATACATGGCTTCGCAATGTAAAGCTGCCGCTCCTTGGTATCGGTGGTACAGCTCGTAATATTGCTAAAATGGACCAACGAAAGTTATCGTATCCCATTACAAAGTTACATAACTATGAAATTCCATATCATAGATTCCATGAGATTTTTGAAGAAATAAAAGGTAAATCCCTAGAGGAACGGAAAAAGATTAGTGGTTTATCATCAGAACGTGCCGATATCATTATTGCCGGTCTTACTATCGTAGAAGAACTATTTAACTATGTAAATACTAAGACACTCGTCGTTGGCGGTTGTGGTTTGCGTGAAGGTTTGTTTTACGATTATTACGGGGAGCACTACCTAGGTGGTAACCCCATTATTGATGATATTTTAGTACATTCCGCAGAGAATGTATTATTAGGTATGACTAAACATGAGCTAGTTCATGCTAAATATATTACAGGTTTAGCTA
>NZ_CALLVP010000033.1 GCF_938010505.1 uncultured Veillonella sp. | reverse complement strand
AAATAGAGTGGAAGGAAGCTCGTAAGGAGGCATAATGGCATTACCAAAAGCGTTACGATATGCAGTGCTACATGTAGGCTCCAGTAGCATGAGTATTACTATTTTAGAATACAAGGGTATCGATGATGTACGCGTTATAGATTATGCAGCTCGAGAGGTAACCTTTGGGGAAGAACTATTCCAAACCTCTCGTTTGAGTTTTAAAACGATTGAAGAAATTTGTCATATCTTAAAGGGATATAAACAATTAATGGCCGATTACGGTGTGAGTCGCTCTAGATTATATGGCACTACTGTAATACGTGAGGCTGCTAACCGTCGTAGTATTTTAGATCAAATTTACATCCAAACAGGTATGCGTGTTGAGGTTATCGACATGCCTAAAGAGGTGTATTACAAATATGCCTTGTTATACTACAAGATGACTAATCAGTACCGCTTGACGGATCCTACAAAGGCAACATTATTCCTTGATATCACTTCTGGTGGTGTAGGTTTAACCGTTTGGCGTGGTGAAAGCTTATTATTCCAGCGCAATATGCATAGCGGATCTTTGCGTGTTATGGAATCTTTTAATCGTAACCAACGTTCCTCTACATCGTTTCCAATGGCTATTACCGAGTATTTACATCGCATGATAGGCCCATTGCGGGAGGAACTAAAAACTTTCAACATTAATAGTGTAATTTTATCTGGCGATGAAGCTCAATATTTAGCGCGCCTCATGGGGGATGGAAGCAATAAGGACGATATTATTACCATTGAACCAGAACGTTTTAAAGGTTTCGTCAATTCCTTTGATGGTGTAACGGCTACTAAGTTAATCAATCGATATAAACTACCTGAATATAAGGCAAATATTTTGATGCCTACTATGATTTTGTTTAATGAAATTATAACGGCTATAAAGCCAAAGTCGTTAATTTTTAGTAGCTTCTCCTTCTCGCAAGGGATTAGCTGGTTCTATGGAGTTGAAGCTGAAAATAATCCGTTTATGTATCAACTGCGTGAGCAAAATGCTCAGCTAGCTCGTGCGGTTGCCGCTAGATATCATACTGATAGCATTCATGATGCTGAGGTAGAAAGATTCAGCTCTTTATTTTGTAAAATATTACGCCATAAAGGCTTACCAGAACGGTGGGGTTACTTATGCCGCATTGCAGCTATATTATGTTCCGTAGGGAAGTTTGTTAATTTACGAAACCATGGAGAGCATGCGTATCATATCGTGATGGGCACAGATATTTTTGGGCTTTCAGAAGAAGAAAAACAAGTGGTGGCAAATGTTGTGTACTATCACTATAAGGGAACTCCATCTGATGATGATGCTTATTTTAATTCCTTGACGGAATTACAAAAGATTCAAGTTACAAAGTTAGTAGCTATCATTCGTGTAGCTTGTGCGCTTGATGCAGGTAGTAATCAAAAAATCTCGGATATTACCTTAGAAGAACGGAATAATGTACTGTATGTATTCTGCCGCACTAATGAAGATATTTCTCTAGAATGGTGGACATTTAGTCGTGATTCCGAGTATTTTACAGAAGTATTTGGTATGGAACTTATACTTGTAAGAGGAGGTGACCGCCATGTTCAGTAATGCTAAGTATTACTTTAACCGAGAGTTATCTTGGCTAAAATTTAATCAGCGTGTACTATTAGAGTCTATAGATACAAATACTCCGCTGTTGGAACGATTGCGTTTTATTGCTATTGCTAGTTCTAATCTAGATGAGTTTTTTATGATTCGCGTGGCGGGGTTACGCCATCAAGTTGTGAATGGTATCGTTAAATATGATGCGGCTCATATGGATGCAAAGGCACAATTAAAGGCGATAGATGAATCTGTACAACGCCTTGTTGCTATGCAAAGCATGTATTTAAACAATGTCCTGACTAAACTAGAAAGTTATGGTTTTTTCTTTACGCATCCTGATGAACTGGATGTAAAAACAAAAGCTTGGTTACGTCATTATTTTGAAGAGCATATCTACCCCGTAGTAACACCATTGGCTGTTGACTCGGGGCATCCATTTCCATTTTTAACAAATCATAC
>NZ_CALLVP010000032.1 GCF_938010505.1 uncultured Veillonella sp. | reverse complement strand
AGTAGAAGAATTGTAATACCTCTATATCCCCCATGATGCGTCCCAACATATCACCCGCCCCAAACCTTTTGAGTATAGCAGGTGCCAATGGTTCCAAATGAGCATAAAACCACAAGCGCAGGCCATAAAGACCTTGAAAGGCCATGCGATGAGATGTATAGCGCTCAAAATAACGACATACAGCGCGACTAACACCAAAGAATCGAACCCCTACGATTGCAAGGCTCAAATAAGTGAGCCCCGGTTGTAATGCGGCAGATGCCAACAGCCAAGAGGATACTGTTAAAAGCCCTACATTCATGAACACTGTTAAGAACGTAAATAGCAATGCCAATACTAATGACCACTTAGCGGGACTCAATACGGAGAACAATAATTTCCACCCTTGTAAGCCCATATTAGAGGCTTTTTCACCACTTTGGAAAGTCATAGAACTTTCAACGGCTTTAACAATACCATCAGTGCTATTAATAGATGTCTCCAAACCTAATGTAGTATCTAAATTAGCTGATTTTTTTATATGCAATGGTACTTCTAGAGCTGCTGAAAATTGACCTAAGCCAGATGTAACAAGTTCTTTAAAATAACCATCTTCTTGAAGTAGGTCCTGATAAGAACCTTCTTGAATAATTGATCCACTTTTCAAGACATATAGTTTAGATGCCCAGTGCATAGTTTGTAAGCGATGTCCAATAATGATAACAATCTTATTTTCCATCAAACGCTGGATAGCTGCACTTATAATGGATTCTGTTTTTACATCTAGATGTGCTGTTACTTCATCAAGAATCAACACCTGACCCTTTCGGAGAAATGCACGAGCTAAAGCAATACGCTGTCGTTCACCGCCACTAAGACCTAAACCACCTTCTCCAATAACCGCATCAAGCCCATCTTGTTCTCGATTAATAACATCTAATAGTTGAACCTCTTTGCAAGCATCGAGAATATCTGCATCACTTACATCCATACCAAAGGATAAGACCTCTCGTAAGGTCCCTTTCATAATATGTGGATGTTGAGACACATAGGTAATTTGCTGACGCCACCAGTCGATATCTAAATCACATATATCAATGCCATCGATAGTAACTCTTCCTTTCGGAGAGTGTAAAAATCCACCAATAATATGGGCAATAGTAGATTTGCCAGCTCCACTTTCACCAACGAGCATAATAGGTACATTACGCTCAGCCTCTAGTGTAATATGGTATACCCCATTCTCACTATTTTCATAGGTAAAAGTTAAATCTTTAATTGCGATCTCTTGTATAGATTTCTCGAGTTTAGAATCACCACCTACTGGTAAGGACTGCGGACGATTCATAAATTCTTCGTATTTCAGAATAGATGTTTTACCTGCCATCCCCGTATGAAAAGCAGCCCCCAACTGTCTAAATGGAGTATAGAACTCCGGCGCTAACAACAAAATAAAGAAGGCTGAAA
>NZ_CALLVP010000031.1 GCF_938010505.1 uncultured Veillonella sp. | reverse complement strand
ATGATGCGCGGTACGGTTACTGCTGAAAGTTTATCTGCTACACCGTGGGGAACTTTGACTTTTACCGGGCTAGTTTGGAAGGACCCAGAAGGGCATGAGTTGCTCAATGCACCAAGCGGGAAAGTCCGCGTTAATATGTGGGATGTGGTGACACGTAACTTTAAGTCCTCCGCTATCAAGGGCATTGAATTAGATGATGCGGTTATAGTCATTGATTTAGACGATAATAATCGGTTGGATTTCGCGCCCATATCTCCAGATGTAAATAAACCAATTAACGAGATAGAACCCCGTTCGAAAGCACCTAGAAAGACCACACAAGAACGGCAAGAGGAACTAGGTAGAAAAGTACGTAATTTCAATTGGGAGGGACAACATTTAGATTTTAAGATTAGACTTAGAAATAGTCAGTTAGAGGTCTTTAACAGAAATCGCCATTATGTGATAAAGGATGTAAACGCTAGAATTGATCTTGATAGTAAGAGGGCCATTCGCATCGATATGGAGACGGGCAAATTTGGGGGCACCGCCATAGGAGATGGTTTCGTTTTGAAAGGTCGCATAGACTTAAAAGATGTTTTAAAGCATCGCATGCCTCAACTGGATTTACAGTTTGATGTAAAAGGGGTGGATCCGTCATCTCTTGGGTTTGGCGAGAATATTCATGATGCCATGACCTTGCTTACAAAGGTAACAGGTGATTTTAATCGTCCTTTTGCTAAAGGTCGGGTAACGATGCCTATTTTGCGAATTCCTGCGCTCACCTTTGATAATGTGGTGGGAGATGTGACGTATCAAGATGGTATTCTGAATTTTGAAAACGTTAGCGCTAATGTATACAGCGGTAAATTGGAGGCTAAAGGTGTATATAATTTGGACACTCGCGCCTATACAATTACTGGCGTAGCAAAGGATCTAGATAGTAGTGTGGCCCTTAAAGCACCAGAATTTCTCGTGCCTGTATCGGCAAATTTGAACTTTAAAAGTGAAGGCCAACCTCGAGACATGGAGGTATGGGGGAACTTCTGGTCTGGTGAAGGGCACTATATGCTGATTCCGATTCAAAGCATTACGGGAAACTTTCACAATAAAGGGCGACATTTATCCTTTAGCGATGTGAAAGTAAATACGAAAATCACTACTATCACTACGGATGCTTTGCGTATCGATGATGGACAGCTCACGATGGGGCCGCTTAATATTACGTCCCATGGGGGCAGCAATTTTATTCTATATGATGAGTCATTTGATGAAATTGATGCGCATATGGCTCGAATTAAAGATGGTATTAAACAAGCTAAAGAGAATAGTAAAAGTGCTTCTGAATCAGCAAAGGGCATCGATACGTCTGGGTTCACATCGCCGGACATGATAGAATCGATAAAAGACCTGAAGCGGAGTATAGACTCGGCGAAAGATAGCTTAGATAATATGTCTAAAGGCATCAAGCAATAAAAGACATTTAGTAATAAAATACATTGAGAAGTAAAAAGCAACAAGAAATAATAACGTATCAAAAATAATAAAGTATTAAAAATAATAAAAAGATGGCAATTCATCAGCGTGATGAGTTGCCATCTTTAAGTTATAAGGTATTAAACTGAATTTAGCTATACGCAAGATTTTATTATCTGTTTAATCCGTTAGAGCGTACGTATTCGGTATTCTCTGTGTCTTTGGTATCTGTTTTTGTATTAGTTCGTTTTACCGTAATAAGAGGTTTCTTTTCTTTGGTTTCCTCTTCTTCGTATGGAATTACTTTATCTCCTTGATCCGGTAAGAATGTTTCGATACCGTTTCGTTTGCCTTTTTGCGTGTTAGCGTCAGCAGCCAATTGACTTTGTTCTGGAACGATATAAATTTCGTCTTTATTGATAGTTACATCATTTAACAAAAGTTTGAATGCGTTCGGACTTACATACAGAATTCCGTCTACCATACGTGCTGCAGGTAGCAAAGATTCGGATGTATCGAGGTTGATAATTTGCAATTTACCCTTGCGCACGACTTGTTTAGAGTCCGGTTGTACCGCTAATGTAGCAATGTTCATGTCGATCAATGCTGTTTTAGTAGGTGCATCCCAAGATACTTTGTAACCTAATACTTCTGATACTTGACGTAATGCTACGAGTGGCTGACCGTCAACATAGATAACATTTGGCTTTTTATCGATTGGCTCCAATAATAGGCCATCTACATTGATGTAATGCTGTGTCGTTACTGATGCAGGTCTTTTTAAACTCTGCGTCGGTGCAGGTGTATCCATACCGACTGCTGCCTGTGCAGGCTGTACCACTCCGCTTGTGAAAGCAAGCGCCCCTAAGGCTATACCGGATAAAATAAGTTGTTTTAATTTCATGGTAACCTCCATTGTGTGTAAAATGTCACGATAAATCATAATGGATACTGTAACATGGATATATGAATATTATATTATGAATTTTAATTTTATAAAACTAATAAAGGAGGAGGGTTAAATAGTGGTCACATTAATGCAGATAAAGTTGGTTTGCAATCGGATACAACTATTTACCAACAAGGGCAAATTGTTGGCCGTGATGCTGTAGAATTACAAGCAAAAGAGAATATCACTTTTAACAATTCTATTGAGCATTTAACAAACCAAGATGTTTTACATAAAACAGCAGGTATTGCTGTAACCGGTGATAGCGGTGTTATGATTGTATCTGCTAGTAATGATGTAAACCTAGGTGGTGCAACTATCAAAGCATTGGGTAAAGAAGGTGCTATCACTATTACAGCTGGACATGATATTAATAGTACTACAGATACTCTTACTGCTAAAAAAGATATGACTCAAGATGGCGATAATTATTTACGAACCTATCGTCAAACTGAGCTGGGAACGACAATAGAAGCTGGTGGAGATATATCTATTGGTGCTAAACATGATGTTAAGGCTCGTAATTTGACCGTTAGCAGTGACTCTGGTGCTGTAAAAGTCATTGGTGAACATGATGTATCTATTGAAAATGGATACAGTGAATCTAAGAATGCATTTGCGTTAAAATACAAAGAAAAAGGTCTTCTTAATAAAAAAGAAACTAAGATCAAAACGAATGATGAATCTAAAAATGCATTAATGAGCACACTTAGTGGTCATACTGTAGTGGTAGGTGCTAATAATGATGTGACACTTACATCCTCTAATGTGGTGAGTACTGCAGGAACATCTGTATTAGCAGGTCATAATGTAATAACTGATGCAGCAGCAGAGCATACGCTAAGTACCGCCTCTAAAGATGTAAAAAAATCTGGTACTATGGGTGCTGGCATGGGTATCATGATTGGTAAAAAACAATCTAAAGATAACTATTATATTGATGAAACTACTCATAAATCCACTACGTTAGGATCTACTGATGGTGAGGTTACTGTACAAGCTGGTGATACAGTTCACTTGACTACGACAAATGCAGTAGGTAAAAAGGGCGTTGTCATTGTAGGTCAAGATATTATACTAGATGGTAAGGATGACGTATATAAACAAGAGGAGCGTCATGAGCGAAAGTCCTCGGGTTTAACGGTAAGTTTAGGTGGCAGTGTTGTTGAAAAATTAGATAGTGCTGTAAAAAAACAACATAGTGCATCTAATAGAAAAAATAATCATTTAAAATCCTTAGAAGGTAAACAATCGAGAGATAGGTTATTTTCAGCTCTTGGCGAAGCAAAACAAATTGTTGATAGAAGCTATAATGGCCAAATGAGAACTATTGACTCACAATTGGAGCGTATCAATACTGATATAGCTAGCACGCCAGCAACAGATACGACTAAGTTAGCAGAGCTTAAATCTAAGCAAGAATTGCTAATGAAAAAACGAAGTGCTTTAGAAGAAAATAAAAGTGTTGTTGATAAAGCTACTGATAAAGCCATTGATAGAGCTATTAATGTACAAATAGGTATTGGATCTAGTAAAAGTGTAGCTGAGTCGAAGTTAGAACGTCATACGTATTCTAGTGGGACTATTGACTCTGATGGAACTGTATTGATTCATGCTAATAGTGCAGATTCAATTAAAGGTAATATTACTGCAATTGGCGAGCAAATCAAAGGGAAGAATGTACAATTAGCTGCTTCCAATACTATCAATCTAGAGGCCGGTTCAAATACGCAACGTATTGAAACAAATAGTAAGTCTAGTGGCTGGAATGTTTCTGCTAATATTGGTATGAGAACTGGAGGGCTCGTAGGTTGGTCGGCATCCGCTTATAAAGGGTCAGAAAATGGCATAGAAGATACTACTACTCATACAGGGACACATGTTGTAGGTACTAATAACGTATCTATTGAAAGTGGCAGTAATACGAACCTTATTGGGTCTACTGTTTCTGGACAAGGTGTAACGGCGAAAGTAGGTAATAATCTGAATGTAGAAAGTTTACAAGACAGTCGAACCTATCATGAAACATCTAAGAACAAGGGAATTTCTATCTCTGGTGCAAACTTTATATCTCAACCTACGATTAATGGTGTTAATGTAAAAGGCAATATTGATAGTATTTATACAAGTGTTACAGATCAATCGGGTATACATGCAGGTAATGATGGTGTGAATATTACTGTTGGCAATACGACAACATTAAAAGGTGCTATTATAACTAGTAAAGCTACACCTGAAAAAAATAAGCTGTCTACCAAATCTCTAGTTATGGAAGACCTTCATAATGAAGCGTCTTATAAGGCTAAAAAATCTGGTATAGCCATGAATATGTCTGGATTGACAGCAAAAGGTATTCTCGGTAAAATCAACCCATTAGGGCTATCTCCGGTAGTTTCTATTCCAGTATCAGATGAAACCCAATCTACCACTAAATCTGCTATTAGCGATGCTATATTGGTAGAAGTAGAGGGTAAAACTCTTACTACTATTAACGGAGATACTGAACATGCACTCAATAGTATTAAACCAATATTTGATAAGGCTGATGTAAAAGAACGTATGGAATACGTTAATGCTGTATCTGATGAAGGCTTTAAGTTAATTGGCGATATTGCAATGAAGCAAGCTCAGAAGTATGAGGAAAAAGCAGTTAACACTTCTGATGAAACTCTAAAAAAACGATATCAAAAAGAAGCTGATAAATGGAAAGATGGCGGTATTTATAAAGTTGCCTTACATAGCGGTTTTGGTGCAGTAGTTTCTAATATGGCTGGTGGTTCTAGCCTAGAAGGATTTACAGTAGCTAGTGCTAACGAGGTGATGATAGGAGCTATTGCTAAAGAATTAGCTAAACACCCTAATAGTACAGTAGATGCTAACGGTAAATATGTTGATAACTCTGATGTATATAAAATTGCTAGTGCAATATTAGGTAATACAGTTTCACACTCTTCATTGGGTTCTGGTATTTCATTATCTGCTACACAAAATAATTATTTGACACATAAGCAAATTATTATGTATTTAAAAGAACTTAAGGAGGCATCAACGGAGATTGAAAAATTAAAAGTTCGTGAGAAGTGGGAAAAAATTGATAATGAACAAGAAGCTGAATTAGAAGTGTTAAGAAATAAAATATTTGTAAGTGAATCAGATAAATTAGACTTTAATAAATATTTAATGTTTGTAAAAGCAGCTTCTGCTTTAATTGGTGAAGAAATTCTAATTGGTAAAGGCTTAGAAGGGGTATCCATAGAGAATAAAAATTATTATGCAATTTTGGATCAAGATAATAAGCATATTGTGTCTTCAGATCCTATAAATTTTAATTTTAGAAAGATTAGTGATAGACGTGAGGTTGAACATAATGAATGGCTACTAAATGAGCTATCAGATAAAATACAAAGAAAGAATTATAGTACGTATGATGAATATCTAAATGCTATCAAAACGTATTATCTTGATTTGTATCAAACATTTGATTTATCTAATAATCTTGATGATTCAATAGGATATACTTTGTTAGATAAGTCTACAGGAGTTAAGTATTATACTAGTTTTAGTCAGGCTAAATCTAGACGAGAACTTTTTTTGCAGCCTAAATATAGTAATAGTAATTTAAAGCTAGCTGATCTTACAAAGCTTAATATAGCTATTTCTAAGGTTGAGAAAGGTGTAATTCAAGAATTAGCCGATCAAATTCAAGGAGGATCCATTGAGTCTTTATCAGCTAATATGCCTCAGATAATAGGCTATGAAACTATGGGGTTAGCATCTGATATTACAAAGCAGGCTAGTAAAGGTACCAAAAATATACTATATCAATATAATAGCTTAGGAAGTAAAAAAGTAGAGAACTCTGATATGGTGAAAGAGGCCATAATAAATGCTATAAAAAACAGTCCAATAACAAATCCTAAGACTGTTATAGCCACAATTCCTATTGAGTTTAATGAAACTAGAGCCTTTAATGATTTAAAGATTGGGAATTTGAGAAGCGGCTTGGCTACATTAGATTTAGCTTTAGGTGTTCATGGTGCTAGTATATCTTTTAAAGCGTTTAGATCTCATGATGATACATATTTTATCAATGGAATAGTTACAGATCGATATGATTTTAAGAAGGAACAAGATATATATAGTTCTATAGGAAACATGATTAATGGTATTGGTGTTCATATGCAGGAAATGAGGACTCTGACTAACTCTCGTGTTCAAATTGATTTTAGATTTGATAAGTTAAGAATAGTATGATTTTATGATAATTTACTTCTTATATCCTGAGCATAGTGTGAGTTTTAGGTTTGATAGTAGGAATCGTATATGTTCTGTTGGGCTTGTATTTAGTTAAATAGTTCAGATTAAAAACTTTAAGGGATATCTATGTAGAGGGTCGAGGTAATATGCAGTGAAAATAATAATGAAATTAAAACGCTATATCATTTTTATATTATTATGTATCGGGATATGTTTAATCTTAAATCCAGTAGAACGAGTATATGTTTTTATCTTTTCTGAGCGCTATGCTACGGAGTCCTTTGAAGGATTAAAGATTCAAATTTTAAATAATGGAACCGTAATTTATAAAGATAGTCTTTTTGATGAACCGCTTGTTATATTTGAAAAAGTATTATGCTATCGTGAAGATGATGATAAAATTATTTTTTGTAAATATAACTATTTGTTTAATGGAACATTCAATTATAAATATTTAGTCTATCACAAATTTGATTCATCATTTAGCTCATATTATTCGGAGGGGCCTTATTTACATACTGATTATGGATTTAAGTTGAAGTATTCTGACGATCGTTATTATGATGATGATAACTATGCCATTACAGTTCCCAGTAAATGGGTTTTGCTAACGCCATGGTATTAGTATGAATTACAGTATTTAAATAGGTTCTATAATCAATGTTGGAGGTGACACAATAATGGTGCCACCTCCAACATTATTAAATTCCTTCAGTAGAATCTGAAGCAACAGGTATTCTTGGTAGAATCAATCCATTAGGGTTATCTCCGGTAGTTTCTATTCCAGTATCAGATGAGGCACAATCTACAACAAAATCTGCTATTAGTAATGATATATTGGTAGAAGTAGAGCATAAAACACTTACTGTTATTAACAGAGATACTGAACATGTACTCAATAGTATTAAACCTATATTTGATAAGACTGATGTAAAAGAACGTATGGAGTACGTTAACGCTGTATCTGACGAAGGGTTTAAATTAATTGGGGATATTGCAATGAAGCAAGCTCAGAAGTATGAGGAAAAAGCAGTTAACACTTCTGATGAAACTCTAAAAAAACGATATCAAAAAGAAGCTGATAAATGGAAAGATGGCGGTATTTATAAAGTTGCCTTACATAGCGGTTTTGGTGCAGTAGTTTCTAATATGGCTGGTGGTTCTAGCCTAGAAGGATTTACAGTAGCTAGTGCTAACGAGGTGATGATAGGAGCTATTGCTAAAGAATTAGCTAAACACCCTAATAGTACAGTAGATGCTAACGGTAAATATGTTGATAACTCTGATGTATATAAAATTGCTAGTGCAATATTAGGTAATATAGTTTCATACTCTTCATTGGGTTCTGGTATTTCATTATCTGCTACACAGAATAATTATTTGACACATGAGCAAATAAAATTGTATAAACAGGAATATTCAAAAGCAAAAAGTAATGAAGAGCACGAAGCGATAGACGCAAAGTGGCAAAAAATTTATTTTCAACAAGCTGATGAAATTCTTGATGAGATGTATGCATTACACAATAAAATAATTAAGGATGAAGTCGGTGTTAATAATCCTAGTAAGGTATCAGAGTATTATAATGCTGTAAGAGCTTTGTTTGCACGGCATGGGTATTATTTTAAAATGGTTGATTTACCAACCTTAGATCTTAATGAAAATGGGTATAGAGATTATAAATCATCATTTAAAACTTTTGGAAGCCCACGTAAAGGAGAAAGTTCCATATTTGATGCTTTAAGTCGTAGACGATTTTATGATAAAAATCTTAATCATTTGGATAGAGAGAAATTAGGTGTTGTTAAGCGTAATGAAAATACAATCCCCAAGTCTATTATTAAACCAGAATTTGTTTGGACTAAAGATGATTTAGGCAAGTCTGTTGCTCAAAATATGCTATCTGAAGTAGGAAATCAACCATGGGTTGGATATGTTCATTATGCTGAAAAGGCATCAAAATTTGCACGTACTGTTTCTCGAACTGGAGGTCCTGTTTTAATTGGTTATTTAGCTAAGGACTTATATATGGACTATCAGGTATACAGTGGGCGTGAACTAGCAAAGGCCTGGGGAGCTGATTTAATTCCTGTTGGTGCTGGATTTGCGGGAGGCTTTGGTGGGGGTGCTATTGCTGGTCCTGTGGGTGCTTTCACTGGTGGTGTTGCTGCAGCGTCAGTTGGAGATTATTATAAGGATAGAATCAAATCTAATTTAAAAAAGGATACAGATAAGTAATGCTTCAGAACTTAATTATAATAATAGGCATAATATTTTTTATATATAAATTAATTACTCATGAAGGGGAGTTCACTTTAGCTAGAATTGTCGCAATGTTAGGTATGGCTATATGGCTTGGATTGGGTTTACTTCATGAAGTAGTTTCGATATTTGTATTATTCTTTTTGTCTTCAGTTGTTATGGGGATTTCTTTGATTGGAATATATTATATACCTAGTAGTGAACATTATGATGTGAATAAAACTAAAAAACATCAAAAACTTTTTAAAGGTGCTTTATATTCTTGGTTATTTTTAGTAGCCTTATATATATATCTATATGTTTTAACTTATTATTAGATACCTAAATCGTACATATAGTAGTCTTTATTGAGTAACATGTAATGCTAATATAATGTACATAGAGCTAAAAAGGACGCTATAGTCTAATTTTCAGTAGTATATACTGAATGGTTTAGAACTATAGTGTCCTTTTTTTATCGTTCATTTAAGATCTGTGTGGATGCTACAGATACGTCATAGAGATGAAAGAGAGTTTATTTTATGTGATTATTAAATCTATTGGTGAAACCATTTCCGGTAAACCGTCAAATTAGTGGCTTTTAATGATGTATCTTTACAAGCGGCAACAAATACAAGAGAAAAGCTTGAAAAGGGCGTAACTTTAAGTTATATTCAAGAAGCTGAAAATCCTTCTTTTAGAAAAAATGCAGATGGAAGTTATGCTGTTAGAGCTGAAGGTAAATTGTATGTTGATGATATGTTTCTAGGCGTTAAAGGTTTAGGTACAAGAATAACCAATAAACTAGGCATACATTATCATGTTACTCTTACGAATAAAGATATATCATTAGGTACTACAACAATACTAGATGAGATGGCTACTTTGGCTAGAGCCAAATACAGTAATGGATCAAATAATGAAAGATTTATTTTTGTTGATACATCTGATAAAGTGAGTGTAATGCCTATGTCTGAATCTAAGTCTAAGTCTACATTTGTTTGGACTAAGGATGCTTTAGGAATGTCAGTTCTTCAAAATGTATTATCTGAAGTAGGAAATCAACTATGGGTTGGATATGTTCATTATGCTGAAAAGGCATCAAAATTTGCACGTACTGTTTCTCGAACTGGAGGTCCTGTTTTAATTGGTTATTTAGCTAAGGACTTATATATGGACTATCAGGTATACAGTGGGCGTGAACTAGCAAAGGCCTGGGAAGCTGATTTAATTCCTATAGCTACTGGATTAGGTGGCGGACTTGTAGGAAGTGGTGCTGGCCCTGTAGGGGCTTTTGCTGTTGGTGTTGCTGGTGCAACATTTGGCGATCGCATTAAAGATGAAATTAAATTTAATTTGAAAAGGGATGTAGATAAGTAATGTATCAAGATCTGATTATAATACTTGGTATTATATTCCTCATATACAAACTTATTACGCATAAAGGTAAGCTTAGTTTAGCTCGAATTATCTATACTTTTAGCTTAGTACTCGGGTTTGGAATATTTTTCATACGTAATTTAATATCTCCATTTACTATGTTGTTTTGGTGGATATTTTGTATGGGGATTTCTTTAGTTGGAATGTACTTTATGCTTAAAAATAATGAGTTTGAAAGTGATAAAGTAGAAAAATATCAGTTTAATTTTAAAGCTGGCGTATATGTTTGGTTATTTCTAGCAGCTTTATACATATATTTATATATTTTGACCTATTATTAGATACTCTGACCGTACATATAGCAAGATCTATTGATTAACGTATAATGCTAATATAAGGTATATGAATCTAAAAAAGGACGCTATAGTCTAATCTTCAGTGAGCGGTATTACTGAATGGGTTGGAGCCATAGTGTCCTTTTAGTTTTTATGGATTTGATGTTTGAGAGCATGTTATTAGATGCATTAGTTGTTACTAACAGTTTAACTAGACCTGAGGGAGGACTTTTTTAGCACTACGTATGATATAATTTATTTATATTGAATGATTTCGCAGAATTTATATTTAATAGAAAGAGGTTCCTTATGGCATCCGGCAGATCTGAAAAAGAGTTACAAGGGGTAACGATGTTAGGTCACAAGACCGATTACCCTACTGATTATGCACCACAGGTGTTAGAGGCGTTTGATAATAAGCACCCAGAGAATGATTACTTTGTTAAGTTTAATTGTCCTGAGTTCACAAGCTTGTGTCCTATGACAGGTCAACCAGACTTTGCGACAATCTACATTTCTTATGTTCCAGACAAGAAAATGGTAGAGTCCAAGTCTTTAAAATTATATCTATTTAGTTTTCGCAATCACGGGGACTTTCACGAGGACTGCATCAACATCATCATGAAAGACCTTGTGAAGTTGATGGATCCTAAGTACATCGAGGTATGGGGCAAGTTTACGCCGCGCGGTGGTTTGTCCATCGATCCATACGCAAATTACGGCAAGCCTGGTACAGAGTGGGAAAAGACGGCAAAAGAGCGCCTTCATTTCCACGACATGCAGCCTGAGCGCGTAGCATACCGTTAATATGGCATACGAATATTTAACAATGGTCGCATCCTTTACTATTTGTTTTATGATGGGTGTGACCTTGTCTTTACAACCTGCATCAATAATCGTAGGGACTCACACTCATTTAAGAGAACAAAGTAAATGGACTCGCTGGAATGGATATATCATGTTTGTGTTGCTCCTATTTGTTATGGACCTGTTCCTAACAAATGCTGTATATCTAGCCTTTTACGATATATACGGCAACCTTATGAACATAGGTCATCTTGATGTTGATTTTATGGATATTTTCTTTAGTGAAAGTTTACAAGTCATTGTAGCTATCATGTTTTTGCTTGTGTTATTCCAAGTTTTGGGAATTGTCGATGTAGCCCATGGTGAAAGAAATCTATCCTTTCATTATAGCCAAGTAGAGGCGGGCAAGGATCAGCCATCTTGGATGGAGCGATACATGGAAGGTGAGAAAGGCTCGCTGGGAGCAAGTATAATAGGACTCCTATACATGCTCTGGATGACCAAGAGGAGCATGTGGACATATATTGTCTGCGTTGTGTGGTTCAAGGTTTTAGCCATGCTAGTGAATGTACTAGTTTCACCCGTTATCAATCGCATTATGCATGAAAATAATGAGTTGTCTACGCATCTACTGCTAGATCCTTATATAATTTCCTATGTAGTAGCAGGCTTCTTATGGGGCCATGTAGCGTTGCATCATGATTTTAGTAAACTATCTGGTTTGGCTAAGAGCGTTGCCATATCCTTAGTTCCTCGTCTAAGTGTATTGGTGGGAGCCGTTCTCTTTATTGCTTTGGCTCTAGCCATCATATTGGTGCCTATCACTTGGGATATCGTGGTGGACATTCTTACAAGTAAATAGATGAACCTAGTTATTTCCTGCATTTTTGGGGTTTTAAAAGCTATTCTCATTCTCTTGACAATGGATTAATACAGATGATAGAGTATGGTTGTATTAATTAGAATACATAAACGGTTATATCCCGTGTATAGTGAATAACAAGGTGAAATATAATATCGTCCTTGGGATTTTCCTAAGGGCGATTTTTATCATCTATCGCTAGATGGAGGATTAGATGAGCATAGTAACAAACCAAACAACTGAACTTATCGGTAAAACACCGGTATATCAATTACCAAATACTAATATCTATGTAAAACTTGAGAAATATAATGTAGGTGGATCTGTAAAAGACCGTGCCGTACTCGGCATGTTGCAGGCTGCAAAGGCGCAAGGTCGCATTCACGAAAATAGTATTATCGTAGAAGCGACGAGTGGAAATACGGGGATTGCTCTTGCTATGGTAGGCGCTATTCTACATATTAAAACAGTGATTATCATGCCTGAAAG
>NZ_CALLVP010000030.1 GCF_938010505.1 uncultured Veillonella sp. | reverse complement strand
AAAACTTTAGGAACCATTCCTGGTATTCATTCTTTAAGCCCACGCTTTTACGATGAGTTGGTAGAGGGTATTACCCATGCTTTTGGTCAGCGTAGCTTACCTGGTATCAATGTAAAACATCGTAAAGGTTTTATTGAAATTAACATTTATATCAAAGCTTTGTATGGATATAATCTTATTGAATTATCCAAACAGCTGCAGTCAGAAATCAAACAAATCTTAAAAAATATGCTAGATCTTGATCATGTTAAGGTTGATGTACATATTGAAGGGATTGTAAAAGAAAAGGAGCCAGTTTTACATGGTAACTAAGCGAAATCGGCGAGAGGCTCGTCAATACGCATTCCAAATGTTATATGCCAATGAATTTCATACTGATCAAAATGATGTTCAATTTCCCGAAGGAAACATTCATAAAGCAATGGATAAGGCATATGCAAATAGTATTATAGAGGGTGTACTATCAAACGCTGAAGCAATTGATGCTACATTACAGCCATTCTGTAAATCTCGTAAAGTAGCAAATTTAGATAAGGTGGATCGTTCTATTTTACGTATTGCTGTTTGGGAAATGACAAATAAAGTGGAACCTTTAGAGCCATCTATTGCTATTAATGAAGCCATTCAATTAGCTAAAGAGTTTGGCTCTGATGCATCTTATAAATTAATTAATGCAATCTTAGACGCATATAATAAGAGTAAATAATGAAACGATATTACTTAGGCATTGATACGAGTTGTTACACTACAAGTTGTGCCATTGTAGATAGCGACTTTCACATAGTAGGGGAAGCACGTAAAATCTTAGAGGTAAAACTAGGTGAGCGAGGACTACAACAATCAAATATGGTCTTTCAGCATATAAAGGTATTGCCTAAACTAATGTCAGAATTACCTCAAGTACCGATTAGCGGTATCGGTGTTAGTGGCTTTCCGCGCCGTGAAGAACGCTCTTATATGCCTGCCTTTATGGTCGGGTTAGGACAGGGGCAAACCTTGAGTCATATTATGAATGTGCCTTTACATATTTTTGCACATCAAGAGAATCATATATTAGCTGCTTTGAGGGATTTAAAAAATATTCCTAATGAGCCATTTTTGGCATTACATCTATCAGGTGGCACGACAGAACTAGTATATTGCCATTATCAAGGAAACGGTATTTTTGAATCTCACATCGTTGGTGGTTCTAAAGATTTACAAGGGGGGCAATATGTTGATCGCATAGGTGTCGCGTTGGGCTTACCATTTCCTGCAGGCAAACATTTAGAGGCATTAGCATTACAAACTACAGAGTATGAACCATTGCCATCATCTGTAAAAGATGGCTGGATTAGCTTTGCCGGCCCTTGTAGTGCTGCTATGCGACGTATAAATGAAGCTATGAGTGATACGGACAAAGCTAATTTAGCTAGAGCTGTTTTTACTTCTATGGGAAATGCTCTAGAGAAAATGATAACTTATCATACTAAAGAGAAACCTGTACGTACACTTATCGCTGTAGGTGGTGTGATGAGTAATAGTTTACTTCGTAAGCGGATGGAAACCTATTGTAAACGAAATTATCTTAAATTACATGTGGCACAGCCACAGTTTTCTGTTGATAATGCCACAGGCAATGCTTTTGGTGCTGCTTATTTACAAGAATCTAGAGGATAATCGTGAATGTATTAACCATTACACAATTGAACAATCTTATAAAGCGTACTTTAGATCGTGAGTATCTATTAAAGAATGTATACGTAAGTGGTACCATCATTAACGCAAAACGTCATAGTAGTGGTCATATGTATTTTTCTTTGAAAGATGAGGAATCTGCTATTGATGTGACAATGTGGTCTAGTACAGTTATGCAAAAGGGTCTAGCCAATGCCATTCAAAATGGTTTATTAGTGACTGTAAAAGCATCTGTTAACTTTTACAATAAAATGGGTCGTTTAAATCTCATTGCATCTGATATGCAAATAGGTTCCAAAAGCCCGTTGCAGCTTGAATTTGACGCTTTAAAACGAGAATTAACCGCTTTAGGATACTTTGATGATAGCCACAAACAAAGTTTACCGTATATGGCGAGCTGCATTGGTATTGTCACGTCTCAATCTGGCGCCGTATTACACGATATTTTGCATGTCAGCGAGCGACGTAATCCATTAGTTCAATTTAAATTATTCGCTGTTCCTGTACAAGGTAATACGGCGGGACCAATTATTGCTAAAGGTATTGCTGCTGCTGATGCAGATTCCGATGTAGATGTTATTATCGTTGGTCGTGGTGGCGGTTCTATGGAGGACTTGTGGTGCTTCAATGATAGAGCTGTAGTAGAAGCTATTTATAAAGCTAATACTCCTGTTATTTCTGCTGTAGGACATGAAACTGATTACACCTTATGTGATTATGTAGCAGATGCACGCGGTGCTACGCCAAGTCATGCTACAGAGATGGCGGTCTTGCCACTTACAACATTGCAAGATCAGTTAACAGAAAAAGAAGAGTATTTACACGAATATATACGTTATACACTACAACAAAAACGAACCGATTTGACATTACTCTTTAATCGCAGACTTGGTATACCGGCACTTCAGTTTTTGCATAAGCAAAAATCGTATTTACAAGAACTTTCACAGACATTAACAAATGTTACCAAAGAGAGATGTAATACTGAAAAGCATAGTTTAGCATTATTAGCTCAACAGTTAGAGTCTTTAAATCCATTACAAATGATGGTTAAAGGCTTTGCAAAGGTTGAACATGATAATGAATCTATTACTTCGGTTACTCAATTACAACCGAATGATGATATACGAGTTACACTAGCTGATGGATACTTTAATGCTACGGTAAAGGAGGCACACAAAGATGGCCACATCACTAAAAAATTATGAAAAAAAGTATAAAGCTTTAGAAGATATTGTTAAGCAGTTAGACGATGGTGATATGACTATCTCTGAACTTTTAACACAATATAAAAAAGGGCTAACCTTAGTTAAGGAATGTGCAGAAATGCTTGATTCTGTTGAGACTGAGGTGCAACAAATTATCGAAGAAGTGCGCATCAGCGAATAAGGAGATTCTATGTTCAAAGATTATTTAGCGTCTAGCAAACAAAATATTGAACAGTGGTTAGGGGAGGTATTAACTAGCCCAAATCAAGAATTTAAACCACTTTATGAATCTATGAATTATAGTTTAATGCAAGGTGGAAAACGAATCCGACCAATCTTATCTAAAGCTGTATTAGAAATGCTTCATAAAGATCCATCTGATTATAAGGAATTTTTATGTGCTATGGAGTGTATCCATACCTATTCTTTGGTGCATGATGATTTACCGGCTATGGATAATGATGATTATCGTCGTGGCAATTTGACTAATCACAAAGTATTCGGTGAAGGGCTAGCTATCTTGGCAGGCGATGGATTATTGACATACGCATTTCAATTAATGACATCTAATGCAGTTGCTAGTGCACAGCAAAAATTAGATTCTATTCAATGCGTTGCTATTGCTGCGGGTCCTGAAGGCATGGTTGGGGGACAAGCCTTTGATATGCTTAGCGAAGACAAACATATTCCACTAGAAGAGTTAAAGGTTTTACATCGTGGTAAAACAGGTGCATTATTTAACGCTTCTGTAGAATTAGGCCTTATTTTAGGAGATGCTGACGATAATACACGAACAGCTCTTATGGAATATTCGAATTTCTTGGGATTGTTATTCCAAATCACTGATGATATTCTAGATGTAACAGGTACTATCGAAGAATTAGGGAAGACGCCTGGTAGTGATATCCGCCAACATAAATCTACGTATGTATCTTTACTAGGTTTAGAGGAAGCAAAACAACAAGCCTCCTTAGTAGGTCAACAAGCTCATGATGCATTAAGTTTGGTTTTTTATGATACAACTATACTGGCTGCATTGATTGATTATCTTTTAGAACGTACGAATTAATAAGTATTACCTGTAGAAGGTATAAAAAATGATGGATATATTAGTACAAATCGCACATAATTATATAGCACAAGCCGCATTTTGGGGCTGGTTTACTGCTCAAGCTATCAAATTCGTATGGCAATTGGTAAGGCATGGTAAATTTCGTCCAGAGCGCCTTGTTGGCTCAGGTGGCTTTCCAAGTTCTCATACATCCTTTGTCATTGCTACAACAACAGCAATTTATTTAAAAAATGGTGTATCAGATCTTTTTATATTATCTTTGGTATTTTCTATTGTCGTTATGTATGATGCGTCAGGTGTAAGGCTAGAAGCTGGACGACAAGCGCAAATACTTAATCAAATTGTGGATTACTTTACGAAAAAAAATATACCTGTTGTCATTACACGTAAAGAAGCACTAAAAGAGTTGCTAGGGCATACACCTGTCGAAGTATTTGGCGGTTTAATTCTCGGTATTCTCGTTGCCTATATTCAGTTTTATTGTATTTATCATGGTGTAATATGAGCAGTAAAGAACGGTTAGACATACTCCTCGTTAATCGAGGTCTTTTTGAAAGTAGAGAAAAAGCAAAAGCTGCTATTATGGCGGGTCTTATCTTTATGGATACTACACGTATAGATAAAGCCGGCACTAAAATTTCTGTGGATGCTAATATTGTTGTAAAAGGCAATACCTTACCTTATGTAAGTCGCGGTGGCCTCAAGTTGGAAAAAGCACTACAAATATATCCGATTGATTTACAAGATGCTGTGATGGTTGATATAGGAGCCAGTACGGGTGGCTTTACAGATTGTGCACTACAAAATGGTGCCTCAAAAGTATTTGCCATCGATGTAGGTTATAATCAGTTAGCTTGGAAGTTACGCCAAGATTCACGTGTAATCAACATGGAGAAACAAAACATCCGTACTGTTACTACTGAGCAGCTAGGTGAACTTGTCGATTTTATATCTATTGATGTAGCATTTATTTCTTTAGACAAAGTTTTACCAGTAGCTACTAATTTATTAAAAGATACGGGCTCACTTGTGGCCTTAATAAAACCACAATTTGAGGCTGGTAAAGAAAATGTTGGTAAGGGCGGTATAGTGCGAGATAGTGAAATTCATAAAGAGGTTTTACATCGAATTCTACAAGTTGCTTATGACTGTGGTTTATATATCCATGGATTAACCTTTTCACCAATTAAGGGGATGGAAGGGAATATTGAGTTTTTAGGTTATTTTAAAAAGTACGAAGAGGGGGCTTTATTAATTAGCGAGGAATTAATTGATTCAGTCGTTACAGAAGCTCATTCATTATAGGAGATTACTATGCGTATCGGATTCTTCCCTAATATGGGGAAAAGCAATATTATGGCAGTTTTAAAAATGGCTGCTCATATTTGTAAAGAAGAAGGTATCGAAGTATTTTTGCCAGATGATCTCGAATCAGATGCACCTGCACGAGTACTTAAGATTCC
>NZ_CALLVP010000029.1 GCF_938010505.1 uncultured Veillonella sp. | reverse complement strand
AGGCTAACATCTAATGTATTTTCAAGATTATGAATGCGTTCTGGTGAGCGATCGATAACATATACATCATGATCGTCTTGAATAAGACGTTGTGCTAATGAATAACCAACCTTACCAGCGCCTACAATGACAATTTTCATCGTCTTTATTCCTCATCTTGGGACTCATCACTAACAAGAGGTGTCCATTGGCGACCTATATCGGTAAGCAATGTCCAACCATCCTCCTGAACAATTTTTTTCTCTTTCATTAAATGCCCTAAGGCACGTTTGAAAGCAGCCTTACTAATATTGAACTTATCTTTAATCAACATCGCTGAAGACTCATCACTATATGGCATCTTTCCACCGCGGTTTAAAAGATATTCCATAATAATATCACCATCTGAAACAAGAGCTTTTTCCTTTGTAGGGCGCATAGATACATTGACACGACCATCATCGCGTTTGAAAGTAATACGACCTTCAATCATTTCCCCTACTTTTAACTTTCTCGTCATTTCAGAACGATGTAAAAAGGCAATCCAACGCTCAGGAGTGATAAAAAATGCCCCATCACTCGTTAAGTTATAGATAGCACCTTTTACAAGTTGACCACCTGTAGCTTCAGTAGCAGCTTTAGAGGCACGACGCATTTCATCATCTACATCCATGGAGACCGCAAAACGACCAGATTTATCTGTATAAAGACGAACCCATACCTTTTCCCCTACCTGAGGGCGACCACGCATCTCCGCATGAGGCATAAAGATACCACGTTCTGTGCCAACCTCAACGAAGCAACCAAAATTTGTCGTATTGATGACCTCAACATAACCAATTTGGCCAACCTTCATGGCTGGTAAACGCATAGAAGCAGTCAAACGCCCCTTTGGATCGCGATATAAAAATACTTCTACCTCATCTCCTATAGTAACTGGTGAAGTTTGTTGATCTTTATGAAGCAAAATATCATCATTTGTATTGCCTGTTTGACCATCTAGAAAAGCACCTTGGTCACTAGTACGCAATACTTTCAATGTGGCAATTGTATTTTCTAACAATTCTGTAGCCATATTATACTCCTTCAAATGGAACTCGACCAGCGTCATTCCACAATTCTTCTAGACCGTAGAATTCACGTAATTCATCACCACCAAAGACATGACAAATTATATCGCCGAAATCCAATAAAATCCATTCTCCTTCACGATAACCTTCTCTGTGCCGTACTGTCATACCTAATTCGGCTGCTTTATCTTCTATTTCATCAGCAATACTTTGAGATTGCTTGATGTTATTTGCACTGGCAATCAAAAAATAATCACCTAACATTGAAATACCTTCTAAATCAAGAATTTCAATATCTCTACCCTTTTTATCAAATGCAGCTTGTGCAAGTTCTAATACGATTTGTTTAATATCTTCTTTCTTTTTCATTATATTGCCTCTTATCTTATCGCTTACTACCGCTCTCCTCACCTGGTTCTGTAGGCTTTGTAATAGTGCCACCATTATGTTCTGATTCAGGTGCAACCTTCGACGTACTATTTGTTGGTGCAGATATAAATTGCGTCATTTCATTAGCTGGTAAATTACCCATTGTAATACCCACTAAACGTTGAGCTTCCGTGGGGTTTACCTTCCAATAAGTCGTTTCACCTATAAGTTCTTTTTCACCAGGAAGTATATAGAAGTGGATTTCTTCTTTATTAATTTTGCTCGCATTATATACCAGTTTAATAGCATCTAAAGTGGAGATATTACTATCATAATGCTCCCAAATACGCCAAATATGCCATGCATTTGTTATAAAAAATGCATTATGCTCTTGTTCTACCCACAACTTTAAGAATCGCTCTTGTCGTTGTACACGAGTAAATGTATCGTGTTTAGGATCAGAATATCGTAAATATGCTAAGGCATTATTACTATCCAATGTTTGGAAACCACGTCGTAAATCAATATCCTTATTGCCTTCTGCATCAATATGTTCCATCGGTTGCTCTACGTAAATTTGTTGATTCCCTAACACATCATTAGTTTTTTTGAATGCATCTTGATTAACTACCACATAGTATGGTATTGAAATATGGAACATATCTTCAATAACAGCTTTAGTAAGCTCAATACCACCTTTTTCGTAAATACCATTTAACATGGTCGCATCTGTTTGGTCACGATTATCGATTTTACTATTACTTGGAATACCAATAACATCCATGGTTTTTTGATCAAGATTTACAGATAATAGAAATAAGCTATCACCTTGGCTAGGATTATTGTCATCAGTGCCGATAACCAAAATATATAGAGGTTTATCTAAGCCTTTTTGCTCCACCGTTACAGTATTTGCATCCTGTTTATTTCCACTATCTGTCACTGTTTCAGTAACTTCAGTAGCTCCTACAATTGCTCGATATGCATAAGATACGCCACTATATATGCCATATCCTATTCCACCGAGCAGAGCCAACACTACAACAATAGCCAAAATGACTCTAGGCCACTTTACAGATGACTTTTGCTGACGTCTTTTTCTGCGTCGGCGAGCTCTTGCTCGTTCACGTTCGTCCATATTATAAAAACTCCATTATTTACAAGATTTTAATACATCATTACGCCCAAGAATGGTCAAAGGATAAATAGAAAGATGTTGCTCAATGAGATGATTAATAGTGTTATCGAAACCTAATAATACAGCTTTATCGAGATCTTTTACTGCAACCTTTCGCAGTTCTTCTACACCTGGAAAGTTTCGATTGGGTTCAATATAATCTGCTAAAAATATAACTTTATCTAGCTTAGACATATTTACCTTACCAGTCGTATGCACTCGAATAGCTTCTAGAATCTCTGAATCGATTATAGAGAACTCATGTTTAGCTCGAATCATGCCTGCTAATCCATGTAAAAGATTACCATTGGCTAATAATTCTTCATCAGCTTCGCAATTATTCTCCTTCACCAAATCTTGCATCTCTTTCAAAGGCATTTCTTTAGCACAATCATGTAGTAATGCCGCCAATCGCGCTTTTTCTACATCCACATCGTAAAGTTTAGCCAATTGAGTTGCCGATTCAACAACACCTAGGGTATGCTTAAATCGTTTTTTCCCCATCCATTGGCTTACCCTATGTTGAATTTCATCAAACGATAACATCATTTATTCCTTCCCATAAATATGGTTTTCTTCTATATAATCTACTACACATTTAGGCAACATATATCGAACAGTCTTTCCTGACCGCAAACGCTCCCGTAAATACGTAGCAGATAATTTCATTTCAGGCACTTCCATAACATGTATTTTTTCACGTGCTTTAGGACCTAATTCATCCAAAGTAGAATCAATAGCACTTGATCCATCTGGTCTAGTGGCGCCAATAAAATGAACTTCATCTAAGAGTTCTTCTATGAATTTCCACGTTGGTAATGCACGAATAGTATCCGTACCCGCAATAAAATAAAATTCAACAGTAGGACCATATAGATTTTTAAAATATTGAATCGTATCTACGGTATACGAAGGACCTTCTCGTAGCATCTCTACATCAGAAATTTCAAAATTTGGATTATCTGAAACTGCTGCCTCCGTCATAGCATAGCGATGATGACTATCAATCACATCATGTTGCTTATGCGGTGGAATACGAGCAGGTACAAAGATAACTTTTTCTAAATTAAAACTTTCACAAGCCACCTCTGCGATCATGAGATGACCTAAATGAATGGGATTAAATGTTCCACCAATGATACCTATGCGACGTTTTTCTACCATAATGCGGTCACTCCCTTAATGACAATGACACAAATAATGATGAATAAGAGCAATGCCTTTCCATAGGATATCCATTCATATCGGCCCTTAGGTGTTTGAAGATATCTGAAGTATGCCCTTACAAAATAATATAGTTTCTTCACGTCCGTACTTGGCCTTCCCCAAATACAAAGTATTTATAAGATGTTAAAGCTTGTAAACCCATAGGACCTCGAGCATGAAGCTTTTGTGTACTAATACCGATTTCAGCACCAAAACCAAATTCAAAGCCATCTGTAAAGCGTGTAGATGCATTATGATACACCGTAGAACAATCCACTAAATTCATAAATATCTTGGCTCGCATAGGCTCATCTGTGATAATAGCCTCAGAGTGATGTGTCGTATAACGATTCACATGATCAATAGCTTCCTCTAGATTTTCAACGATACGTACATTTAAATCCATATCATTGTATTCTGTGTTGAAAGAATCCTCTTCTAGAGGAATTGTGTTTACCATATATTGAGCTACAGCTTCATCACCGTGAATACGAACACCATATTCTTGTAGTGATTTATCAAGACGTGGTAAAAAATCAGAAGCCACAGCGTGATGAACTAACAGTGTTTCCATAGAGTTACATACAGAGGGGCGTTGAACCTTCGCATTGACAGCGATTTCTAAAGCCATCTCTAAATTAGCATATTCATCAACAAAAGTATGACATACACCGCTACCAGTTTCAATAACAGGAATGCTACTATCTTCTACAACTCGACGAATAAGTCCAGCACCACCACGTGGAATGATTACATCAATATATT
>NZ_CALLVP010000028.1 GCF_938010505.1 uncultured Veillonella sp. | reverse complement strand
CAAGATTTAATACCAATGCAGCTACGAAAGGAATTCCATATCGTTTGTCTACCATAGAATCACTTCCGTTCTGTAGCTACACTAACAAACCGAGCACCACTAATTTTAAGATTATCTAAAATATTGATAACGTCCTTATACGCAATATCCTCAGAGGCACGTACAATAAATGCCTGTTGAGGTTCTTTTGCAACAATACCTTGAATCTCATTGCCCAATTGATCAGGGGCAATCTCACGTTCATTAAGATACATCTTATGTGTAGCTGTTAATGAAATCGTAATTGGCTCAATCGTCTTTGCGGAAGAAGAGGAAGCCTTCGGTAAGTTAAGAGGAATTTGTTCCTCTGTATTCATATATAACGTACTCATCATGAAAAATACGAGCAAGAAGAAAACGATATCAATCATAGGTATAATCATGATGGTAGGTTCTTTTTGTATGCCTACTGAACTACGTTTCATCGTTGACTCCTAATATATAAATCCATGATAGAACCTAATTTTTGCTCTAATTTCGCGATATCAGAGTTTACTTTATCTGTGCACCAACTATGGATAGCTAATGCTACGATAGCTACTGAAAGCCCCGTTGCAGTGGCAACCAACGCTTCGGATACACCGCCTGTGATAACAGTAGGCGCACCAATATCGCCTCCAACGGCTGCGAAGGATCGAATCATACCAACAACAGTCCCTAAAAGTCCAAGTAATGGAGCCATTGTTACCATCATGCTAAGCCAGTTAAGGCCGCGTTTTAAACGTTCATCCATGTAACCTACCACATCATGTAAACGGTTCTCTAAACCTTCCGCACTATATACAGACTCCACGATAGGAGACACGAATCTACTCAATGCGTCATCACTATTTTTTATAGAATTTTCTAGAGTAGACCAATTATTACTATTACGACCTGCATCAATGCTATCGGACAACTGTTGTAACTCATGATTGATGTTTCTGTACATACGAATACGTTCAAATAAAATAGTACATGCCGCTAACATAAATAGTACAAGTGGATACATAACGATGCCACCCGCATTAAATAGGTGAATTGTATACTCCATCATAGCCTCCATATAATGTATAAAATTACGTATTATTTAACAAAAAAATGGTCATCTATATTATTAGATTAACCACCAACATTGACATTATCCTATAAAGCATGTATAAGTACAATAACCCTATACCCCCTACCGTTATGGTATTTCTATAGGATTCCATTCTAAGCACATATTTCATCCACCTTAAATATACATCTATCCACTATATATAGACAATATTAAGCCATTGCATAAATACTTCATAATTGTTATAAAGAATATAATAATTATATCTATTAAAACTATACTCAATAAGGTAATCCCTCATATTTTATAGTTGAAAATTATTATAATTCACATTCCATTATCAAAAATCTTTTTGTATTTTTATGAACTTATTATTACTTCATGAATATAATTTATTCACACATGAACAATAATTATACTTATGATTAACAATATCTTTACAGTCTATTTCTTACTCGTATATCCCTCAATACATCTTATAAACTTATTAACATATAAACTTATACTCAAACTATAAAAATTACAATCCATATAAAAAGAGGACTAAGCATTCATGGGCTCAGTCCTCTGATTATTCTGATTATAATAACGTAAATCCTTAAAGCAAATTATATGTCATGTATAACTCTCATTTATTTTTTTGCTTTATCAGCTTTTGCCTTTTTATTTTCTTTTACCTTTTTAGGTTTTTCTTGTTTAACCTTTACTGGTTTTTTAGCATTAACAGCAGAACCTGCAGGCTTTACAAATGCATTGTTAAGATTTGTTGCCACTTGCAATGCTACGTCCACATTTGGCGTAGAAACAATGGATTGACCAGCTACCGTTACAGTGTCACCACTGTAGGATGCAGAACCTGGTGTCACTTGATTGTTATGATACAATCGTGCCAACTTACCAGCCATGTAATAAGCACGCTCTTCGCCTGTGTAGCGGCCACTACCTGCTGGAGTATAGATATTATCACCGTTTACGTACACAGTACCATTCGATACGTTTACATGATTCCCAGAATATGTGTACATACGAGAAATATTATTGTTCACCCGATCGGACAACTTTGGATGGTTATTAGGTGCTACCACTTGTGAAAGCCCTTCACGGTAGTGTTCCCCTACTTTGTTGCGTAGTACTGCCATAGAACCAGCTGCACCACCTACATTATATGGAGATTCACTTAAAATCTTAAAGCCTAACTCATCAGCGGCTTTTTCTTGACTCATCGTAAACACTTGATTGGATAAGTAGTTGCCTGCCACATTAGATAAAATAGCTGCGCCTTCACTGCCGCCAGCGGCAATGCCGACCGCTGTAGAAAGACCGATTTGCTTCTTAGCGCCATTAATAATATCTTTATGCTCGCCATGAGAGATTTCATGAGCCATTACATAGGCCAATTGATCATCATCTAGCGTATCTAGAGCACCCTTGTTAATGGACATAACACGACCAAGTGTGGCAAACGCATTAAACTCCTCATCAGGATTCGCATATACAACGTAGGAAAGTTTTACACTAGGTGTAGCCTCTAATGTCTTCATAATTCGATTAACACGCTCTTGGGCTGCACTATCGTTTAAGTAACCTGTTTTCTCTTTTGTGCGTGCCAAACTCTCCTGTTGCCCCTCTGCAGAATTATCCATTTTATTTAATGCAGTAGATACGTAAGCCATAGCAATAGCACCACCAGCTAAAGATTGTACCGCAGCAGATGCAGCATTAACAGAAGCCGTTTGCAT
>NZ_CALLVP010000027.1 GCF_938010505.1 uncultured Veillonella sp. | reverse complement strand
AGATCATTCAATGCCCTCTTTAGAGGGCCACCACTAGAGAAAGACCCTTATAGGGGCAGAGCAAACCACCCGTTTTACGGGTGGTTATGATTTCACCATGAAAGATAAGAATAATTTCCATTTTATACGTACCACGGTATGCCCCTAAAGGATGGTCTATGGTATGATTAAGATACATTATTAGTTAATATAAGGAGACTTTCATGAAACAAGCCATCTTAGTTGTTGCTTTTGGATCCACTGTGGACAGTGCTCGTGAACATAATATCGATTCCGTAGTAGAACATATCCGTAAATCGTATCCGGATTATACTGTGGAATTAGCTTTTTCGTCTCGTATCATCGTTAAGCGCTTACGTGAGCGTGGTATTGAGATTCCTACTGAACAAGGGGCATTAGAAAAACTTATTCAAGAAGGTTATACACATGTATATGTGCAGCCACTTCATTTCACCGGTGGTGAAGAGTTCGATAAATTGAAAAATAATATCCTTGCTCATGAAGGGGAAGGTCAACTTGAAGTATTGCGCGTAGGTAGACCTCTCGTATACTATATGGGACAAGAAGAGCATCCAGATGATTACCAAATCTTGATTGACCGTTTCATTAAATCCCTTAATATTTCTAAGGATGACGGTTTGTTAATGGTCGGTCATGGTGGCCTTGGCTCTGGTAACTCCTCGTATGGTAATTTACAGTTCAAATTGATTCGTGCTGGTCTTACGAATGTACGTATCGCTGTGCTAGAGAATGCACCTTATGTGGCCGACGTAGCAACGCCTTGGGAGTGGCTCGATGGTAAGCGTCCAAATACGATTTATTTACATCCATTATTGTTAGTCCTTGGTGATCATGCGCAAAATGATCTCTTTGGAGATGATGAGGATAGCATAGTGAATGAACTCGCTGAAGCAGGTTATGAGGTTAAACCAATTAATGCTGGTTTAGGCGAGTACGAAGTCATTCAAGATATCTTCCGTCAGCATTTACAAGATTGTATCGATGATTTGTATGGCAAACGTAGCCCACATCGCCCTGCAATACCAAATATTAAATAGTGCCTTTGTATATATTGCATAAATTGGTTATAATAAAAGATATTGCAATTATAAATAGAGTGTGACTATAAGAATAGGAGATACCCATGAAAGGTAAATTATATGGTATTGGCGTAGGCCCTGGCGATTCTGAATTAATGACTGTGAAAGCTGCTCGCATCGTAGGTGAAGCAGATATTATTATCACACCTAAAACAGAAAAGAAAGATGGCTCTGTAGCCCTTGATATCGCATCCCCATATATCCAAGAACATACAGAAATCGTTCCTGTAGTATTCCCAATGGTATTGGATGATTCTACGCAAGAGGAAGGCTGGCAAGAAGCTAAACGCATTATCTTGTCTTATTTAGATGAAGGTAAAAGCGTTGTATTCTTAACATTGGGTGACCCTATGTTCTACAGCACATATATGTATGTATATCGCTTGATTGAAAACACAGGTCATGAAATTGAAACGATTCCTGGCGTTACTGCATTCTGTGCTATTGGCTCTCACCTTGGCTATCCAATTGTAGAAAAGGAAGAGGTATTAGCTATCGTTCCAGCTACAGCTCCTAAAGAAAAAATCGATGCTGTATTAGCTGTTGCAGATGATGCGGTTATCATGAAAGTATATAAAAACTTTGATGAAGTACAAGAAACATTGATTAAACATAATATGGCAGATGATGCGGTTATGATTAGTCGTGTAGGTTTGCCTGATGAGCAAGTATTCGTGGGTTTAGATAATATGCCAAAAGATACTAAACTCAACTACTTATCTACAATTCTTGCAAAACGCAAGGATCGTTAACAAACACATCGTATTACGAGGTAATATCTATGAACACAGTACAGATTCCACGCGTTGTCATTGCTGGCACTAATTCTGGTGTTGGTAAAACAACTATCGTAGCGGGCTTATTGGCTGCTTATGCAAATGGTGGACGTACGGTGCAATCTTTTAAAGTGGGCCCGGATTATATTGATCCGGGCTTTCATAAAATTGCATCCGGCCGTAACAGTTATAATTTAGATACGTGGCTCGTTCCACCTCACAAATTGAATCCTTTTTTTGCTACTATGGCGCACGATGTAGACCTTGCTATTATTGAAGGTGTTATGGGTCTCTATGATGGTGGTCGAGAGGGCGTTAGTTCTACAGCTCAAATTGCTAAACAGTTAAATGCACCAGTGGTGCTTGTTATTGATTGTAAGGCTATGGGTGAAAGTGCGGCTGCTATTGCAAAAGGTTTCCGTGATTATGACCCAGAGGTAAACTTTGGCGGTGTCATCTTGAACCGCTTAGGCTCAGCTAATCATGAGCGTATGGTTCGTGAAGGGATGGATAAAATTGGCGCACCCGTTATCGGTGCCATTTATCGTGATGACCGTATGCATTCTCCAGAGCGTCATCTAGGACTTACACCAGTTACTGAAATCGATCCAACAGAGGCGATTAATACGATTCGTGAAGCTGTGGAAAAAATGGTAAATCTCGATCAATTGTTGAATATTGCCTCTAGTGCACCAACTATCGAATTACCAGATGCTATAGATGCTAAATCCATTGAAAAACATGTAAAAATTGGTGTAGCTTATGATGAGGCGTTCTCTTTTTACTATCCAGCTAGCCTTGCTGCGTTAGAGGAAAAAGGGGCTGAGCTCGTTTACTTTAGCCCGCTTAATGATTTGGTGATTCCTGATGTAGACGGACTTGTATTCGGTGGTGGCTTCCCTGAAATGTTCTTGCTCCACTTATCAAGCAATGAGTCTATGAAGGAGTCCATCCGCAAAGCTAATGAACAAGGTATGCCTATTTATGCCGAATGTGGTGGCCTCATGTATCTTTGTGAAAGCATTCATGACTTTGAAGGTGCCATTTATGAAACCGTAGGTATTGTACCTGCAAATTGTGTGATGCAGCAGAAACTTCAAAAGGTGGGTTATGTTACAGCAACTGCGAAACGAGATACTTTGCTAGGTGCTACGAATACAGCTCTTCGTGGGCATGAGTTCCACTTCTCTACAATGGAACCAACTATAGATGACTTCCCATGGGCATTCCATTTAGAAGGGGGCCGCAAACCTCAATCTTATGATGGTGGCTATGCAACAAAAAATATATTAGCCTCTTACTTACATTTGAACTTTGCTGGCTCTGATGAAGGGGCACAACACTTTGTTGATACATGTGCCACTTATAAAGCCCAAAAGTAATTGATGTATTTAATAGGTTTATATCACTAAGTATTATTGGGCTTGCATCAATAAGTATTGTTGTGATTACATCATTAAGTATTAGTGGGATGTTATTGATTGGGAATAGTTAATTCTTAAGGGGCAGGTTCGTATTAAAGGAGCTATTATGAATGAACGAGGCTTAATTCTAGTTAATACAGGCAATGGCAAAGGTAAAACAACAGCTGCTTTAGGTGTTGTTTTGCGTGCTGTTGGACAAGGTTTTAAGGTTCTTATATTACAATTTATTAAGAGCGGTAATGGCTATGGTGAATTAGCAGGTCTCGCTAAACTAGGAGATCAAGTTGAAATTCGCTCTATGGGTAAAGGCTTTATTTACTATAAACGTGATGAGGTAGGGGAAGCTGAGCTTGCTCGCCATAAAGAAGCAGCACAAGTAGCGTGGCGTACATTGGTGGAAGAAGTAAACTCCGATCAGTGGGATCTCATCATTATGGATGAAATAAATAATGCTATTAATTATGAGCTTATCGATGTAAACTCTGTAGTAGAAATGCTTAAAAATAAGCCGGAAAGACTTCATGTTATTTTGACTGGGCGCTATGCTAAACCTGAAATTATTGAAATGGCAGATACCGTGACGGAAATGAATATAGTAAAGCATGCTTATGAAAAGGGTATTAAGGCTGCTAGAGGAATTGAATTCTAACTAAATTCAAAAAAATCGAAAAATATCGAAAAAGAACTTGCTAAAACTATATCGAAAATGTATAATATAGTCATAAGCACAGAGGTGCTCAATATTCTTGACATTAAGTATGTATATAATACTAACCAGGAGGTTAACTATGGCTGTACATGATTACATTAAATCTGGCGATTTCGCTACTGAAAAACACGTTCCTGTTATCGAAACAGTTGACACTGTAAAAGCAGGTGAAACATTCCACGTTACTTTATCCGTAGGCAAAGACATTGCGCATCCAAACACTGTAGAACATCACATTGATTGGATTAAATTGTACTTCGTAGCTGAAGGCACTCAATTACCATTCGAAGTTGGCGCTATCGAGTTCAACGTTCATGGTGACGGTGCAACTGCAAACGAAGGCCCTGTAGCAGCAGTTTCCGAAGGTACTTTAGCAGTAGCTTTGAAAAAATCCGGTAAATTGATCGCTGTTTCCTACTGCAACATCCATGGCTTGTGGGAATCCGAAAAAGATATCGTAGTTGCTTAATTAACTAAAACAACTAATAAAGACCAGCCCTAGGGCTGGTCTTTTTGTATATCTATGTGTTTTCTATCGTGTGATAAGAACGTAATTTTAGCTATCAATAATAGATACTTAATAGTGTTATGAGGAATATATGATATGACTATTTAATGTATATTCATTAAAGTATAGACATAATATTTTATTTTTGATGTCCACATAAAAAGGAGTTTTGTATCACTCCAGTGGATTAAATGCTGTACATCCCTTTACAGTGCTATTTGTTTGTGGTAAAGTATATGCATATTGATATTTAGTAAACATAGTTAAATGAGGGATTATTGTGGCCTTAATCGTTAAAAAATTTGGTGGCAGTTCCGTAGCTACACCAGAAAAAATATTTAATATTGTTGATCGCGTCCTTCGTGAGAAGCAAGCAGACGATAAAATCGTTCTCGTTGTATCCGCTATGGGTGATACAACTGATGACTTGGTAGCATTGGCTAAGCAAGTAACATCTAAGCCGTATGGTCGTGAAATGGACCGCTTATTATCTACAGGTGAGCAAGTAACGATTGCATTGATGGCAATGGCTTTTAACGAACGTGGTCAAAAATCTGTATCTTTAACAGGTGACCAAGCAGGTATCACAACTAGTGATAGCTTTAATAAAGGCCGCATTTTGGGCGTAGATCCAAATCGCGTGTTCAAAGCTCTGGATGAAGGTAACATAGTAGTAGTTGCTGGTTTCCAAGGTATTACTGAATATGGTGACATGGTTACATTAGGTCGTGGTGGCTCTGATACAACAGCTGTTGCATTGGCAGGCGCTATGAAAGCGGATGTCTGTGAAATCTTCACAGACGTAGATGGTGTATATTCTACAGATCCTCGCGTAGCTCAAGAAGCTTTCAAATTAGAAGAAGTAACGTATGGCGAAATGCTTGAAATGGCTCGTCTCGGTGCAGGTGTAATGCAACCGCGTGCCGTAGAAATGGGTTTCCGTTATGGTGTACCTATTCATGTACGTTCTACATTTAGTGATAAACTAGGTACTATTATTCGGGAGGATTATACTGTGGAAGCAAATAAACATGTAATTACTGGCGTAGCTGATGATACTAATACGGCAAAAGTAGCCCTTGTAGGCGTTGAAAATAAACCAGGTGTTGCAGCGACTGTGTTCAAAGCATTGGCTGCTAAAAATGTTGATGTAGATATGATTGTTCAATCTATCCGCTCCGTTGGTGAACCAAAAACTGACCTTATCTTTACAGTAGCTATGGATGATGTTGTATTGGCTCGTGAGGTTTTGGAAGAATTACAAAAAGCAGTAGATATTGAAGCAGTTAATATCGACGAAAAAATGGCGAAAGTTTCCATTATTGGTGCAGGTATGTTAGGTCAACCTGGCGTAGCTGCTCAAATGTTTGATATCTTGAGCCAAGAAGGCATCAATATCGAAATCATTTCTACTTCTGAAATTAGTATTTCTTGCCTTGTTGCTGAAGAACGCGTAAAAGATGCTGTTCGTGTAATTCACAATAGCTTGTTGTTAGACCAACGAGGTTAATTTATTCATGGATAGTCTACGTAGTTTTATGGATGAAATGCTCAATGACCAAGGTCGTAAGGAAGGTTTCATTAGCGATCTACTAGGAAATCTAAAAAATCAGCCTATTCCTACATTGGAGCAAGCTCAAACTGGTTATACTACGGTAAGTAATTTGCATGGTATCTTCTACGATTATGATAAAGCAGAGGTTACTATTTCTTACAAGGTCGTACCAGATATGTATCAACCATATACATTGAGCTTTATACAATTCGAAGCCGTCTTAGAAGGCTTATTAACCTTGCGCCGCAATCAAAAGTGGCAAATGCAACATAATAAATAAAATGAACCCCATGGGCATAACCGCCTATGGGGTTTTGTAATTCGATAATTATTCTTAACATCTATATATAGAGTCATCGATATGATATAATAAATTATTCAGAGAGAAATAATTATATTTATATAGAAAGAAGGGACAGCATGGAAATAAATAAGGTTTATTCTGGCTTTCGCCTTGACCGCATTGAGCGCATTGATGAAATCAATGGTACCGCTTATGAAATGAAACACGAAAAGTCTGGTGCACGATTAATTTATATTGATTCACCAGATTCTAATAAAGTATTCAATATTGCTTTTAGAACCACGCCACATAATAGTACTGGTGTAGCACATATTATGGAACATTCCGTTTTATGTGGTTCTCGTAAGTTTCCTTTAAAAGAGCCATTTGTTGAGCTTGTTAAGGGGTCTTTAAACACGTTCTTAAACGCTATGACATATCCTGATAAAACGATGTATCCAGTAGCCAGCAAAAACGATAAAGACTTCCACAATTTGATGGACGTATATCTTGATGCTGTATTGTATCCACGCGTTCGCGATGATGCAGAAATCGTGATGCAAGAAGGCTGGCATTATGAACTAGATAATGCGGAAGATGAACTTACCTATAAAGGTGTTGTATTTAATGAGATGAAGGGGGTTTATTCCTCTCCGGATTCCGTTTTAGAACGTCAAATGATGCGTGAGCTTTTCCCAGATACCACTTACGGTGTTGATTCTGGTGGGGATCCTGATCATATTACAGATTTAACTTATGAAGAGTTCCAAGAGTTCTATCGCGTTCATTATCATCCGTCCAATAGCTATATTTTCCTTTATGGTGATATGAATATTGAAGAGCAATTAGCATTCTTGAATGATGAGTACTTAAGTCATTTCGATGCTATTGAAGTCGATACTGAGGTTGGCTTACAAGTTCCATTTACGGCAGGTAAAGTGGTGAGCTATCCATACAGCGTAGGTTCTGAAGAACCTACAGATAACCGTACTTTACATTCTTTTGCCTATGTTTTGCCTGATGTAACACCTGAGCATAGCTTGGCTTTTGAGGTTTTAACACATGCTTTGTTGACATCTCCTGCGGCTCCTCTTAAACAGGCTTTGGTGAAAGCAGGTATCGGCTCTGATGTAAGTGGTTATTATCTTGATAGTATTCGTCAACCAATGTGGACCGTGCAAGCAACTGGTTCCAATCTCGATGAACAAGCTGACTTGCAACGCATTGTTGAGTCTACATTGCAAGAACTTTGTGATAACGGTTTAGACAAAGAATTATTAGAAGCCTCCTTGAATAGCATTGAGTTTGCTCTTCGTGAAAGCGATTTTGGTGGTCGCCCAATCGGTTTAGCTTATGTTATTCGCATGATGGATAACTGGCTATATGACAATGATCCACTCGAGCTATTACATTACGAAGAAGCATTAGTGAATATTCGTAAGGGCTTATCAGGTACGTATTTTGAAGATTTGATTCGTCAATCTATTTTAAATAACAATCATAAAGTGCTTGTTTCTATCTATCCTGAGCGTGGTCTTCAAGAGCGTAAGGATGCAGAGGTTAAAGAACATTTAGCCGCTGTAAAAGCTAAGATGTCTCCAGAAGAAATCGATGCAATTGTAGAGCAAACAAAACGACTTAAACTTCGTCAAGAAGCTCCAGATAGTGATGAAGCGTTAGCGTCGATTCCATTGCTTGAATTATCTGATTTAAATCCTAATATTGAAGCAGTAGAACGTCGTGAAAGTAAAATTGGCAATACTACAGTACACTTTGTACCTACTTTCACAAAAGGTATCAATTATGTAGGGTTCTACTTTGACTTAAGCTGTCTTACAGAAGATGAGTTATTCTATGCCGACATTTTAAGTGATATTCTCGGTCGCATTGACACATCTGAACGTGGCTACGAAGCTTTGGCTAAAGATATCAATATGAACCTTGGCGGCTTAAGCTCAGATATTACGGCTATTAGTAAAGATGGTAAGCGTGATGAATTTACGCCTCTCATGATTGTTCGTGCTAAAGCATTGCATTCTAAATTGCCTGACTTATGCCGCTTGATTAATGAAGTAGTACAGAAAGTAGACTATAGTGATGATAACCGTTTGACTGAACTTGTTCAAGAGTGTAAAGCTATTTGGGATAATGAAGCATTCCGCCGTGGTAATTCCATCGTAAGTCAACGTGTTATGGCTCAAGTATCTGCAGTTGGTAAATTTAGAGATAATGGCAACTTTGGCTATTATCAAAAGATTAGCGAATTGGCTTCTAATCCTGCGGCATTACCATTATTGCCAGAAAAATTAGCTGATGTAGCTCGTAAGATTTTCCGTGCTAACAATGTGGATATCATGTTCGTTGGTGAAGAAGGCGAATTAGAAGCCTTTGAAAATCTCATGAAACCATTGATTGAAACTTGGGATACTACTGAGTTAAGTAATGATACATTAAAAATTACACGTTTGTCTGGTAATGATGGTATCGTTACAGCTGGTAAGGTTCAATATGTAGCTCAAGGTGGTAACTTTATAGACTATGGGTATAAACACGTGGGACCAATGAGTGTATTGGAAACGATTTTACGTTATGAATATCTTTGGATTCGCATTCGTGTACAAGGTGGTGCTTACGGTGCCTTTGCAAATTTCTATGACGATGGTAATATGATTTTCTGTAGCTATCGCGATCCAAACTTGGTAGAAACATTAAATGTATATAAAGAGTTACCTCAATACCTTCGTGAGTTCACGTTGACTGATCGTGAAATGCGAAAATATATTATCGGTACTATGAGCTCTTTAGATTTACCAATGACTCCTGCATTGCGTGGTCCACGTGCGATGGGAATGTATTTTAGTGGTGCTAAACTAGAGGATAAGGTAGAGTTTCGTAAACAAGTTATCGCTTGTAAGCCAGAGGATATCGTTGCTCTAGCAGATGTGGTTGAACCTGTATTGAAGGACAATCATATTTGTACAATGGGAAACGAACAAAAAATTAAAGATGCTGGTAAGGTATTCGATAACATCATTTCTCTAGGTTAATCGTTTTATATCAGCTTATAGTGGCATATTCTGTGTAACTTTACGGGATATGCCACTTGTTTTCCACTATAGGAGGGCGTCATGAAAGGTCGATTTGCTCCAAGCCCCACAGGATATATTCATCTTGGCAATGTGTGGATAGCCCTTTTATCATATGTTTCTACGAGGCAACAAAAAGGGAAATATGTTGTGCGAATGGAGGATATAGACATCCAACGCTCTAAACGTGAGTTAGGGGAAGCGCTATTAGATGATTTAGAGTGGTTAGGCTTTGAATGGGATGAAGGGCCTCGTGTGGGAGGACCAGAATCAACGTATTGGCAAAGTGAACGACAAACATATTATGGAGACGTATTAGAACATCTTGCATTAGAAAAACTAATTTATCCTTGCTTTTGTAATCGTACAAGGCTTCAGGCTATTGCTTCGGCGCCCCATGTAGGAGAGGTAGTACATCGATATGATGGTCATTGTCGTCATATAGAGGATGAATTGATAAAAGAACTTATGACGTCTAAGGAGCCCTCTTTGCGCTTAGCAGTTAAGTCCTGTGATATAGATTTTGTAGATCGTTGGCAAGGCTTTCAACATATTCATTTAGAAGGTGAATTAGATGATTATGTGTTACGCCGAGGTGACGGTATGTATGCATATAATTTGGCTGTTGTACTGGATGATATTGCTATGGGGATTACGGAGGTCATTCGTGGAGATGATTTACTAGATACTACAGGGCAGCAAATATATTTATATCAAACATTACAACGGTGTTTGTACTCTAAAGATATAAAAATACCGTCTTATGGTCATGCGCCGCTTTTAATTGATTCCGAAGGTCATAGATTGTCTAAACGACAAAAGAGTATTACTATTCGTGAATTACGTGAAAATCAATGGTCTCCTAATAGAATTTTAGGTGAACTAGCTATTGCTGGCGGCTTAGTTGAAGCTCATACCTTAAGTCGTAGAGAAATCAGTTTATCTGAATTAATTGAGATTGACTTAAATTTACCTAGTCTTAGTCAGAAAACGATTGAGATAGAAATCAAAGCATAGAGCAAAAAATGGTATTGCTTTATGTTATAGGATGATTGCTAAAAGAGAATAATTCTTTAATTATATAATTCGATACAATATATTGACAATATTCGATATTTATTTATAATAGTATATAAGAGGTGGTCGAAATGACAATTCAACAAGCTTTAGATCAAAAAGTATGGGCCGTTATTGGAGCTACCCATAAAACCGAAAAGTTCGGTTATAAGATTTATAAATGTCTTAAAGATCACGGATATGAAGTATATCCAGTTAATCCTAATATTGCAGAAATAGATGGAGACACCTGTTACTCTAGCCTTTCTGCACTTCCCGTTGTGCCTGCTGTGGTAGATTTTGTTGTGCCAGAAGCAGCGGGATTAGCTGCACTTGATGAATGCAAAGAACTTGGCATTTCTATTGTGTGGTTGCAACCGGGGGCGGATAAACCATCTGTTGTTGAAAAAGCACATGCTTTAGACCTGCATGTCATTCAAGATTGTGTATTAGTTCAATTACCGTAGGAGGGTACAATGAGCGAATTAAAAGACTTAAAAACTGCTGAATATCAAGATTTAGTAAACCAAGGTGGTGTTACTGTTGTTGACTTCTGGGCTCCATGGTGCGGTTATTGCGTACGTATGATGCCAATCATTGAAGAAATTGCAGGTGAGCTTGAAGGTAAAGCTAACTTTGTAAAAGTAAACGCTGATGAAGAACCAGAATTAGCACGTAATTTACAAGTTGAAGTATTGCCTACATTCGTTATCTTAAAAGATGGTGAAGTAGTAGACCGTAAAATTGGTTTCTTACCTAAAGGCGATCTTCAAGCGGCTATCGAATCTAAATTCTAATACTATAATCAAAACTATATAAATAGAGGAAAACCTCATCAATGTATATGTTGTACATTGATGAGGTTTTTTTGTGCTTTTTTGAATATAGTCCTAAATATCTTTAACTTTTATGAGTTGCTAATCATAATACATCTAAAGTGGGGATTATGTCCATCTAAGGAGTGGTATTTCACCATTGTGGTGGAGAGTGGTTTAAATTGATTAGTTTTAAATATTTAATCGAACATATGTATTGTAGAAAAGCGGAGAAAAATAGAGATTAAACAAGAAAAATATAAAAAAGTGGGATAAAAATGGATTTTTTGTTGTGAAAGGTGGGGAATTGTGGTAGAATTTACCATATAGTGGTGGATAAGAAATAGTGAAAGGCGGTGATACGTATGTTCATGGGCGAATATAATCACACTATTGATACAAAAGGGCGGATGATTATACCTGCGAAAATACGTGAACAACTAGGCGATTTGTGCATCGTTACAAAAGGCTTAGATAACTGCTTGGCTATTTACACCGAAGAGGCGTGGAAAAAAATTTCTACTGCTTTACAATCACAATCCTCCACTAAAGCTAGCGTGCGTGCCTTAAAACGTTTTGTTTTTGGTAGTGCTGCTGAACTTGAATATGATAAACAAGGTCGTGTCCTCATACCTGTACCACTACGTGAATATGCAAGCCTTGATAAACAGGCTGTTATTGTAGGTGCTGGGGACCACGTTGAAATTTGGAGTCGTGAAAAATACGATTTCTATGATGAGCAAGTGGCTGAAAGCATGGAAGAATTAGTTGAAGGGCTTGAAGGGATTATGTTATAGGAGGCTATGATGGAATTTAATCATACTAGCGTACTCTTACGTGAAACGGTGGACTCCGTCGTAACTAATCCAAAAGGCATTTATGTGGACTGTACCCTTGGTGGGGCAGGACATGCTCACGCAGTGGGCGAGATGCTAGACCCAGAAGGCATGATTATAGGTTTAGATCAAGATGAAGATGCTTTGAGTGTAGCTCGACAGCGTTTATCTGATTTGAAATGTCAGGTGTTAACAATACCTACAAACTTTTCTAACTTAAAAGAAGCCCTCCGAAATGCGGGCATTTATGAAGTAGATGGTTTTATATTTGATCTTGGCGTATCAAGCTATCAACTAGATACCCCTGAACGAGGTTTTTCATATATGAATGATGGACCTCTTGATATGCGTATGGATAAAGATGCACCTCTCACGGCAGAGGAAATTATTAATGAATATGACAGTGAACAATTACTGCAAATTATCCGCGACTATGGGGAAGAACGATGGGCTAAACGGATTGTTGAGTTTATTGTTGAAGCACGCCAAGAAAAAAGAATTACTACTACTGGTGAGTTAGTTAGAATTATTAAGAATGCAATACCTGCAAAGGCGCGACAAGATGGACCTCATCCGGCAAAACGGACGTTTCAAGCTATACGTATTGAAGTAAATAGAGAATTAGCAATTTTGCATGATAGTTTTGTAGATGCTGTATCGATGTTAAAACCAAAGGGAAAGATTGGAGTTATTACATTTCACTCCTTGGAAGATCGAATTACAAAGCAAACTTTTAAAGAGTTAAGTATCGCATGTATATGTCCTCCACAATTGCCTATGTGTGTTTGTAATCACAAGGCAGTTGTAAAGGCAAAAAATAAGGCTATAGAGCCAAGTATAGGGGAGATTGAAGTTAATCCGAGGGCTAGAAGCGCTAAATTGCGCGTAGCAGTAAAGTTGTAGAATTGGAAGGGGTTAAGTGTTATGTTAGCGAGAAAGGCTGTTGTGGGCCAAGTAAAAGGTGATATGTTGGTCATTGCACAAGGGAGAAGACGTAGTGCAAACGTAGCTTTAGATTTAAGCCCTATGATGTGGCAAGTTGTATATGGTATTGCTGCATTAGTTGCATGCTTGCTTATCATGATGGTTATGAATGCATATAGTACAAAGTTGGGCTATGAAGTAGTTAAAACACAGCAAGCTGTAGTACAATTAACAAAAGATAACGATGCATTGGACGTTGAAGTGGCTTCTTTGAAGTCTCCTGTACGTATCCAACAAATCGCAGAAGAACAACTAGGAATGGTTTTGCCTGATTCTTTTGTTTATAGCACAAAAAGTGCTGTTACTGAACGTAATGTACAAGAGAAACAGCAAATTATAGACTAGCAGGCGAAGCAGCTCGTATTGGGCTGCTTTCCTTTGCGTGTAAAGGAGATTGTATATGAAACACTTACAAGATATAGTAAAAACCTTACATGCACCGCATGTAGAAGGTAATACAGCTGTTGAAATTTTAGATGTTACTGCTGATTCTCGTGCTGTAAAAGCAGGTAGTTTATTTATTGCTTTAGATGGTGCCACTGTAGATGGTCATAACTATGTAAATAAAGCTATTGAGGCTGGTGCAGTAGCTGTACTAGTATCTAAACCGGTGGAGGTAAGTGGTGATGTTTGTGTTATCACTGTTGAAGATACACGTGCGGCTATGATGTCTTGTGTGCCATACTTTTTTGATTATCCAGCCAATTCCATGCGCATGATTGGTGTTACTGGTACTAATGGTAAAACGACTACAACTCATATGATTCGTCATATTTTGAAAGCTCAAGGTCATAAGGTCGGTGTGATTGGTACGGTTCATATCATGATTGGCGATACATCATATCCGATTCATAATACGACCCCTGACGTAGTAGATTTACAACATATTTTGCATCAAATGGTGGAAGAGGGTGTTACACATTGTGTAATGGAAGTATCTTCCCATGCATTGGCTTTGGGACGCGTATCTGGTGTTGAGTACGATACGGCAGTGTTTACAAATCTTACACAAGATCATTTAGACTTTCACAAAACATTTGAAAATTACTTGGCAGCTAAATGTAAACTATTTGAACAGGTAAGCAAACCAAACCAAGTAAAATCTGGTAAGGGTGCTGTCATTAACATCGATGATGCCTATGGACATCGGGTTGTTGAAAAAACTACAGCCCCTATCATTACCTATAGTATTGATAGTAGCGGCACATTGAATGCTCATGACGTTGATATGACGCCAAAGTCTAGCCGTTACACGGTATCTTATGATGGTCATGACTATACAGTTGCAATGAATACGACTGGCTTGTTTAATGTGTATAATACATTAGCGGCTATTGGGGCGTGCTTTTTGGAAGGTATTTCCATGGAAGATATCGATAAAGCATTAAAAACATTTAGCGCTGTACCTGGGCGCTTTGAGTTGATAGAAGAAGGTCAACCATTTGCTGTTGTTGTAGACTATGCACATACACCGGATGGTTTAGAAAATATTTTACAAACAGCAAAGGCGATTCAAGAGAATCGTATTATCGTAGTCTTTGGCTGTGGCGGGGACCGAGATGCAACCAAACGTCCTATTATGGGGCGTATTGCGGCACAATATGGTGATGTTGTGTACGTTACATCTGATAATCCGCGTACAGAAGATCCTGTACAAATTGTTAAAGATGTGGAAGCAGGCGTTAAAGAAGGGCTTCGTGAAGGCTCTTATTATGAAGTTATCGTTGATCGTCGGGAAGCGATTCAACATGCAATACAAAATGCAAAACCTGGGGATATTGTACTGATTGCAGGTAAGGGGCATGAGGATTACCAAATCTTAAAGGATAAAACGATTCATTTCGATGATCGTGAAGAGGCGCGAGCAGCCCTCAAGGAGATCTAATATGGCAGAATTTACATTGTCTCAAGTAGTGGAGGCCACACAGGGGACAAGTGCACATACCGACAATATTAAGTTTTTAGACATATCTACTGATACGAGAACCATTGAATCAGGATTTTTATTTGTAGCATTAAAAGGTGACACCTTTGATGGTCATGATTTTATTAATACGGCTATTGAAAAAGGTGCTACAGGAGCTATCGTTGAAAAAGGACGTGCTGTAAAAGGCATTGCTTGTATCGAGGTAGACAATACTTTGGTAGCATATCAAAATTTGGCACGTTATCATCGGCGCCGTTTTGATATTCCTGTAGTTGCTATTACTGGTTCATCTGGTAAGACTACAACAAAAGAAATGGTGGCAGCCGTACTTGGTACAGAATTTAATGTATTAAAAACTGAGAAAAACTATAACAATGAAATTGGCTTACCAAAAACCTTGTTACGTTTGACCGCTGAGCATGAAGCCTGTGTTGTTGAAATGGGTATGCGTGGCCTCGGCCAAATTGAAGAACTGGCGTTGATTGCAGAACCAACGATGGGGATTATTACCAATGTTGGTACTAGTCACATCGAGCTTTTAGGTTCTCGCGAAGCCATTGCTGAAGCAAAAGGTGAGTTGATTCGTTGCTTGCCTGAAAATAGTGTGGCTATCCTTAATGAGGACGATCCATATGTAAAAGCAATGGATAGCTTAGCTAAAGGTAAAACTATTACGTATGGTATTGAACGTAATGCTACCTGTATTGGTAGTCATTTGCGCTATAAAAAAGATGGTATTAAGTTTACCTGTAAGTGTTATGACGAAGTTTTTGATATCTTCTTACCTATGATTGGTGAACACAATGTGTATGATGCATTGGCGGCTATCGTCGCAGGCCGTGTGTTAGGCATAAAATCAAATACAATTCGTAAAGGTTTGAGTGAGTTTACTGGAACTCCAATGCGTCAAGAAATCGTTCCGTTTGAAGATATTGTTATCTTAAATGACGCTTATAATGCAAATCCTTCATCCATGGCTGAAGCGATTAAAGCGCTTGGTCAATTGGAAGGTAAGCGTAAAATTGCAATGCTCGGCGATATGCTCGAGCTCGGCGACTTCTCTGAAGAAGCACATCGCGAAATCGGTCAATTGCTTGCTGAAGAGGGATATAGTGTTGTATTTACCTTTGGTGATGCTGCTGCCTTTATTGCAAAGGAAGCGAAAAAAGCAGGTTTAACTGCATTCCGTTGTAAGAGTCATTTAGAAATGGCAAACGCATACAGTGATATTCGTGAAAAAGGGGATGTTATTCTTGTAAAAGGATCTCGCGGTTTACGAATGGAGCGCGTTGTTGAAGAATTAAAGGATCGAGAATAAAAGGTAACGGCTAGTTGTATCTAGCCGTCATCTATTTATTGATAAGTAGAGGATTCATATGATAAATCACATTTTATTAGCCTTCGTAGCGACCTTTATCATTACGGTGGTACTAGGTAAAATAGGTATTCCTATGTTGCGTTCTTTGCACGCACAACAAAGTATTCGTGAGGAAGGTCCTGAAAGTCATCAAGCAAAAGCTGGTACGCCAACAATGGGCGGTGCTTTTATGATGGTAGCCCTTGTCATTGGTGTAGCATTATTTGCACCGTGGAATGTGGGAACTGGCATGTTATTATTCCTAACACTAGGTCATTCTTTGTTAGGCTTTTTTGATGACTTTGTAAAAGCCGTTAAAAAACGTAATCTTGGTTTGACGGCGAAGCAAAAATTATTAGGGCAATTTGTTTTGGCAGCTATATTCTGTTATTGTATTACTGAAATTATGGTTGTTCCCACCACATTATGGATTCCTGTTGTAGATATACAATTACAATTGGGATGGGGTTATTATGTATTGGCATTCTTGATTATTGTAGGCGCAACAAATGCAGTTAACTTAACAGATGGTCTTGATGGCCTTGCTAGCGGGACTTCCGCAGTAGCGGCGATAGCTTTCTCTGTTATTGGCCTTATGGCTGCATCTATGACGAATTCTATCGGTGCTGAAAGTGTTGCTTACTTCGGTGCTATTGTAGCGGCCGTATGCCTTGGTTTCTTGGTATACAATGTGAATCCTGCAAAAGTATTCATGGGGGATACAGGCTCTTTGGCATTAGGCGGTGCTTTTGCAGCAATGGCTATTTTAACTAAAACAGAATTGTTACTAGTTGTAATTGGTGGCATTTTTGTTATGGAAGCATTATCTGTTATTATTCAAGTTATTTCTTTCAAAACACGGGGCGTGCGCGTATTTAAAATGAGCCCTATTCATCACCATTTTGAACTTTCTGGATGGGCAGAACAAACCGTTGTTAACCGTTTCTGGTTTGGTGGAGCTGTATTAGCTATTATTGGTGTTGTATTAGCCACTATAACTTTATAAGATAATACTTAACGGAAGCCACAAATAATGGTATGCTTATTAGATAGGAATACATAGTTTTGTAGATAATTTAGGTGATATAGATGGAATACGGAGATAAACATATACTTGTTCTTGGCGCTGGAGCTAGCGGTATAGGTGCGTCTTGGGTATTAGCTCAAGTGGGTGCGCATGTTGTGTTAAATGATTATAAGCCCGTGACACTGCCTATAGCTGAGGAGACACGACTCGTTGCAGCAGGGGTAAATATTATTACAGGGCGTCAAGACGAATCCTTGCTAGATGGCGTGGATCGTATCGTCATTTCTCCAGGCATTTCTTTGGATATTCCGATTGTGAAAGTAGCTCAGACTCGTGGAATTGACGTGGTCAGTGAAGTAGAATTAGCTTATGAAGTATCTAAATCACCTATCGTAGCTGTTACTGGTACAAATGGTAAGACTACTACAACAACTTTATTAACTAAGGTTCTAGAAGGCTCTGGAAAACCAGTTCGCGTCGGTGGGAATATTGGTGATTCCCTTAGTGAAGTGGCATACTCTATGCCTGCAGATGGTTTTTTAGTAGCCGAATTATCTAGTTATCAATTAGAAACAATCAAGCATTTTAGACCTATTGGGGCTATTATGCTCAATATTACGCCCGATCATTTGGCTCGTCATAAGACGATGGAAAACTATATTGCTGCTAAGGAACGCATCTTTGAAAATCAATTGAGTACAGATTTTTTAGTACTTAATATTGACGATCCCATTGTAGCCGATATGGAGCACCGTGTGCCTAGCCATATTTTACAAATTAGTCAAAAGCAAACCGTAGAGAATGGTGCTTATTATGCTGATGGGCAATGCTATGTTGCGAAAGATGGTGTAGTAAAATCTGTTATTGGAGATGAAGATATTCATATTCCAGGCAGTCATAATATTGAAAATATATTGACCGTTATTGCTTTGTCTCATGCTTTAGGCGTAACTACAGAGAAAATTCATCACATTATTAGCGAGTTCCATGGAGTTGAACATCGATTAGAGCGAGTTAAGACCATTGATGGGATTGCATTTTATAATGACTCTAAAGCTACTAATGTAGATTCTGTAGTTAAAGCATTAGAATCCTTTGAACAATTCGTTATTTTATTAGCTGGTGGTCATGATAAAATGACACCTTTAGAAGATTTTATGCAGCTAGTTAAAGAGCATACTAAAGCTGTTATTTTCATGGGAGAAGCGGCAGATCGCTTTGAAGAGGCGGCAAAAAAGGCTGGTGTGGAGCCTATTTATCGCGCTTCATCCATGAAAGAAGCAGTAGAGCAAGGTTATAAATTGGCGGAGACTGGCGATATTGTATTGTTATCTCCAGCTTGTTCAAGTTTTGACTGGTACAGCTGTTTTGAAGAACGTGGGGATGACTTTAAACGTTGTGTTCATATGTTGCAAGAGGGAGGACACCATTAATGAAACGTATTATTATTTCAGGTGGTGGCACTGGTGGACATATATATCCAGCAATAACTATATATAAGGAAATCATGAAACAAAATCCTGATGCAAAGGTGTTATATGTTGGCACCAAGCAAGGTCTTGAGGCTACATTAGTTCCTAAAGAAGGGATAGAGTTTACTACGATTCCTGTGCAAGGCTTGCAACGTCAATTATCGTTAGGTACATTAGTCACATTAGGTAAAACTGCTTTAGGCATTGTAAAAGCTAATGCTATAGTTTGTAAGTTTAAACCTGATGTGGTTATTGGTACGGGAGGTTATGTATGTGGTCCTGTTCTCTTGGCTGCAGCATTACATAATATTCCTACTATAATTCAAGAACAGAATGTCATAGCAGGCATTACTAATAAAATTTTGAGTCGTTTTGTTGATGTGGTAGCTATGGGCTATAAAGATGCAGAATCATCTTTTTCTAATGCAAAACGCGTAGTCTATACTGGGAACCCAGTTCGTCCTGATGTGTTAGTTGACTCTAGAACAGAGGGACGTAATTATTTCAACTTAAGTGATGATACTTTTACAGTACTGATAGCAGGTGGTTCTCGAGGGGCAAGAACTATTAATAAGGCTATGGTAGATGTACATAAGCATTTCCAAGGTATGAAAGGTATTAAATTAATCCATATTACGGGAAACGGAGAATATGAATCTGTTTTATCTCAATTGGGCATTACCGATGGGGATGGCTTAGGTAGCTCATCTTTAATTTTGCCGTATTTACATGATATGCCAAAAGCACTAGCAGCAGCTGATTTAGCAGTATTTAGATCTGGTGCTATAGGTCTTGCGGAACTAGCAGTTCGCGGTATTCCATCCGTATTGATACCGTATCCATACGCAGCTGAAGATCATCAAACCTATAATGCGCGTATTTTTGTACAACAAGGGGCGGCTCACATGATTGTAGATAAAATGTTGAGTGCTCACGATTTAATAGGGGAAATCGAGATGTTTATGGCCAACCGTGATTTGTTGGCACAAATGGGAGAAAGAGCATTGCAGTTGGGAAAACCAAATGCGGCTCATGATATTGCAAAATTAGCATTATCTATTGCAAAGTAACAAGGAGAGGTTTTATGTTAGACGGTATTCATAAGATTCACCTTATCGGTATTGGTGGATCTGGTATGCGTGCGATAGCGAATATTTTGATTCAAAAAGGCTATGATGTATCCGGCTCAGATGTAGCTGAATCTGCAGTTATTTCTAAGTTTAGAGATATGGGAGCCACGGTTCATATCGGTCATAATAAAGAATATGTAAATGGTGTTGATGCCGTAGTTCGTTCTACAGCGATTCGTGAAGATAATCCTGAAATCGTTGCCGCTAAAGAACAAGGTATTGCAATTTTACATCGCTCTGATATTGTAAAAGCTGTGTTAGATGTAACAGATGGTATTGCAGTAGCAGGTGCACATGGTAAAACTTCTACAACCTCTATGATTGGACAAATTTTGGTGGAAGCTAATGCTGATCCTACTGTTATAATCGGTGGTGAAGTGGATTATCTTAAAGGCAGCAGCTGCCTTGGAAAAGGTCATTTCTCCGTTGTAGAAGCGGATGAGAGTGATGGTTCTTTCTTGAAATTACGTCCTCACACTATCGTAATTACTAATATTGAAGATGATCACATGGATCATTATAAGACTATGGACAACTTGTTAAATGCTTTTTGTGAGTTCGTCGAAACTTTACCGGAAACGGGCAAGGCTGTCGTATGTGGAGATAATGAAAATATTTGTTATGTCATGAGTCGCGTAAAACGCAATTTTATTACTTATGGCTTAAAGGATAGTAACGATTATGTAGCTAAAAATATTCATTATGTAGACTCTTCCTTGGTGTTTGATGTATATCATAAGGGTATTAACATGAGTCGTATCAGCTTGCATGTGCCAGGAGAGCATAATGTATTAAATTCCTTGGCGGCATTTATTGTGGCTCATGAATGTTGTGGTGTAGAGAACCGCTTTATTACAAAAGGGTTGGCTAAATTTATCGGTGCAAAACGACGTTTTGAAACGAAAGGTCATGTTGCTGGCGTGTGGGTTGTCGATGATTATGCTCATCATCCAACAGAGATTAAAGCGACTTTAAAAGCGGCAAAAGAACTTGAAAAACATCGCGTTATTTGTGTGTTTCAACCGCATCGATATTCTCGTACCAGTTTATTAAAAGATGAATTTGCTACGGCTTTTACCAGTGCTGATGAAATCTATATGACAGATATTTATAGCTCCGGTGAAGATCCGATTGCGGGTATCGACGGACGCACCATTCCTGATGCTGTTGAAGCTGCTACACATAAGGTTGTACATTATGTTCCGTCCGTTGATGATATGCCGGCTATGTTGGCTAAGGTTGTACGACCTAATGATCTGGTTATCACTATGGGTGCTGGCTCTATCAATCAATATGGGCCAAAATTATTAGCAATATTGGAGGAAGGCTTGTAATGAAAGATAAACAAATAATCGTATTGATGGGTGGTCCTTCCAAAGAGGCTGAAGTATCTCGACGTACAGGTACAGCTATTGCTGAAGCGCTTGTGAGCAAAGGGTATAAAGCTAAAGCTTTAGAACTTAATCCACGAACTGTTTTGCATGATATCGAATCCTTAGGTGGCGAAATTGTATTTAATGCCATTCATGGCCGTTATGGTGAGGATGGTGCATTACAAGGGTTACTTGAAATGGCAGAAATCCCGTATACTGGCTCTGGTATTATGGCCCATGCAGTAGGGATGAATAAAAAAGTAAGTAAGGATGTTTTCAAAGGTGCTAATATTCCAACAGCTGCTTCTGAATCCTTTAATGGTAATCTAGAATCTGCAGAAGCTATCATAGGACATATTCGTAAACAGTTTACAATTCCTGTAGTTGTAAAATCTGCTACTCAAGGCTCTAGTATTGGCGTCACTATCGTTCGTGATGAGGCACAATTGGAGGCTGCTGTCACAGAGGCTCTTACATATGATCCAATTCTTGTAGTAGAGCAATTTCTTGATGGTCGCGAATTTACTGTAGCTGTTTTAGATGGTAAGGCATTGTCAGTAATTGAAATTCGTCCATATTCTGGGGAATATGATTATAAAAGTAAATATACTGTAGGTGCTACAGAATATTTAGTGCCTGCGCCTATCAGTGAAAAAATGACTGCTGAAATGCAACGCATTGGGGAACTTGTGTATTGCGAAGTACAAGGTAGTGGGGTTATTCGTGTTGATATTATGACAGATCATGCAGATAAAATGTATGTTCTAGAATACAATACGGTGCCTGGTATGACGGCAACGTCTTTAGTACCGAAGGCAGCTAACGAAATGGGAATTGATTTCCCAACATTATGTGAAAAAATTCTATTAACAGCTAGTATAGGGAAATTTTAAGGGCTGAATAGAACATAAGGAGTTAACTATGGATGATAAGAAATACCATCCATCCAACTCTGGGGAGATGCAGTCTGCTACACCTGTTCAAGATGAACGGGCTGTATTTAGAAAACGAGTGCTAAAAATCGGTGGTGCAGTTACTCTCGTGTTGGTGGGATTGTTTACACTACCTATTCCTTTTGGATCCTTAAAAATTGTAGGATCGGATAAGGTAACTGTACAAGATGTAATGGTAGCAGGGGATATTCATGAACCTGTAAATATATTGCAAATTAGTACAGAGAAATTAAAAACTAGATTGGCGAAAGACTTACGGGTTGAAGAGGCCCAAATTAGTTATCAATTGCCATTTACAATGGTTGTACGTGTCATAGAACGCAAGGCTGTTGCAGTTGTACCAGCTCAGTTTGGTTATTTAACACTTGACAGTAAAGGTCAAGTGATTGCATCAGAGCCTGCAATACAAGATACGTCGGTACCGATGATATCAGGCGTTAAGGCGGGAAATATTTTGTTAGGTGATACCGTTGTGGATAAGCCCATTTTGGCGGCTCTTGAATACTTGAACTCTCTTGATGAGAGCACCTTTAAGAATATTGCAGAAGTCAATATAGGAGATCCTGATGCAATAATGGCGTATACCGTATCGGGGGTGCAAATTAGATTAGGGGATAGTAAAGATTTACCTAAAAAAGCCGAGTTAACTCAGTCTATGTTACAAGATATTAAGACAACACATAGCAATGTACAATATATAGATGTTAATGTTTCATCGCCATATATAAAAACTGATGTAATACCGGAAGTTAAAAAGCATCAGCCTGGAACAAAGACAACAGAAGATTCATCTACTAAGAAGGATGATAAAAAACAAGATAAGCAAGGTCATGTTGAAGATAAAAGGTAGATGATTGTCGTGAGACACGAACGGTGGGCAATAGCCTTAGTCAGTTGTATATTGGGTTTCATGGTTGTTACTCAATATAAGATGACTCAAGATAATATAGAAGAAAATATCCGTTTACAACGGGCTGGTGATTTAGCCGTACAATTACGAGAGGCTCAAAGTGAACGTGATGCATTGTTAAAACAAATAGAAGAACTTAAACAGTCTGGTGCTAGTAGCAATGTTAAAGCAGATGAACAGTTGATGATGAAAGCAGCTTTAACTAATGTTAAAGGTACGGGTGTTAGTGTATTAATTGAGGATAGCTTAAAGCCAATTCAAAGTGGTGAAAATCCTAATTTATATGTAATTCATGATGAAGATATTTTACGTATTGTTAATGAATTGCGAGCTGGTGGGGCTGAGGCGATAGCTATCAATGATCAACGTCTCATAGGGACTTCTGAAATACGATGCTCTGGTCCGACTATTACTGTGAATGGTAAGGTTTTTGGGGCTCCTTTTACAGTTAAAGCGATTGGTGACCCAAAAACATTAAATTCTGCGCTCACCATGCGAGGTGGTGTGGTAGATTCCTTGAAACACTGGGGCATAAAGGTAACCATAAAGGAAGAAAATGAATTAGCTATTCCAGCTTTTACAGGAACCTTCAGAGAAGAGCATATAAAGCCTAATGAAACAGGAGGTAAAGAATGAATATTTATATCTTTGCCATTGTTGGTTTAATTGTAGGTACTACATTAGGGTGGCTTTCACCATTTCATATACCTATAAGTTATGCAAATTACACATCGGTCGCTGTTCTGGCTGCACTAGATGCTGTATTTGGTGGTAGCCGGGCTGCATTGGAACGAACCTTTGATCTTAGTAATTTTGTGCTTGGGTTCTTTTCAAATGTTGTGTTAGCTGTTATTCTTGTATATGTAGGTGACCTCATAGGAATTAACCTATATTACGTAGCTCTTATTGGCTTTGGATTGCATGTATTTATTAATGTAGGCGCTATACGAAAGATTATTATGACCAAGCGATTCTAATAAATCACATTCTATATAGTGGAAAGTTTTTAAATTTTAGTGTAAAATAAATGTAATTGTTATAAGATTGTCAGTATATAAATCGATACATTGGGACGTATATTGATACGATAGATAACGATAAGAGGAGGAAGTTCAATGTCTGATTTTGCAAATATTAAAGTTATCGGTGTTGGTGGCGGCGGTAATAACGCTGTTAATCGCATGGTAGATAGCGATCTTAAAGGTGTTCAATTTTTATCCGCTAATACTGAAAGCCAAGTGCTTGAATTATCTAAAGCGGATGTAACGATTCAAATCGGCGAAAAAGTAACTAAAGGTCTTGGTGCAGGTGCTAATCCACAAGTTGGTGAAGAAGCTGCTCAAGAAAGTCGTGAAGATATCATTAAAGCTCTTGAAGGTGCTGACATGGTCTTCGTAACTGCTGGTATGGGTGGTGGTACTGGTACAGGTGCTGCTCCAATCGTTGCAGAATGTGCTAAAGAAGTTGGTGCATTGACAGTAGGCGTAGTAACTAAACCTTTCGCATTTGAAGGTAAACGCCGTCGTGCACAAGCAGAAAAAGGCATTGAGTTCTTGACTCAAAAAGTTGATACAATTATCGTTATTCCTAATGATAAATTGTTACAAGTTGTTGATAAAAAATGTTCTTTGAGCGATGCATTCCGCACAGCTGATGATGTTCTTCGTCAAGGTATTAAAGGTATTTCCGATTTGATTCAAGTTCCTGGTTTAATCAACCTTGATTTTGCTGATGTTAAAACTATCATGACTGAACAAGGCGAAGCTTTGATGGGCATTGGTGTTGGCGAAGGTGAAAACCGTGCTGCTGACGCTGCTAAAATGGCTATCAACAGTCCATTGTTGGAAACATCTATTGATGGTGCAAAAGGTATCTTGCTCAATATTTCTGGTAGTGCTAACTTAAGCTTATTTGAAATCAACGAAGCAGCTGAAATTATTTCTGACGCTGCAGATCCTGATGCAAATATCATCTTCGGTTCTGTTATCGATGAAAGCTTAGGCGATAAAGTTCAAATTACTGTTGTTGCAACTGGCTTTAACTCTAGTGTGAAAAATGTACCAGAATTTGGTAAAACAAACACTACATCTCGTCCATCATCCACTTCAAGTACTAACAGTGGTATCCCTGATATCCCTGTATTCATGAAACGCTAATTTTAAGATTGTATAATTATATCTATAAATTAGTAACTTAGTAAGACATACCATTTGTATGTGTATAGGAGGTTAAAATGAAGAAATTAGTATTATTGACTTTAGCAGCTACAGTAGTAGCAGGTAGTGCATTTGCTGCTGCACCTGTAACAAAAATTAGCGATGGGTCCACTAAGGTACAAGCTGATTACGCTTTTAAACAACATGTATCTAAAGGTGGCGGCAATAGCAATGATGGTTTCGGTGTTTCTTTACAACACGACCTTTCCGATAAAACTGCATTACAATACTCTTATGATAAATTAAATGCAAAAAATGGCGATATTAAAGATCATCAATTAGCATTAGTTTACAAAGTGCATCCAAACGTAAACGTTTATGGTGCTGGTACTGCAATTCGTACAAATGACACTGAACTAGGCTTCCAAGCTGGTGTTATCGGTCATGTACCTTTGACTAATAAAGTAAACGGCTTTGCTAAAGCTGGTTGGGGTAATGATATTAAGCAAACTTACCAAGTAGGTGCTCAATATGAAGTTCGCCCTGATATCGACTTAAATGTATACTATGGCTATGATAAATATAGCGTAAATAGTAACGATAAAACTGCAAAAGGTTTACACGCTGGTGTAGGCTACTCCTTCTAAGGATGATTAGGACCACTCTTATGAGTGGTCCTTTTTTTATATATTTACAGTCTTACTGTATATTGTTGATAAATTACTTTATTTGAGATGCTTGATATACTTTACATATGTTTTGTCAAAGACTAAATTACGAATAACTAGTACAAATTGCTATGTATACAATATATTTACTGAATATACGTTGTATATTTAAATAAGTTTAGGTATGATAAACATGTAATATTTGTTACAGATAGGATGGTGTAAGTTATGACAAGTGTTGCAGCAAAGCATGCAAAAGGAAAAAAATTAAAAGACGTGATCTTTGTAACTGCTGGTCAAGCTCAAGCAGATGCAAAAGAAAATGGCCGTGAGAACGTTGTAAATGGTACTTTGGGTGCTATTCATGATGAAGAGGGTAAATTAGTTTTTCTTAAAACTGTTAAAGAGGAATACTTGAGTCTTTCTGATTCTGAACACATTGGTTATGCACCAATTGCGGGTATTCCAGAGTTTTTATCTGCTGCTGAGAAAGAATGTTTTGGTAATTCTCGTCCAGAAGGCCATATCCGTAGTATTGCTACCGCTGGTGGTACTGGTGGTATTCATCATTTGATTCATAACTATACAGAACCTGGTGATGAAGTATTAACTGCAGATTGGTATTGGGGTGCATACCGTGTCATTTGTAGCGATACTGGTCGTACATTAGTTACGTACTCTTTATTTGATGAACATAATAACTTTAACCATGAAGCATTCCAAAATCGTGTAAATGAATTGGCGGCTAAACAAACAAATGTAGTCATCGTATTTAATACACCTGGCAATAATCCAACAGGGTACTCTATTGAAGATAAAGACTGGGATTCTATTCTTAACTTCTTGAAAGAGTTAGTTGCTATTGGTCGCAATAATGTGATTATTGGTGTTGATGTGGCGTACCTTGATTACTCTGGTGAAAAAGAAGAAGTACGTGCATTCTTTAGTAAATTTGGTCACTTACCTAAAGAAATTCTTACTTGTGTATGCTATAGCTTATCTAAAGGATTTACCATGTATGGTCAACGTGTTGGTGCTATGATTGGCATTTCTGATGATGAAGAAATTGCTGATGAATTTTTAGAAATTAACAAATCTACAAGTCGTGCTACATGGTCTAATATTTGTCGTCCTGCAATGCGTACAATGGCAAATATTGTGGCGGATTCTGTTAAATTTAAAGCTTATGAAGATGAGCGTAATTGTTACTATCAATTAATCCGTGATCGCGCTGATATCTTTAAACAAGAAGCGGCACAAGTAGGCCTTCCTATGTTACCTTACCGCGGTGGTTTCTTTATTACAATTCCTACAGACTCTGCGAATGCTATCTGTGAAGAATTGAAAAAAGAGCATATCTATGTGATTGCATTAGCAAATGGTATTCGTATAGCAGCATGCGGTATTCCTAAATCTCAAATGACAGGTCTTGCTGAAAAAATTTATAATGCCATGAAGCGTCTTGGTAAATTATAATACGTAAGTAAATCATACTAAAAACCACTTGATACATGTATCAAGTGGTTTTTCTAATTTTATTGTCTTTAGACTGGTTCGCGACGTAGTCGCGAATCATTAAACCACCCGCTATGCGGGTGCGGCAAGGAAAGTTATACAAAAAAATCACCTTGCTTAAGTATAATGTAGGTGTTCAAGCCGCATTATATGCAAAAGAAAGGTGATTTTATATGGCAACAAAGACACAGAGTCTTGCGCACACAAAATGGTTATGCAAATACCACATAGTATTTACACCTAAGTATAGACGTAAAGTTATATATAATCAATATAGAAATAGTTTACGTGAAATACTGAGGCGTTTATGTGAATATAAGGGCGTCAAGATTATAGAGGGGGAGCTCATGGCAGATCATGTGCATATGTTAGTATTAATCCCACCTAAAATAGCAGTTTCATCTTTTATGGGATATTTAAAGGGTAAAAGTGCACTTATGATGTTCGATAAACACGCAAACTTAAAGTATAAATTTGGAAATAGACACTTTTGGTCCGAGGGATATTATGTTAGTACGGTAGGTCTAAATGAGGCAACAGTAAAAAAATATATACGTGAGCAAGAGTTACATGACCAAATGAAGGATAAGTTAAGTGTAAAAGAATATGAGGACCCTTTTAAGGGTAGCAAGTAATACATATCCCCTTTGAGGGGAAGGTTACGAGTCAATGGCTATGCGGCTTGAACGTAGTGAAAGCCAGCGCCTTTAGACGCTGGCCTAGTACTACGGGCTTATAGCCCGTGAGCAAACCACCCGTTTTACGGGTGGTTCTGATTATAATTTTATAACTATTTTCAGATATTTTATTTTTTGTTATAATAATATTTAGAAAGGTCTGCTTTGTTTTAAATCGTTTTTCTTTATAACTATAATAAATCAAAGTAGTCTTGTTTTTGTTTCCTGGCACTGTAAATACATTACATAATAATCAAGATTTAGCGATTCTTGAATTATTACTATAATGATGTGATAATGATTATTAAGATGAATACTCGCCTGTTTTTAAAAAGGTGTTTTTTACAGAGGGTATATATCTTTTACTTCAATATAGAGAGCGTAATTTTAGTGTAACAGGAGGAATTTAGGAGGGAAGTTATGAATCGGATTTACAAAGTTATTTGGAGTCGGGTGAAAAACTGTTATGTGGTTGTTTCGGAAATCGCTAACAATCGTGGCAAGATCAACGGAAGCACCGGCACAGGTGTACGCACTCTTTTATGTGCACTTGCATTAGTGGGGAGCGTAGCACCGCCACTAAATGTTGCCCAAGCGGTAAATCCTGCCGGAACAGGGGCAGGTGTAGCCTGGGGTAATGGAACCAATAGTGGTGCCGATCAGCACAATGTGGCGATTGGCGGTTATGCTCAGGCGACTGGCACGGTTGCTTTGTCGTTAGGAGCACATAGTGAGTCTACAGGAGCGTATTCTACAGCCGTAGGTGGCGGATCACATGCTACAGCTAAAAATGCGGCAGCAATTGGTCCTTGGTCTGAAGCGAGAGCAGAAAATGCGGTTGCTGTCGGTGCGACCTCTAAGGCTCACGCAGAATATGCTATGGCTGTCGGCGGGGACTCGGTGGCTAGTGCTAAGAATGCGGTTGCCTTAGGTGCTATCGCCAATGCGTCACAGGAAAATGCGGTTGCCATCGGTTCAAAGGCCGAGTCTAGTGGAGAATATGCTGCTGCTATCGGTGGCGGCGCCAAGGCGAAAAATAAGCATGCCATTGCTGTCGGTAGTCTCTCTGAAGCTACGGGAGAAGGCTCCTTTGCGGTGGGGAATAATTCAAAAGCATTGAACAATTATGCTTATGCAATCGGCGGAAGCTCAAAGGCGTCAGGTCAGTGGTCTATCGCTATGGGTACGTTCTCGACGGCTCAGGAAAATGAAACTGTAGCGATTGGTACTTGGGCAGCGGCGACAAAGGGGCAAGCCACGGCTATCGGCAATCAAGCTAAAGCACAAGCTATAGGGGCTACGGCTCTCGGTAGACTTTCGTTAGTTAACGCAGTGGATGGCACTGCTATAGGGTCTTCGACATCCGTTACCGGACTAAATGGTACGGCGATAGGCAACAAAGCTAATGTATCAGTAAAGAATGGTGTAGCTATCGGTAATGAAGCAAAAGTAGAGAATGAAAATGCCGTGGCTATCGGTGCCGGATCTGAAACTGCAGCAGCTGTTGGTACAGCATCCGAATCGATTAATGGCGAAGTACATAATTTTGCAGGCGCTAACCCTGGTTCTACGGTAAGTGTAGGTAAGGCAGGTGCGGAACGTACTATTACCAATGTTGCAGCAGGTCGTCTTTCCGCTACATCTACGGATGCTGTCAACGGTAGCCAACTATATGCGGTAAATACGGAAGTAAATAAAGGCGTAGTTTATGCAGGTGATGTAAAGGCTGCAGGGGCTAATGATAATAAATTTACTCAAAGATTAGGCGCGCAAACTAATGTTGTTGGTGGCGTGGCTGATGTATCTAAATTGAGCGATAACAATATCGGTGTAGTGTCCAATGGATCTAATACACTAAATGTTAAATTGGCTAAAGAATTACAAGGCTTGACTAGTGTAACGACCGGCAATACCGTAATGAATACCGATGGTGTGACTATCACCGGAGGTCCAAAAATCGTAAAAGACGGTATTGATGCGGGCAACAAACAAATCACAAACGTTGCCAGCGGTGGAGATGTCATTACAAACGGTGCTAATATCGGCGATATCAACCGCATCGTTACTGCAAAAGACAAATACGTAACCGGCGGTACTGCAACGTACCAGGCTAATGGTGACGGCACTGCAAATCTAACCGGTACAAACGGTTTGACTGCTAATGTGACAGGTCTTAAAAATAACTTTGTTACAAGCGGCAGCGTATCCAATGACGGTAAAACGTTGACATTGGAACGCAATGATACAGGTAAAGTTAATGTCGATTTGAGCAATGTATTTACCGAAGTGGCAAAAGGTGACTATCGTTTGGTAGCCAACCCTGAGCCAAATAGCCAAGGTAAATATAAAGCTGACAGCGACGGCAACATGGTATTGACTGTAGCTAATGATAAAGGCGATAAGAAACAAGTTACATTGACAGATATCGCATCCAAAGCGCAACAAGATACCAATACAACAAATATCACAAATATCAACACCACTATTGCGAAAGGTTTGAACTTCAAGGGTGATGATGCAACTGTCATCAATAAACAATTGGGCGATCAATTGGATATTAAAGGCGGTGCGGCAGCAGCGAACTTGTCGGATAACAATATCGGTGTGGTATCCTCAAATGGCTCATTAAATGTGAAATTGGCCAAAGATTTGACCGGTTTGAACAGCGTAACGGCGGGAACAGCTAGAATGGGTGTCGACTCCACAGACCATAAGAGCTATGTGACCGGTTTAGATAACCGTGACTGGGATGTACAAAATCCGGTAGTTGTAAATGGTAGAGCGGCAACAGAAGACCAATTGAAGAAGGTATCTGATGCTATTACCGTTGCCAATGCATCTAAGACTGATTATCGTCTAGTTAAAAACTCAGCTGCAGCAGATGGATCTTATACAGTAACTAATAACAAGGTTGATCTTAAAGTAGAGGATAAAGCTAATCCAACTTCACCGGCAAGCACAGTTACAATCAATAACATCGCTAGTGCTGATGATGTTGAAAAACTAAAATCCGGCTTTAAAGTAAAGGCCGGCAATAATGAAGGCCCAATCAAAGCTGGCGATACGCTTGAATTTGCGGCAAAAGACAATGCAATCGTGGAATACGATACGGCTGCTAAGAAATTGACCGTAGCTGTAAGCAAAAACCCTAATTTCGATAGCGTAACCGTAGGTGACGTAGTAATCAATAATAGTGGTATTAATGCGGGCAACAAACAAATCACAAACGTTGCCAGCGGCGGAGATGTCATTACAAACGGCGCTAATATCGGCGATATCAACCGCATCGTTACTGCAAAAGACAAATACGTAACCG